>JAQTNX010000015.1 GCA_028713635.1 Candidatus Bipolaricaulis sp.
CCCGAGAGCACCGTCACCGTCGTCGGATCGAGGTTCCCGTCCGGGTCGCTGTCGTTCCCCGGCACCGCGATCGCCACCGGCGTGTCCTCCGCCGTCGCCGCCGTGTCGTCGTTCGCCACCGGCGGGTGAACGACATCCAGGGCGTGATCGTCACTGGCCGCAACGAGTTCCTGGTCGAGGTCCTTGCCGCTCGCCGTCGCGACGTTCACCAGTGGGTCGGGATCCGACGGGACAACTACCCGCGTCACCCCGAACGTCCACGTCTCTCCCCGCTCCAGCAAGCCGTTGCTGTTGGTGTCGCCGCCCACGTAGGTCGCGGCGCCTGCCAGGCTGTCGTTGACCGCGATGTTGCTCAGTGGCGAGCCGTCTCCATTCACCAGGTCGTGGCCCACGACCATCGTGTAGGACACCGCCTCGCCAACGCGGGCCGAGACCGGCCCATTCTTCGTGACGAGAACGGCCGGATTCGCCCGCACAAGGATCCCGGCGCTGGCGTCGTTGTTCGCAGAGTTCGAGTCTTCCTGGTCGATCGCCGCCAGGGACGCCGTGTTCGTGATCGTCTGCCCAGCGGTCCCAGCGCTCACGGTCGCGGTGATGCGAAGGGTGACGCTGCGGCCGGCGAGCAGCCCGCCCGCGTCCCACGCACCGGACACCGAGTCATACACGCCGTTCGCATCGACAAACGTCACCCCCGGAGGAAGCAGGTCGTCGATCCAGATCTCCGTCGCGAGGTCCGGTCCGTTGTTGGTCACGGTGATGGAGAACGTGATCGTGTCCCCCTCGCTCGGCATCGGGTTGTCGACCGTCTTCGCCACGGCGATGTCGATGAGCGTCGGAGTCACGGATGCAGACGCCGTCGTGTCGCCGGACGTCGGGTCGGCCTGGTCGACGGCCGTAACGCTCGCTGAGTTCGTCAGCGTGGCGCCACCCGTTCCCGCATCGACGGTCGCGTCGATCAGGAGCGTGGCGCTGGCCTGAGGCAGGAGCGTGCCGACCGTCCAGAGTCCCGAGACGTCGTCGTAGGCTGTGCCGAGGCTCGGGGTCGCCAAGACGAACGTCAACCCAGAGGGAAGACCGTCGGAGACGATCACCCCCGTCGCCGCATCCGGTCCGGCGTTGGTGATTCGGATGGTGTACGTGACCGTCCCGCCCACGTTGGGGCGAACGGGCGAAGCCGACTTCGTCAGCGCGAGATCCGCGCTCTGGACTGTGACGTCCACGTCGGCAGTGTCGTTCTGCGTGTCAGGATCTGCCTGGTCCACCGATCGGACCGACGCCGTGTTGGTGAACGTCTGTCCTCCCGTGCCTGCCCCGACCGCCACGGTGACGGTCAGGATTGCGGTGCTGTTTACGCCCAGCGTCCCGACGGTCCACACTGCGGTTCCCGGGTTGTAGCCGCCGAGGGTCGGGACCGCGCTCACGAACACCGTCTCAATTGGAAGCGCGTCCTGGATCTCCAGCCCGGTCGCGGCATCGGGGCCGCGATTCGTGGCCGTGATCGTGTAGACGATCAGATCTCCCTCGTTCGGGTTTGCGTTGCCGACGGTCTTGGCAACGACAACATCGGCGGCCTGGACGTAGACGCTGACGCTCGCGCGGTCAGGAACCGTCGGGTCGGCCTGGTCGGCCGCAATGACGATCCCCGTGTTGGTCAGTGTCCTTCCTCCGCTCCCCACCGAAGCGGAAGTTCTGAAGCTCAAGGTTGCCGTCTCGCCGGACGCGAGGCTCGGGATGCTCCACGTGTACGAACCGAGGGAGTACGCGCCGTGGCTCGCAAGATACGACACGACGATGAGCTCCGCGGGGAACTGGTCGTAGACCTCGATGTTGGTCGCGGTGTCGGGCCCGTCGTTCGTCAGCTCGAGGGTGAACACCACGACGTCACCCTCGTTGATCGTGGTGAGGTCGGCGGATTTCGCCAGCGACAGGTCGGCCAGCGGAACGGTGATCTCCGCGTCTGCGAAGTCCGCATCGTTCGCCGGGTTGGGGTCATGAACATCGCTGGCGGTCACCGCGGCGGCGTTTCGGATCGTCTGGCCTGCGGTCCCGGGGTCGACGGTGACGACGATCCCGAGCGTTGCTGTGGCGTTCGGAGCGAGGGCCCCCACGTTCCAGAGACCGGTCCCGGGGTCGTACGCACCTTGGCTCGGCAGGTTGGAGGCGTACGTGACACCGGCCGGCAGGATGTCGCGCAGGACAACGCCGCTCGTCGCGTCGGGGCCGAGGTTCTTGACCGTGAGCACATAGGTCACGGTCTCCCCTTCGTTGGCCGCTTGATTCGAAACCGTCTTAGCGATCGCGAGGTCGGCGCTCTTCACCGTGATACTCGCCGTCGCCGTGTTGTCGGACGGGGTCGGATCGGCCTGCTGACCCGTCGCCGCGGCCGTATTGGTGATCGTCCGTCCGGCCGTCCCGGCGTTCACCGCCACGTGGAGCGTGAGGGTTGCCGTCGCATTGACGCCAAGGCTGCCGATGGACCAGATGCCGGTTCCCGCCGTGTAGGCCCCCTGGCTGGCCGCGGCGCTAACGAACGTCACGCCCGCCGGGAGAAGGTCCGTGACCTGGACGCTCGTGGCCGGGTCCGGGCCCGCGTTTCGCACCGTGACAACGAACGCCACCGAATCGCCCTCGTTCGGCCTGGCGACCGACGCGGTCTTCGTCACCTTGAGGTCCGAGACGCCCACCGTGATCGACGCGCTCGAGGTGTTGTTGCTCGTGTCCGGGTCCTGCTGGGCTCCCGAGATCGTCGCCGTGTTGGTGAACGTCTGCCCGCCGGTCCCCGCGTTGACCGTCGCGCGAACCGTCAGCGTGGCGCTGCCGCCACTCGCCAGGGTCCCCACCGACCACGTATCCGTTCCGCTCGTGTAGGTGCCTTGGCTCGGCGTGGCGGAGACGAAGGTGACGCCGGCCGGCATCGCGTCCGTCACGACGACGCTCGTCGCCGAGTTCGTTCCGAGGTTCTGGGCGACGATGGTGAACGTAACGGTGTCCCCGATGAGCGGATAGGCGTTGCTCACGGTCTTCGTGACCTTCAGATCCGCGCCGCCGACGACGAGTGTGACGCAGCTTCTGTCGTCCTCATTCGGGTTGCCGTTGCTCGGCGTCGAGTCCGGGTCAATCACGTCGTTGCGCGAGACCTCCGCGCAGTTCGTGATCACAGTGTTGACCGCCGCGGTCACCCGAGCTTCGAGCACGAGCCGCTCGCAGACTCCAGGGTTCACGTCGCCGATCGTCCACACGCCGCCGGAGAACGAACCGCGTGTCGACGAGACCTGCCGCACGAAGCTAAGCCCCGTGGGGAGCGTGTCTTGGACGCGCACGTTCGTCCCCTTGACGTTGCCGTCGTTGCACACTGTCAGCGCGAAGAACAGGTTCGTCCCCGTCGCCGGCGTGTACGGCGGCGAGATCGGATTCCCGAGAGTGTCGGTGATCTGCTTCTGGAGCCGCAGGTCGGCGCAGTGAGCTACCAGGCTGGCCGATGCGGTGTTGTTGCTGAGGACGGGGTCGTCGAAGCTGCTGAACGCGATCGTGGCCGTATTCGTCACCGTTCGGCAGGCCGCGCAGGCTTGAACGACGACCCTGATCTGGAGCTTCCTCGTCTGCCCCTCGTCGAGCTTGTCGAACGTCCATGTGACCGTCTTGGTTGCGGGATCGTATGTCGAGACCTTGTTGTCTCCCTCGACCGTACCGAAAGAGCTGAACGTGACGCAGTCGGGGAGAACATCGGTAACCCGGATGGCCTGCGAGTTGAGCGGGATGTCGTTGGGCCCACGGTTCGTCACGCGGATCTCGTAGGTGATTGTGTCGCCGACCTCCGGCGTGGCCGAGCTCGTCGTCTTGGTGATCTCAAGATCGGCGCTCTGGACGAGGAGGCTGACCGAGGCCGTGTTGTTGATCGAGACAGGATCGGCCTGGTCAACTGAGAAGACGCGGGCGGTGTTGACGATGGTCTGGCCGCCAGTCCCGGCGTTGACAGCCGCCGTGATCGTCAAGGTCGCCACGCCGCCATTGGCGAGGCTGCCCACGCTCCATAGTCCCGTGCCGCCGACATACGTTCCCTGGCTTGGGACGCTGCTGAGATACGTGAGCCCTACCGGAACCACGTCTTACAGCACGACGTTCGTCGCGGGATCCGGCCCGAGGTTTCGGAGCGTGACCGTGTATGTGATCGTCGCGCCCCTGCCGGGGTTCGCATTGCTTACGGTCTTCGTCACGGCGAGGTCGGCAAGCTGAACGTCGATCGGCGCCGACGCCGAGTTGTTGGCCGAGTTCGGATCGCGCAACGCGCTTCCCGCCGACGTCGCGGTGTTGGTGAGGATCGATCCGCCGGTGCCGACGTTGACCCGCACCGAGATCGACAGGGTGGCTGTCTGGCTCACAGCCAAGGCGCCGACGTTCCAGATCCCGGTCGACCCGCTGTACGTGCCCTGGCTCGCTGTGTAAGACAGATACGTCACCCCGACCGGGACGGGGTCGTTCACCACGACGCCCGTCGTGTCGTTCGGCCCGCGGTTGGTCACCGTCACCGTGTACGTGATCGTCTGCCCCTGGTTGGGGGCCGCGTTGCTCACCGTCTTCGCCACCGCGAGGTCGGCTCCCTGAACCTGCAGCGTGGCCGTCGCGGTGTTGTTGGTCGGGTTCGTGTCGACGTTGTAGTTCGTGGAGACGGTCGCCGTGTTGGTGATCGCAGTTCCGCCGGTGCTCGCGTTCACGACGGCGACGATGTGGATGGTCGCGCTCTGTCCCACGGCCAGCGTCCCAACCGACCAGGTCTTCGTCGTCGCGTTGTAGCTGCCCTGCGTCCCGCCGTCGTTCGACAGGTACGTCATCCCCGTCGGGATCGGATCGAAGACGGTGACGAACGTGGCCGTCTCCGGGCCGTTGTTGACCACGGTGATCGTGTACGTCACCGCGTCCCCTTCACGGGGGTTCGCGTTCGAGAGCGCCTTCGTCGTCGCGAGATCGACGTACACCGGGACGATCACAACCGACGTAGCGGTGAAGTTCTCCCGTCCGCAGGCATCGGTCACCGTCACACGGACGATGCAGTTGGTGTTCGCGAGGACCGCCGGCGCAGTGAACGTCGTCGCCGGCGCGGTGGGATCAGCGAACGTGCCGCCGCAGCTTGAGGTCCACGCGTAGGTGTACGGCGGGGTCTCCTGCTCGACGGTGACGCTCACCGGGTAGCTGTTCCCGCTCTTGACCGGCGGCGGGGGAACCACGAGGTCGCTGATCTTCGGCCGCGTCTCGGTTCCCGTGAGCAGGACGAAGTTGAAGAATGCACTTTGTGCGGCGACTTGGCACTGAACCGTACCGTTCGTGTGGCTGTGTCCAGCCTCGTACATCACCGTGCCGTAGGAGGGGTCCCCGTACGCCGGGCCGTAGGCGACGACAGCCGCGTCGGGAACGCCGCAGCAATCCGAGTCCGTGATCGGGGTCGTCGTCGTGCCACGCCATCCGGCCTTCGGAACGTAGATCTGCTCGGAACCATTGGTCGTGGCACAGTCGAGCGACCCCTTGAACTGCATGATCGGGTCGCATGTCGTCGTCGCGTCGTACGTATACGGCGGCGTGCCGTCATTGTGATTCGTCCACAGGACGAGCCCGGCGTTGCTGAGGAAGTTGCCGCCCGGCACGGCGGTTTCCAGCGCGCTCCCGGAGTGGCAGGCGGCCCACAGGGAGCCCCCGTTCTTGACGAAGTTGACGAGCGTCTGCTGCTCAAGAGACGACCAGTTCTGCGGATCGGCGTGCGGCAACACGTAGATGTCGTCGCACGGCCCCAGGCTCGACGGGCTTCCCACGATGTACGACGAGGACGGGATCTTGGCGTTGGTGTAGTACGCCACGGCGATGGAACCGTTCTGCTCGTCCATGACCGCGTTGGGGAAGCTCGTGATCACGTCGTAGATCGGTGCCGTGAACGGGGCCGTCGCCGAGCAGTCGACGACCACGCCCGGCCACGCCGCGAGCGTCGCCGCGGCGGCGGCGGCGAACTCGGCCGGGATGATGAACGTCCCGCCGCTTTGCGTCTTCGGGCAGTCGATCGACCAGTAGACGGGGATCTGCGCATTGATCGCCAGGGCATAGATGAGCCCGTACGCCTGGAGCGCGGCGCTCGCCGACGTCGTTGGCTGGGCGTCCATGCGGATGACGCAAGAGCCGGCGGCAAACGTCTTCAGAGTGATTACGGTCGCCGTCGCCTGGTCGTCTTCGTTCGGGTTGTGGTTGTTCGGCGTTGAGTCGGGGTCGACTTGATCCATTCCCGTCAGCTCGGCCGTGTTGTCGTAGGTGGCGGCGGCTGTCACAACCGCGCTCACGGTTAGGGTCGCCGTCGCGCCGGCGTTGAGGATGTTGATGGCCCAGATGCCTGTTCCCGGGTTGTACGAGCCGAGACTCGCCGAGGAAGCGCTGTACTCCAGGCCGAACGGCAACGCGTCCGTCACTTGCACCGTGGTCGCCGGATCGGGACCGCCGTTCCGGACCGCGATCGTGAACGTGATCGTCTGGAACTCCGTCGGGCGGGCGTTGCTGACGGTCTTTGTGACCGACACGTCGGCCGACGTCGGGTCGGAGACGGTCACGTCCCAGACGTCGCTGGCACTCACGCAGCCTGCCGAACGGAGCTCGCTCTGGAACTGGTAACGGGTCGGCGGCGTAGTCTTGTCGGGGCTCAGGATCGTGTAGGCGCGAGCCGCTGTACCTTCCAGCGCTCCGAGGGGCCACCGGATCGTGCGCGCTGTCACGTCGACAATCCCCCCATCCGGATCGAGAACGCGCCAACCGTCCGGATAGTGATCGACCAGCATGGCGCTTGAAATCGGCGACACTGTCGACACTTCCAGCGTCATCTGTACGGGAACGAGTGGGGCGACCTTGTGCTGGCCGACGCGCGGCCCGTCGAGGCGACGGCCGAACTGCGGCGCGACAATCCGTACGGGGTCGGAGGCGACGGGAAGGAGGCTGAAGTCTGCTGCGCCGTCCGACGGACAGAAGCCGTACTCCGCGGTCGCCGCAAGGCTGCTCTGCGCCTGCTTTGCTTGGGCCGTGCCCATCGCGCGCAGCGTGATCTCCGTGGTCCACGTCTCCCCCGGATCGAGCTGGGACGCTGTCCAGCGCAGGGTGCTTCCCGCTGGGAGGGTTCCGCGCGCGTCCCGCACAAACTCGAAGTTCGACGGCAGCGACGCTGTGATGGCGATGTCGCACGCCGAGCCGGTGCCGACGTTCGTCATGTTCAGCGTGAACGCGGCTTCCCCGCAGGCCGTCACCTCCGGCGGAGAGATCCACGCAGCTTGAAGCTCCGGTCGGTTTGGCCGGACCTGGACGGTGACAGCCGCCGCGCCGCACCGGCCGCCTGCGTCGCAAACCTGGTACCGGAATGTCGCGGTTCCCGCGAACCCCTTCGGCGGCGAATACGTGATGCTGCCGCGGCTGCCGTGGACGCTGACTCGACCCTGCCCCGGCCGCTCAAGGATCGTGACCGAAGACGGATCAAGATCGCCGTCCGGGTCTGTGTCGTTCGCCAGCACGTCGATCAGCACGGCGGTACCCTGCAGCGTCGTCGCGGCGTCGTTGACGGCGGACGGCGGATCGGCGACCGGACGCACATCCACCGTCACGACCGCGGTGTCGCACAGCCCGAGGGGATCGCACACTTCGTAGGTGAAGGAATCAGGGCCGGTGTAGTTCGGATCGGGGGTGTAGTTGACCGTGTGGTTCGGCCCCCGCTCGACCGCCCCGCGGCTCGGCGGCACGACGCAGTCGCAGACGATGTCGGCCAGGCTGTGATCGGGGTCGGCCACGTTGAGCGAGAAGAACCCGGTGCTGCCGTCTTCACTGACCGCAATGCCCTGATCGTTCGCCACGGGAGGATCGTTCATCGGCGCAACGACGATCTCGACGGTTACGGTGTCAGAACCTCCCTGATTGTCGACGCACGTGATCGTGAAGCTGTCCGTGCCGTTGAAGTAGGGATCGGGCTGGTACGTGAGGAGGTCCGTCCGCGGATAGGGGGGCGTCACGAGGCTCTGAGCGATGTTCACGTGTCCGTGCGCCGGGTCGCTGATTGTGCAATACAGGATGTCGCCATCGGGATCGGAATGGGTGACCGGAACCTGTACGGGTGTGCCCTCCGGCGTGAGTTGGTCGACGGCCGTCACGCTTGGGTTGTCGTTCTCCGACGCAACGAGGATCGTGACCGTCGCCGTCGCGCAGAGCCCAGAAGGATCACAGACGGTGTAGTCGAACGAGTCGTCTCCCGCGTAGTCGAGGGCGGGGATGTAGTTCGCGGAGTTGTTTGCTGCAAGTTGGACCGTTCCGTGCTGCGGAGCGCGGACGATGGTGCACGCCAACTCCGCGAGCAGGTTGTCGACGTCGGAGATCGCGAGGTTGAAGGACCCCGTCGGGGTGTCTTCGGGCGTCGTACGCGTCAGGTCCTGAGCGATCGGGCCATCGTTCACGGGGGAAACGAGAACGTCGACCAGTCCCAGGGACCGGTTCCCGGCGCAGTCGCTCACCGTGTAGTTGAACGTGTCGACGCCGCTGAAGTTGGGCGAGGGAACGTAGTCGACGCGACTCCCATCGACCCGAGCGCTGCCGTGAGAAGCGGTTCCGACCGCCACAAGCGATAGGGTGCCGGAACATGTGTCGGAATCGTTCTGCAGGACGTCCAGCAGCAGGGCGACGTCCTCCGATGTCGTGGCCTGATCGAGCGCGGCCGTCGGTGCCTGCGTGTCGACAACCGTTACGGAAGCCTGCACCTCGGTCGCGTTGCCGCACTCGTCTTCCGCACGAAAGGTCACCGCGGCGCTTCCCAGACCAGAACAGCTGCCGGCCAAAGCCACTGGGCCGTGCGTGATCGTCACGGAGCCGCACGGATCCGAACCGCGGACCGAGGCGAGCCACGCTGCAAGGTCGGAGCCGTTTCCCGCGCCGTCGCACTCGAAGGCGGCGTCCGAGATGCTCAGGGTGGGAGAAACCGTGTCGTGGACGACGAGGAGCTGCACGCACTCACTCGCGTTGCCCGAGGCGTCGGTCGCGCGCCAGAGACGCTGGATCTCGCGCTCTCCAGGGCACGCGCCCGCGACGACCGTGTCCGCGTACGTCACGGTGGGATTGGCGTCGCAATCGTCGGTCGCCGACGCCCACCCCGTTGACCCTGGACCGGAGGGGTCCGAGCAGGCAAGCACCATGTCGGAAGGACAGCTGAGAGTGGGCGCCTGGCTGTCGAAAGGCGAGAACGTCGCCTCGGCCAGCGCCTGCCGGTCCAGGGTGACGAAGGTGGACGCCGCAGCGGGGTCGTCGAGCAAGACTGTATCGCCGAGCCAGCCGTCAAATCGGAAGCAGGGGTCCGGTTCCGCTACGATCTGGACGCGCGACCCTGTGGGGTAGGTGAAGACGCCCTCGCCGGGAACGAGGACGCTCCCGCCGAGCGTGCTGGTCACGGTCAACGTTCTGAAGCAGTCGAGCACCTCGACGTCGTAGCTGTGCGAGTCGCCAATGCCGTGCCCGTCCGTCACGGAGAGGGACACCGTGAACGTGCCGGGGACCGCGTAGGCGTACGACGGATTCGGCTGCTGGCTGGTCCCGATCCCGTCACCGAAGTTCCACTGATAGGCGTATAGGCCGTCGCCGCCGCTCACGATGCTGGTGAAGTACATCGGGTCGCCCGCGCACTGCGGCGTGTCAGCGATGAAGTCCACGACGACCGGCGTCAGCACCTGAAGCACGCCGAGGGGAGGCGAGGAGCATTTCGCTCGGCGCTCAGCGCACCCTGGCGTGTCGAGGCAGCTTTCTTCGTTCGCCGCCCACGAAACGACTACGTTGCGCAATTCGAGAGTGCTTCCACAGGTGAACGTCACAGAGGCGAGCTCGATCTCCGTGATGCCTGGAAGGATGTTGTCAGCAAGACACTGCTCGATGCGGTGAACGAAGACGCCGCCTTCATAGACGTCGGCCAGCATCCAGACCGCGTACCGCTGCGCGTTGGCGTCGAACACGCCCCACAGCGTGGCCGTCATCGGCGTTCCGGGTTCGCACAGGCCCGGCGGAACGTCGAGGTAGGCGCGGCTCAGAACGACGTCGCCGGCCGTGCAGTTGAAGCCGCAGTCCGGCCACTGAGCCTGGGCGAGGAAGCCCACGCCCGCAAAGACCGCGAGGAAGAAGCCGATGCACACGACGCAAACCCAAGGTGCCCTGTCCAGCTGACCGCTACGTGCCATGGTCCCTCCCACTGATCCCCCCAACTCAAGCCGATCCGCTTGAGTCGGTCGCGGCTGCAATCTGGTGATAAGGTCAAGTATACGGGTCCATGTTCGCCGCGTGAAGCACTGGCGTTCGGCGGCGGCCATCCGGTGCACCTGCATGCGCGGCACTCTCGTCCCCTTCTCGGGGGAGCTGGCGGACCTTCCGTCCGGGGTCGCCCAGACCGTCGGATCCGCCCCGTCGTTGGAGGAGATTCGGCCTCTTGCGGGCAACCTCGTTGTGGGGCCACGGCTTCGGGGCAGGACTAGGCTCCCGCGCGGGCAATCCTCTCGCAGATGAGTCCCCACCCGCCGCCGGGATCGTGTCACGGAGTGCCGATGTCGGCGGCCATCGCACGTAGCAGGGCTTCGACGGCGTCGGGTGGCAGGGCAACGTTCTGCGCCAGTTGAAACGCTGCGACTCCGGCCACGTAGGGAGCGGCGAAGGAAGTCCCAGAGAACGCCCCGAAGAGCCCGGGGGACCAAGGACAGGACGTCAACCCCGTTCCCGAGAAGGTCGAGTTCTGGCCGCGAGTTGGAGGAACCGGCCGGCATCCCGGAGGCTCCAGCGGCTCCGACCGTCATGATCTCCGGCCAGTCGACGACCGGACCGAGGTGACTCGCATCGTTCCCGGCGATGGCCACGATCAGGACTCCTCGCTCAATCGCCCGACGGACGGACTCTCGTACGCAGTCCGGCGGCTCCCGGGTTGCGTAGATCGAGAGGTTGATGATCCGTGCGCCGTTGTCAACGGCGTCGTCAATCACATCCGCCGGCTTCCGCCAACCGGAGAGGTAGAAGAGAGCTTCCGAGTCGAGGAACCGCAGATCCATGATCCGCAGAGGTGCCTGCCACCCCACGGCCGCGGCGTAGGTTTCGAAGGTGTGCAGCAGCACCCCCGCGACGACTGTACCGTGTCGGTGAAGAGGTGACCCGCTGAGCGAATCGGCGTCCCCGTCGCGGAAGTCCCAACCATGGATGTCATCGACATACCCGTTCCGGTCGTCGTCGATCCCACCGTCGGGAGTTTTGTCGGCGTTCGTTCACGCGTGGCAGAGGAGGCGAGGAATCGTCCGATCGATGCCCGAGTCAATCACCGCAACAGCGACGATCGGGCCGCCTTCACGATGCCGCGCAGAGGCTCCGTTCGCATACAGGCTGCAGGAATCTTGGCCGCCCACCTGGGCGAAGGGAGGCTGCAGGAACAGGTTGCGGAGGCTGTCGGTGCAGACGATGGCGACTCGGTGGTAGCTGCCCTGGACATCGAGCCTGGGACCTGAGTTGTAGATCAGATTGCAGTAGCGAATCGTGATGTCCATTGAGGCGCGACCGGCGCTTCCCTCGATGCAGATCTGCGGCCCGAGGCCCGTGACCGTCCGTCCTTCCACGGTGATCCGCCGGGAGGACCGTATGGTCAGGGTTCCCGATAGGGTGACAGTGTCCGCATCCCAGCAGGACTCGGCTTGGGAGAAGGTCGGCGGCACGTCGCCTGCCACGAGGAGGTCCTCCCCTGAATCGATCCGAACGGATTCCCGGTTGGGTGTCTGGACCGACAAGGATCTCATCCCCAGGAAGCGCCTCGTCCACAGCGGCTTGGATGGACGGAAACTCCGATGGGACGCGAAGGGTTGCCCTTGCCGCAATCGGTCGCGCCAGCATGGTGGCTCCTAACCCTTGCGAGACTATGGGCTGTGCCACGGCGGCGTTGAGTCGCTCAGCCCCGACACCGCCAGTCTCTGCTTCCACGATTGGCTTTGCGCCGTTCTGTAGGTCCATTCCGGCGGATGGCCGATTCGGCCTAGCGTCGCGTCCCGTTAGTGGCTGCGCGGAGGATCCTCAAGCGGTTCCGCCATTGGCCGGAATCTGTCGACATCATCGTCCGTCCGGCGGCTTCGCGGACGCGACACTAGTTTCGCCGATGCCGAGCCGGCGCGAGCTACTCGATCAGTCCCCATCCGGATTCGGTATCGCACCCCGGATCGCCGACGTCCAGTGCGGCACGTCGGAGGATGTCGACCAGTTCGGCGAGGGTCAGCCCAGGATGTCTCGCGAGGTGCAGGGCGGCGATTCCGGCGACGCGCGGAGCGGCAAACGACGTGCCCGTAAGGGACGCCAGCGGACCGCCCGGCAGGAGCGAGAGGACGTCGACTCCCAGGCTCACGAGGTCGAGGCTCGCTCCGGTGTTCGAGAACGCGGCGACGTTCCCCGCTGCGTCCGTCGCGCCGACCGTCAGCACGTCGGCCCAGTTTGCGATCGGCCCGATGTCGCCGGAGCCGTTCCCTGCTATCGCGACGATCAGGACGTTGGCTGCGGCCGCCCGCGCGATCGCCTCACGGACGACCCCGGGCGGCTCCTGCGTCGCGTACAAAGACAGGTTGATGATTCGCGCCCCGTTGGCGACGGCGTAGTCGACGGCGTCCGCCAGCCGGCTCCAATCCGCCATGTAGAAGACCCCACTTGAGTCGAGGAACCGAAGGTCCATGATCGAGACGGTGATCGGCCACCCCGTCGGGCTGTTCTGCTCGAGCGAGTCGGCGACGAGAGACGCCACGGCCGTGCCGTGCCAGTGAAGCGGCGTCCCCGACAGGCTGTCCGCGTCGTTGTCGTGGAAGTCCCAGCCGAAGATGTCGTCGACGTACCCGTTCTGGTCGTCGTCGACCCCGTTTCCGGGGATCTCGAACGGATTTCGCCACATGCGGCAGGTGAGTTCCGGAAGAGACCCGTCGATGCCCGAGTCGATGACCGCGACAACCACCGGAGCGGGCGCACCGGATGCGAGGTCCGTCATTGCAGCGGCCGTGTACGTCCGCGCGCAGGTGAGGAGCGTGTCGGCCCGGCGAGCCTCGCCCGCGGGCGCGATCATCCGAGCCGAACCCCCGCCCAGGTGCGCGCCGGAGCAGAAGACGGAGACGTGCTGGTGGTGCTCGCCGAGCGCCACGGCACTCCCCACGGACGGGGCCAAGCTGCAGTAGCGGATCGTGACGTCCGACGACGGGCACTCGTTCGTCCCGCTCACGAGGATGCACGGACCGGGAGCAAGGATCGTCAGCCCCTCAACCCAAACCCGGCGCGACGACAGGATGGAAAGGCTTCCCGCGAGCACGCACCGACGTGGGCTCTGCTCGACAGCGTCCCAGCATGGGGTACCCACACCAACCGAAAGGTCGACGCGACCCTGGATCCAGAGGTCGGTCTTGTTGAGCACAACAACGTCCCCGTCGTAGATGCCGGGAGCGAGGTCGATCGTGTCTCCCGACCCCGCGAGGTCGACCGCACCCTGGAGGGTTTCGCACTCCTCAGGAACCGAGATCACTCGGGCGGACGCGGACAGCGCGAGGCTCAGCACGCCCACGACGACAACCCAGATTCGCATCTCGTCACTCCGTTCAATCCCCAGGGACGGCCCTCGTCGGGCTCAGAACCGTGCCGACAGACCGAGGTAGACGAGCCAGGCGCCCGTCCGGCCAAACTCGAGCTCAAGCGACCCGAACAGCGTGTCTCCGAGCGGCACGAACACGCCGCCGTCGAGGCGTCCCCAGCCGAAGAGGGACGGCGCTCCCTTCTCGAAGTAGACGTCGAATCCCCACTCGACGGGGAGGCCGCAGCAGCCCGGAACCAGGCCCGACAGGGACAGGCGCTCGAAGTACGCCGCTTCACCGGTCACGGCGCGGTTGTGCGTCGGGTCATTGGGGTCGAAGCACGTCGCCGAACTGACTTCCGCGGTATCTCCAACGGCGTACGAGAACTCGATCCCGTAGACGGAGATCCCGTCGATAGAGCCGGTGAAGGGGGAGTCGGCAAGGAACTCCACGTATGGTTGGACACCAGTGCACGCCGAGCCGATCAGCGTTTGCAGCGTCGGCTCGAGGGTCTTCCCCGCCGTCTGAACCTTCACATGAAGGTCGAGGGTCGTCTCGAGGAACGGCGTCGACAGGAGATCGACGGGAATCCCGCGAGCGAAGAACTCGAGGGCGTCGAAGCCGGTGTCGGAGAACGAGAGCTTCACCTGCACGGGGATCCCGCAGTCGAAGAGTAGTGCATCAAGACGGACTTGGGCCGCGTCGAACGCCACGGGCGCTGCGGAACACGAAAGCCCATCGAGGCAAGGAGGACACTCAGACGTCAGGATCAGGAACCGCGCGAACGCGTTCCACGTCATCCCCGCGACCGCGCCACGGATTCCGAGCTGGTCGTAGGAGCGCCCGGTCGCTCCCGAGAGGAAGAGCGTGTTGCCGAATCGCAGGTCGCCGATCCGCCAACTCAGGAGCCAGGAGAAGTAGCGGAATCGCTCCGCGTCGCTGGCCGACGGGTCGAACACTGCCTGCGCGCGGGAGTCGAGGGGACCGAGTCTCCCGTCGGCTCCGAGAGCGAGGAACGTGAACGCGTTATCGGACAGGCTCGCCCGCGTGTAGAACGCCCATCCGCCTGGGGAGCGAAGACGCAGGAGAAGCGCGAGATCGCTGACCGACGCGCTGAACGACGGGCTTGGATCGTACGAGAAGAGAACGCGCCCACCCAGTTCGCCGTCAAAGGCGAACGAACTCGCTTGCGCTGCGAGCGCCCCGCTCGCGACGAACAACAACACGAGAACGAGCCCTAGGCGCGCCTTCCTACGCCAGTCACCACGATCCACTTGCTTGTCTCCCAACCCCCGCCCGGAGACACTCACACGCGGCCAGACTACCCGCTGCAACTTCCCCAGACAAGGCCCGCGAACTCCGCTCTCTCACTCCTCACGGCAGCACCGTCACCAACAAGGTGTAGACCATCCCCGCGGCGTTGCGCACCCACAGGGCGTACTCGCCGGCTGGAAGGTCCGAGGTTCCTACGATGACGGTCGCCGCTCCGCCGACGACGCTCATCTCCACGAGGAGTTCGTTCGCCGGAATCGCGAGTCCTCCGCGCGCCCGATCGGTCAGACGCACCATGGCCGGCCCCGTCGTCCACGCGCTGGGGTTGCCGGGCAGCGCCACGGCGAGAACGGTTCCGATCGGGATGGCTCGCGCTCCTTCCGCCGGGAGGAGCCGCAGAATCTCGTCGATCGGGGGAGGGTTCACCGCCCCGGGAGTACCGAGGATCAGGTTCCCGGACTTGTCGTGGCCGAATGCGAGCGGTCCCCAGTTCGTGCTCCACTCGGCGCCCGCGACCTCGAGGAGTCTCTCGTCCCGCTGCATGGACGACGAAGGCACAGCATCACCGGCCGGCCAGCCCTCCACCTGCCCGACCTGGCCGACTCGGTCGACGATGCATCCGTACGGATCGACAAGCTCCATCACTCCGCCGGCGTCCGGGAGGTCGAGCCGTCGGCCGAGTGCAAGCACGTCCGCATAGACTTGCGCCGCGCCGACATCGCTCACAGCGTCATCGGTCGCGCGTTCGAGGAGGACGACGTCGGGGGTCGGCTCGATGCGCACGTCGACGAGGAACCAGCCGCCACCGGCCGCGATGGCGCTCGCCCGCGAAGACCCGGAGAACGCCTCCACCGTCCCGGAGAGCCCGATGGCTCGCCAGAACCCGTCAAGAGCGGAGCTCGGCGAGAGCGGACGCCAGCGAAGAGTCCATCCGGCGAGATCGATCTCGGAGTCCTCGACGTTCCGGAGCTCGATCCACTCGTTTTCGGGATCGGCGGCGGTCCCCGCCCAAGCGACCTCCGAGACGACCACGTGCCGGTCGCAGGCGCCGATGGCGCCTCCGCCTCCCGCCGTCCGCACGGCGAAGGTTTGGATGATCCCGTCGGCGCATGCCCCGGAGGGGTCGCAGACGCGGAAGATCACGACGTCCGGCCCCGCATAGCCCTCGTCCGGAAGAACAACGAAAGCGCCGGTCGCCGGGTCGAACTCGACGATTGCCCCATGGCTCGGCGGCTGAACGATGGAGAAGGTCACGAGGTCTCCGTCCGGGTCCCTCGCCGAGAGAGGAATGTCGACCTCGACGCCCGCGGTGACCGTTGTCTCCCGCGAGACGGCCTCCGGCGGGTTGTTCACCGGAAGCACCGACACCGTGACCAGGGACACCACGCAGGCGCCCAGGGGATCGCACGCTTCGAACGAAAAGACGTCCTCTCCATCGAACCCGCGTGTGGGCACGTAGATCAGTTCTCCGGTCGTCGCATCGAGCGCCTCGATGCGCCCGTGCGCGGGCAGGCTGAGAATCGAATACGTGATCGCGTCACCGTCCACGTCCGTAGCGCGGAGGACGATCTCCAGCGGGGTTTCCTCGAAGGTCGAAACGTCCTGGGGCTCGGCGACCGGAGCGTGAGCCGTCGCGACAACCAGAAGGTCGATCGTGGCGGCGTCGCACGCCCCCGAAGGGTCGCAGACCTCAAAGGTGAATGCGTCGGCGCCCGAGTAGCCTGAGTCTGCGACGTACGTGAGAACGCCGGTTGCTTCCCCGAAATCGACGATCGTGCCGTGCTCCGGCAGGGAGAGCAGCCGATACGCCAACGCGTCGCCGTCGAGATCGCTTCCCGTCAGGGTCACCGGGCTTGGCTCCGTCCCGGACACCGTGAGCGAGTCGTCGTTCGCCGATGGGGCGTCGTTCCGAGCACGGACAAGGATCGTGATTCGCGCGGTGTCGAAGGCGCCCGCCGGGTCGCAGACCTCGTAGGAGACGTTGTCGGTTCCGAACCAGTCCGGATCCGGGGTGTATTGGAGGGTGCGGTCCGGGCCCCACTCCAGGGCGCCGTGAAGGGGCATCTGCAGGTTGGTGTAGACAAGGTCGGCGGGCGCGTCGTCGGGATCGACGATCTCGAGCGGCAGGAACCCCGTCGGCTCGTCCTCGAACGTCGTCCAGACCGCGTCCGACGCGACCGGAGGATCGTCAACCTCGACGACGTCGATCGTGACCGTCGCTTGCGAGCAGGCGCCGGCTGTATCGCAAACGGTGAACGTCAGGACGTCCAGCCCGTCGTAGTTCGGTTCGGGGACGTACGTGAGCCTCCCGGTTGCCTGATTGAACCCGACGAGCGTCGCGTGCGTTGGAGAGGACAGGATCGCGAACGTCAGCGCGTCCCCGTCCACATCGCTCCCCGCAAGCTGGATCGACAGGCCCGTGTCCTCGCGGGTCCAGACATCCTGCGTCGCGGCCAACGGCGGATCGTTCACCGGAGCCACACCCAGCGTCACCGTTCCGGTGTCGCACGCGCCCGTCGGCCCACAGACGGTGAACGAGAACGAGTCCGGGCCGTAGTAGTCCGGTGCCGGGTCGTACGTCACGGCGCCTGTCGCCGGATCGAACCCAAGGAGCGTCCCATGGGTAGGGCCGGTCGTGATCGCGAACGTCAGCACGTCCCCGTCGGGATCAGTCCCTTCAAGTTGCAGGGCGAGCGAGGCGTCCTCGTTCAGCGTCCCCGCGATGCCGACGGCCGCCGGCGGGTCGTTGACCGGGGTGACCGAAAGCGTCACCGTGCCCGTGTCGCACGCTCCCGAGGAGTCGCAAACCGTGAACGTGAAGGAGTCCGGTCCGTTGTAGTTTGGAGCCGGGCTGTAGGTCGCCGCCCCGGTCGCCGGGTCGAACCCGGAGAGCGTTCCGTGCACTGGGCTAGCCAGAATCGCAAACGCCAGCGCATCCCCGTCGGCGTCGGTTCCCGCAAGCCGGACTGCGAGCGATCCATCCTCGCCGAGGGTGTCCGTTTGGTCGACGGCGTCCGGAGCATCGTTCCGTGGAAGCACCGTCAGCGATATGGTCCCCGTATCACACGGGCCCGACGGGTCGCAGGCGGTGAACGTAAACGTGTCCGGCCCGCTGTAGTTCGCGTCCGGAACGTAGGTCACGGCCCCCGTCACCGAATCGAATCCCACGAGCACGCCGTGCGATGGGCCGGCAAGAATCGTGAGCGGCAGCACGTCGCCATCCGAGTCCTCCGCCGTGAGTTCGAGCGCGACGGATTCATCCTCGTACAGCGTGACGGCTTGATCGACCGCCGTCACCTGGTCTTCGTCCAGAGTCACCGCAATCGTCACCGTGCCCGTATCGCACGCCCCCGAGGGGTCACACACCGAGAACGTGAAGGAGTCAGGACCGCTGTACTCATCCTCCGGAACGTAGGTCACCGTGCCCGTCGCCGGGTCGAAGCCGACGAGTGCGCCGTGGGCTGGACCCGTGACGACGGCGAACGTCAGGTCGTCGTCATCCGGGTCTGTCCCGACAAGACTCAGCGCCAGCAGTGCGTCCTCGCTGACGGTCTCCGTCTCATCGGTGGCTGTCGGGGCGTCGTTCGCCGGGCGAACCACCAGGGTTACGGTCCCCGTGTCGCACGCCCCCCAGGGGTCACAGACGACGAACGTGAACGAATCGATTCCGTAGTAGTCTGCGTCCGGGATGTATGTGACGGCTCCCGTACCCGGGTCGAAGTCGACGAGCACTCCGCGAACGGGAGCAGCAGCAATCGAATAGGTCATTGCATCCCCGTCGAGGTCCTCCGCCTCGAGCCAGAGGTCGAGGGTCCCGTCCTCACCCAACTCCCCTGTTTGGTCAGTGGCCGTCGGAGCGTCGTTCACCGGCGTCACCGTGACACGCACGAGGGCGACGTCCCGATGGCCGACGCAGTCTTCGATCGTGTAGCGGAACTCCGCCGTCCCGCTGGAATCGGCGGACGGCGTGTACTCGATCGCTTCCCCGACGATGGTCGCGTCGCCAAACGTGGGCGACGTCACCGACACGATCGTCACGTCGCCCTGGCAGCGGTCGGAGTCGTTTCCGAGAACGTTGATGAGAACGGGGCTATCCTCTGGCGTCGACGACGGGTCGTCCACGGCATCCGGAGCCACGGAGTCGACGACTCTGAGCGTGGCCGTGGCATCGGTGGCGTTCCCGCACGCATCCGTCGCCGTGAAGGTGACGGTCGCGGTGCCGGTTCCGGAGCAGCGCGCGCTGACCCCATCGAAGTCGTTCGTGACCGTCACCGATCCGCACGCGTCCGCGGCGTTCGCCGAGGCAAGCCAGGCGGCGATGTCGCTTGCGTTCCCGACGCCGTCGCACTCGAACGTCGCGTCGGAAACCTCGAGGCTCGGCGGCGTCGTGTCGATGAGCGTGACGGTCTGGAGGCCGGTCGAGCGGTTGCCGCACTCGTCGGTCGCCGTCCACGTTCGCTGGACTCTCTTGGCTCCGCCGCAGCTTCCCGAAGTGACAAGATCGGCGTACGTCACCGTCGGGGCGGGGTCCTCGTTGTCAGAGGCCGTCGCTTCCCCGGCGACGGACGGGTCGTACGCCTCGTCGCACTCGACGGTGGCATCGGGCGGGATGCTGAGCGTCGGCGGCGTCGAGTCGAGCGAAACGACGGTCGACGCTTGCGAGGTGCAGGAGAACGCGTCGGTGACCGTGACCGCATACGTGCCGGCGTTCGCCGCTGCGGCGCGCGGGATCGTCGGGTTCTGTAGGCTGCTCGAGAACCCCGATGGTCCCGTCCACCGATACGAGACGCCGCCGTCGGCGTAGAGCTCAATCGTCTGGCCCGGGCAATACGGCCCGCCGTTGTCGGCCGTCGCGACGGGCGGTTCGGCGACGACCACGTCACGGCGCGCGGTGTTCATCGCCCCGCTGGCATCGGTCACCGTCAGCGAGACGGTGTAGTCGCCGGGCATCAGGTACTTGTGGGACGGGCTCGCCTGCGTGCTCGTCGAGCCGTCGCCGAAGTCCCAGAGGTAGCGATACGGGGTCTTGCCTCCCGTCGTTGTGTCGGTGAACACCGCGAGAGCGCCCAAGCACAAAGAGGAAGGCGCAGTGAAGTCGACCAGGAGGAACTCGTTCACGATGGGGACAGTTCGGTTCGGCCCCGCTCCCGTCCAGCAGTGGGCAGCGCGAGCTCCGCAGCTCGGCGCGTCGGCGCACGCCGACCTGTTCGTGCTGTACGACACCACGACGTTGCGCAGCTCGAGGCGCGACGAGCATGCAATGCTGTAAAAGCCTGCAACAAAGACCGACGTCCCCGGCGGGGCATCGCCAAGGCACTCGTCCATGCGCTCGGCGAGCGTTCCATTGACGTAGAGGTCAGCAAGAACCCGGATGGCGTAGTCCGTCGACCCCGTGTGGTTGACGAACGAAACGTAGATGGTGATCGTCGTCGGCTCGCCGAGGACGCAACTCCCCCCGGATGCCTCTGCGTACACCCGGACGATCTCGGCGTCCTTGGCGTTGCAGTTCCACTTGCAGCTCGGGTAGTTGTCCGCTCCGCTCGCCGCAAGGGCTCCGGCGCACGCCAGAACAAGGCCCAGCACGAGGATCCTCCGCCCGAATCGTCCCTTTGTGCCCATGGGGTTCCTCCTTGGGTCGACCGCTCCCCGTGCCCCAAACGGGGCAGTTTGAACCTGATCATGCTACACCAGGTTCTCCCGCCAGACCACAGCGGAATGCTCTAGAAGACGCGATTTGCTAAGGGAACAGCGCGGAGCCCCCCTAGTGAGCGACGATCGAGACAACGTTCTTGACCCAGAAGCTGCCTGCGGAAACGGCGTCGTACTCCTCGTTTGAGATGCGCCCATCCTCAGGGAGAACGGCGATACGGAATCCGTCCTCCCAAGCTGGAACGGCAACGCCGTCCTTGGCGTAGGCGAGGACGACGGGGTGGTCGGGACTCTCGATTCTCGCCCGTTCGATCGTGACGCGGTAGCCGTCTCGAGCCACAACGTCGATCGTCTCGTAGTCCGCGTCTCCGATCAGGTCGGCCAGCCGTACGCCGGAGTACACCCCCGCGTCACGCCAGTTGCCGAACTGGTTCTGATACTCTCCTTGCCGAGTCAGGGTCGGAAGCCGGCGGAGCGTGGCGAGCGTCACCATTCGGGTCGCGCCAGACGGGAGGACGACCTCGATCGCCGGCCCTGTCGGTGACAGCGCCCATCGAACGACGAGGGGGGCCGCGACGGAAACGGTCAGGACGACGAGCGCGAGAAGCATTCCTCGTCGGACGTTCTGCATCAGATCCACCTCCCGCGCGCCGCGACAACCGCGAGCGCGAGGACCAGGCTCGCAATACCAAGGACAACGGGACTCCACGCGCTTCGGGTCTCCTCGCGGCTCGTGGTTCGCTTGGGATGGAGCCCAAAGCATCGCCCCTTCATCGAGATCGCAATCGAATCCACGCGGTGAAGCCCGGAGACGAGAACGGGGACGAACGTGTAGCGGGCCGCGTGCGCGATGCGGCGCGGGCTGCGAACCGAGACCTCGATCCCGCGCACGCGCTGAGCCTCGCGAACGGATCGGAGCTCGTCCTGAAAGAACGGGACGAACCGAAGCGCGAGGATGAGCAGGTACCCGTACCGGTAGGGGATTCCGCTTCGGATCAGCCCCTGCGCCAGGCGGTCCGGATCCGTGGTCCGCACGAAGAGCGCGCTCGCGGAGAGGATGACGAGAAACCGGAGCGCCATTCTCCCCCCGGCAAGGAGCCCCCCTGCGGTGACCCGGACGGGAGACGCAAGGAGGACCTGTCCTGCGGACACCGATAGCGCCTGGGCGATGAACAGGACGAGGGCGAAAAGGGTGACGAAGCGGAGGCGCCGGAGAAACACCGTGGGGCGGTCGCCGGAGGCGACGGCGAGACATCCCACGCCGAGGAGGATGGCTCCTTCGACGATCAGGCTGGGAACCGCAAGCACAACCCCCACAAGAGCCAGCAGGAGAGCGAAGTTCGCCATGGGCGAAGAGCGATGAAGCCCTCTTCCGGTCATGACCAGGCCTCCGGGGTGAATGCGTTCTCTCCGAGGTCTCTCAGTCGGCCGAACACCTCGTCAGGCGGACCGAGGAGCTGCACCCCTCGATCGAGGTAGAGAACCCGATCCGCCAGCGCCGCGGCAAGCGGGATGTCGTGCGTCACGAGGACGGACGTCCCACCGGCCGCGACGACCTCCCGCAGCCTCGAGATCATCCAGAGGACGTTCCTCCGGTCCTGACCGATGAACGGTTCGTCAAGCAGAAGCAGGTTGGGGCGGCGGGCGAGCGCCGTCGCCACCGTCAGCCTCCGTTGCTCGCCAAGGCTCAGGGACAAAGGGGCTACGTCCTCGAGGCCCGCGAGGCGCGCGTCGCGGAGTTCGGCATCGACGCCCCCCTCGCCCCGCGGGACTTCGAGTTCCATCTCCCTGCGCACCGTTCGCTCGAAGATCTGGTGGTGCGGGTGCTGGAAGACGAAGCCGGTTCGCGTTCCCGGAGCGCGATCGATCGTGCCTTCCCGAGGAACCGCCAGCCCGGCAAGCAGGCGAAGGAGCGACGTCTTTCCTCCCCCATTCGGGCCGATCACGACAAGAACCTCGCCCTCGCGTAGGGTGAAGGAGACGCCCTTCCACAGCGGATCGGCATAGCCGAAGGAGATCCGATCGACCGTGACCCGCGGGGAGCCGGTCGTGGTCCCCGCGGGAGCAAGAGCCCACGCTCCGCGAAGGCCGACTTCGGCGTAATCGATGCGTTCCCGCGCCGGGTAGCGCTCGACCGCTCTCCCGCGGTCGAGGAGGACCAGGCGCGGCGCGAGCGCGCGCAGCGCATCGATTCGATGCTCGATGATCACCAGCGTCCGCGACTCAGTGCTCACGAGGTCGGAGAGGGTCGCGAACAACGCGCGGACGCCGCGCGGATCGAGGTTCGCCGTCGGCTCGTCGAACAAGAGGACGTGCGGGTTCATCGCGAGGATTGAGGCAATCGCGAGGCGTTGCTTCTCGCCTCCGGAAAGCGTCGTCGTGACGCGGTCGCGAAGGTGCGCGATCCCCAGTTCGGCAAGACCCTGTTCAACCCGCGCGCGAACCTCAGCCGCCGGAAGGCACAGGTTCTCCGGCCCGAACGCGACTTCCTGCCACGCCGAGAGCGTGCAGATCTGCGCGTCCGGATCCTGTTGGACCAGTCCGACGCGGGTTGCGAGCGCTTCGGCGGGGACGCCGCGGATGGAGTCGCCGCCCAGGCAAACGTCGCCGGACACGGTCGCCGGGATCATCGACGGGACGAACCCCGCAAGCGTCCGGCAGAGGGTCGTCTTCCCGCAGCCCGAGGGCCCGGCAACGGCGACGACCTCCCCCTCCGCAATTGTCTCGGAGAAGCCGACGAGCGCGTCGCTTTCTCGATCCGGGTACCGCACAGAGAGGTCGGAGATCGCGACATCGAACCGCTCACTCGACGGCAATCCGGACCACCTGCTCCACCCAGTATGCGCCATCGTACCCTGGCGCGACGAGCCGAAGCTCCTCGCCGTCGAGCGTTAGGAGGACGTCCGAGCCGCTCGCCAGTTCCGACAGCGGAAGACTCGCCTCGTACCCGTCCGACGCGACGAACCGCACCGTCGAGGCGTCGTCGGAGGGGGCGGCGCGCGCAAGGATGAGCGAGAGCGGCACGCCCGTGTAGTCGGCAGGAGGCACGTACGTCACGCTGCCGCGCAGCTCGGTTCGCACGGTGCGCTCCTTCGCCTTCCACTCGCTGTAGACGAACTCGTAGGGCGCCTCCACCGCTCCCGCGATGGTTGCGGCGCCGGGCGTCGGGAACGGGTCGTAGACCTTGAGGTAGAAGTACACGCCGCCCGCCAGGAAGCCGAGGATGACAGCGAGCGTGGCGGCATGACGCCACCCGACCAGGCGTCGCCCGCTTGGCGCAACCGAATCCGTAGGGCGAATCAGGCGCGACGCCACGAGCACCCGCTCGATGTCCCACGCCAGGTATCCGCCGAAGACGCCGCCGGAAACGAACGCCGCGCCGATCATGAGCGCGAGGAAACTCGCAGCCACACCGGAGAAGTAGACCGCCTGGAACACCAACACGTTCGCAGCGCTGGCGAGCGCTCCCGCGAGCATCGTGACGACAAGGTTGCGACGGCGGGTGACTCCCAGTCCGAGGTCGACGAAAAGCCCCTCCACCGCGGACACGAGGAGGATGACGACTCCGTGCGTCCCCCCCGTGAACAGCTCGACGACCCCCTTCGTGAGCCCGGTCAGCGTTCCGGCGCCGAATCGGCCGATGAGTGCGCGGGCGAGGAGCGGCCAGACGATGTGGAGCCCGGAGATCAGCTGGCCGGCTCCGAAGGGGACGCCGAACAGCCGGTTGACAAGGTTGCCTAGGTATCCGATGTAGGTCGAGAGAACCCCGCCGACAGCGGAGAGGAGCGCCATCAGGACGATGTCGCGGACATCGAACCGGTGGCGCGTCTCCGAAGCGGCGGGGTTCACGTCGGACCTACGGCTTCACCAACGTGATCGACGCGAGGAACTTCACCGACTTCAAGCTCACCCCGTCCGGGAGCACCACGGAGTCATCGTAGACGAACCGCATGGCGCCGTCCTTGGTCGCGTCGAGGAACACTCCGTCCTTCTTGAACGCGACGATGAACAGGTCGTTGTGAGCGATCACGGACAGGGGCACCGTCTGGGAGTACCCGTCACTCGCCGTGAGGACGACGTTGTACCCCATTGTCAGGAGCGCGTCGTTGAAGTCCGTGTCGTTGTAGTGAATTCCTTCCTCGATCGCCGGGAAGATGCCGTCGTCGATGTAGGCGATGAGCCGCCACAGCGGAAGCCCCGAGTAGGTGGCCGTCACGCCTTTCGTCGTCGAGGCGATCGTCGAGGTGTGGCACGGGCAGCCGATCCCGGCCTCGAGCTCGGACCGCTCGAAGACGCGGGTCACGACGCCCGTCGCCGTCAACGTGTACGGCTGGTACTCGCCACGAACTTCGATCTTCTGAACCATCCGCGCCGACAGCGAGCTCTGGAAGTGGGGCGTGTCCGGCCCAACTTGCACAATGCGGAAGTAGCCCGGATCGAGCGGCATGTGGGCGCCGTTCTCCTTGTACGCGAGGATCCAGGTCCCGGCGGACGTGTCGAGGAACATGTCGGCCTTGTAGTTCATCGAGTACCCGTCGGACGCCGTGACGAGGATCGTCGCGTCGGCGGGGACGTTGCCGATCAGCGTCGCCATCGGAACGCCGACGTAGGCCGCTGTGTAGTCGACGCCGGCCGAGTTCGTGAAGGTGCCGGACGCCGAGATCGTCTCAAAGGCTTCAATCTCCGCAAGGGTGTACGTGAACGTCGACTCGCCGCGGACGACGGTCAGCGCAGCGTCCGGCGCCGCGGCCTGTGTCGCGGCCGTCGTCGCCTCGCTCAGGTCGGGCAGCGCGCCGCCGTTGTAGTTGACGATGACATACGCGACGTTCTTGACCATGAGACCCGTCGTCGAGGGCTTGTCGCCGAAGTAGTGACTGTACTTCTCGCCGAGCGTCGCCAACATGTCGTCGTTCGCGAACTTCCCATCCGGAGCGAGGAAGACGAGCATCGGCGCACCTTCCCACGACGGGTCTCCTCGATCCAGGGCCAGGATCACGTCACCGGCTGCGGTTCCCCCGGACAAGACCGAAGCGGGAATCGCCTTCGCGAATCCATCGGCCGCGATGACCGAGACGAGGGCATCCGCGCTCACGGCCCCCACCGAGGCGAGAACGTCGGCGAGACGCACGCCCGAGTACGTCGCATCTCCTTTCCAGTTCGGATCCGCCGGATCCGACACCGGACCCTGGTAGGCAACGGCGCCCTGCACCTTCGGGAACCCGTCGAGCGCGACCCAGGCGCTCGCGTCGCCCACCTTCACGTAGATGGGCGAGAGCGCCGCACCCGCCGACACGCTGATGAGCACCATCACCGTTACGAGAGCCCCCAACCGCTTCCTCATGCTAGTCAGTCTCTCCTTTGGCCGTATCCGGCCCAACGTCGGCCGGCCGCGTTCGAATCGCCACGGCCGGCACGAAAGCAAACACCTTCTCGCCCGCCTCGTACGGAGTCCCCTCGCCGGTGGCGGCCTCCAACGCGTTCAGCGTGAACCCTCGCCCCTCGAGGACGAGGTTCGTGATCTGGCCGAGTCGACGAACCTTCCGGACACGCATCGCAAACACGTTCTCTCGAGGCCCGAGGACTGGAGCCGGGTCGGCCCGAAACACGACGACCGCCTCGGGGGGAATCTCGATCGAGAGGCTCTCGTCCGCGGAGAAGCAGAACACGGTCAGCGTTTCCTCACCCAGCCCGACCTCGCACTGCGCCGCGACCCGGCGCGTCACGAAGACAGGAAACGTGTTCTTCCGCAGCAGCGCCGAGTCCCCCGGACGATACGCCGCGACGTCAGGCAGGGCGTCGCCGACGTTCAGCCTCTCGGACCAGAGAAGCTCGTCCACCACCTCGCGCGCTGTACCTGCCGCGACGAGAAGGTCGGACAGGTCAAGGTCCAGGGTGCGCGAGAGCTCTCGGAGACTGGCGAGGTCCGGCGCAGGGCGAGTGCCCGTTTCCATCCGCGACAGCCGGCTGTAGTCGATGCCCGTGCGGTCCGCGAGGTCGCGAAGGCTCAGCCCCTTCCGGAGTCGACC
>JAQTNX010000016.1 GCA_028713635.1 Candidatus Bipolaricaulis sp.
CCGGTCGGCGAGGGTGTGGCGACCGCTGCGATGGAGGAGGAGCTTGCACACGGCGGCTACAAGCTCGTCACGGTCACGCACGTCGACACATCGACCGGCGTGCGGATGGATGTGTCGAAGCTGGGTGAGCTCGGCCGCAAGTACGGGGTGCTCACGGTGGTCGACGGTGTCTGTTCCGTCGCGGGAGAAGAGATCCGGCAGGAGGAGTGGAAGCTGGATGTGGTGCTGACGGCTTCGCAGAAGGCGGTCGGCGTTCCCCCGGGACTCGCCCTTCTCATGGTGAGCCCGAAGGCGCTCGAGACCTTCCACGCTCGTCGCCGCCCCGTGGGCTCCTACTACGCCGACTGGTCGAAGTGGCTGCCGGTGATGAAGGCGTACGAGAGTCGGACGCCAAGCTACTTCGGAACCCCGGCGGTGAACCTGGTCGCCGCCCTCGATGTGAGCCTCGGTCAGATCCTTGCAGAAGGGATGGCGGCGCGATTCGCCCGGCACGCGCTTCTCGCCAAGGCGTTCCAGGCGGGCATGGACGCTGTCAAGCTGAACCAGGTTCCGACGAAGCCGTCGAACCGAGCCAACACGCTGACGGCCTGCTACACGCCCGAAGGGATCGGCGTAGCGGCGCTCCTCGAAGAGATCAGGAGCGCCGGAGCGATCGTCGCCGGCGGGCTCCATCCGGCGATCAAGGACCGAACGTTCCGCGTCGGGCACATGGGCGCCGTTCGCGCCGCCGACGTGCTCGCCACCGTAGGAGCCATCGAGACCGGACTTCGGCGAGTAGGACACCGATTCGACGCGGGCGCCGGGGTTGCCGCGGTGCAGCGCGCTCTCCTGTCGTAGGGCCCGTCTGCGGAGGGAGTCAGGATGACCGGCGTGGAGGGAATCCGCGACTACGTTCGAGTCTCGGGGACGCTTTCAACAGGCGGCCAGCCGACGGCGGAGCAGCTTCGATCGCTCGCGGGAGAAGGCTTCGTCGCTGTCGTGAACCTTGGTCTGCTCGATCCGTCGTACTGCCTTGCCGACGAGGCCGGGCTCGTCGCCGCTCTCGCGATGGAATACCACCCCATCCCGGTGAAGTTCGACGATCCGCACGAGGAACAGTTCCTCGAGTTCGCCGCCGTGATGGATCGCCTTTCCGGGCGGAGGACGTTCGCGCACTGCGCTGCCAACAAGCGTGTGTCCTGCTTCGTGGCCCTCTACATGGAGTCGCGCGAAGGGTGGTCGGCCGAGCAGGGTGACGCGTTCGTCCAGCGGGTTTGGGAGCCGGACACGGTGTGGTCGGCGTTCGTCGCGCAGATCCGGCGCGACAGGAGTCTCCGCGCGGTGAGACACACGTCGCGCGCGGGGGGCGGCTGACGCGTTGACGCGCCGGAAGCCTGGGCATATGATGCCCCGAACGGCAAGAACCCACGAGAGTAGGGCGGTCCCATGCTCCAGTACACCCGAAACGAGAACGGGCGACTCGTGTCCACCGACAGCTTCGATGAGGCGGAGATCGTCCGGGTCGTGAACCCAACCTCTGTCGAGTTGTCAGTGCTTGCGGAAACAGCGTGCGTGCCGATGGACTTCCTCACCGCGGCCACCGACCGCGATGAGCGCCCTCGCTTCGAAGCGGAAGAAGACTGCAAGCTCCTCATCCTGCGCGTGCCTCACCATGAGGCCACTTCGGACACGCCGTACGTCACGGTCGCCTTCGCCATCATCCTGACCCCGACGCGTATCGTGACCGTGTGCGCCGAGGACACCGCCCTCTGGAGCGAGCTTCTGTCGGGACGGATCCGGATCCCCCCAACGAGCGACACCGTCAAGTTCCTGTGCACCCTGTTCCTGCAAACGGCGCGGCAGTACCTTGGATTCCTCAACAGCATCCGCCACGAGTCGGATGAGGCCGAGCGAGCCATTCAGGTGTCCATGAAGAACCAGACCCTGATTCGGATGCAGAATCTCCAGAAGTGCCTGGTCTACTTCACCACGTCGCTGCGGGCGAACGAGCCTATGTGGGACAGGGTGCGCCGCCTTGCGGGACGCAACCTCACGGAGGATGAAATCGACATGCTCGAGGACGTGCGGGTCGAGTTCGGGCAGGCGCGAGACCTTGCCGATATCTACAGCAACATCCTCACAGGGACGATGGACGCATTCGCCTCCATCATCTCCAACAACGTGAGCTCGGTCATGAAGTTTCTCGCGACGATCACCATCGTCCTCATGCTGCCGACGTTGGTTGCGAGCACGTTCGGGATGAACGTGCAGTTGCCGTTCCAGGAGTCCCCGTTTGCGTTCTGGATCACCATGGGCGTATCGATTGTCCTTTCCGCCATTGCCGTCATTGCTTTCTTGAGGATGAAGATCTTCTAGAGCTCGTCGCGGGTTGCCCGGAGGGAGGCATCATGATCACCGGTCGGCCGAAGGTCGTCGTCTATGCCGAGGCATCCCTGGACGGACGGATCACGGTTGCGCCCGACGTTCTGCTTCTCTTTGGGGACGACCGGTGGCCGAGCGCCGGGGATCCGAGCGAGGCTTTGGCGCAGATCCGTGAGATCCACTCGCCGCAGGCGAACCTCGAGGGAAGCGGATCCTTCGTTCTTCCCGAGAGCGAGTTGGAGCCGCTGGTTCCCGTGAGCGGGAATCCCGCGCGCTTGTATGCCGACTTCCTGCTCGACGACATCGCCCGTCGGCCGGGGTTCAGAGGCTGGTTCGTCGTGGTCGACGGAGGCGGGCGCGTTCGCTGGTACTACACGGGAGAACCAGGCAAAGAGGCGCCGGGCTCGGAGGGATGGCACCTCCTCGTGCTCGCCTCGCGCGCGACCCCGCCTGAGTACCTTGCCTACCTGCAGAGCGAGCACGTGCCGTACTTGGTGGCCGGCGACGACCGAGTGGACCTTGCACGGGCGCTCGCGAAGCTGAAGGGTCTTCTCGATGTCGACTGCGTCCTCTGCACGTCGCCGGGCAAGCTCGGCGGAGCGCTGCTCCGCGCGGGTCTGGTCGATGAGATCAACGTTCTGTGGCTTCCGGCCGTCATCGGGGGAACGAAGACTCCGTCGTTGTTCGAGTGCCCCGAGCTTGGCCCCGACGAACGACCGACGAAACTGTCGCTCATCTCCTCCCGAACCTGTTCGGGGGGATCCGTGTGGCTACGATACCGGGTCGAAAACGTCCCGGAAGGAGAGAAAGCGTGAGCAAGTTGGCACAGCCCAGCGCCGCGTTCGTCTCGTCGAACGGCGTGCGCCTGCACTACCTCGACTGGGGAGGCGCGGGCCCCGCGCTCGTCTTCCTCGCGGGTTCCGGGAACACCCCCCACTTCTTCGATTCTGTTGCGAAGCGGGTGAACGATCGATTCCGCGTGCTCGGCCTGACGCGGCGCGCGCACGGCGACTCGGAGCAGCCGGAGACGGGGTACGACATCCCGACGCTGGCGAAGGACATCGTCGGGTTCCTCGAAGCGCTGGGGATCGAGCGCGCGTCGTTCGCCGGGCACTCGTACGCCGGCGCTGAGATGATCGAGCTTACGATCGCCCATCCCGACCGAGTCGAGAAGCTCATCTTTCTCGACGCGCTCTACGAGTACGAGAAGAGCGACATCGAGCTCTACGGCGCGAACCCGCAGAACGTCCACGGCGCGCCTCCCGAGACGTTCGACTCGGTCGAGGCGTACTCTGAGGACTTCACGACGCGCTATGCCCAGTACCGCAGGCTTCGCTCCCCAAGGTGGGACGCGCTCATGGCGCACGCGCTCGAGCGGACGGCGGACGGCCGCTTCCGCGAGCGTCTCGGGTCGAAGGCCGCGGAGCAGCTCGGTCTGGCCGAGTTCTACTATCGTGCGGACTGGCGGCAGATCTCCTGCCCGGTGCTTGCGATCTACGCGTTCCAGGACGCCGCGTGGCCGCTGCCCGACGACGCGTCCCCGGAACTCCGCGAAGCGGTACGGGCGTACACCGAGCGCTTCGACCGCGAACACAAAGGACGGTGCATCGCACGAGCGCGCCGAGACATCAGGAACATCCAGGTTGTCGAGATGCGCGGTGCCAGCCACTACTGCTTCCTCGACCGCGAGGACGACGTCGTCGAGATGATGCGCACGTTCCTGTGACGGGCTTCGGCCGCAATCGAAGCCTGGTGTATCCTCGACGTCAAGGTGATGGGAATGCCCGCCCACGAGCCGAGCGGTTCGCTTGAGTCTCTTCCGAACATCGGCCCCGAGTGCGCGAAGGCTTTGCGCGCAGCGGGGATCGAGACAGCCGAGGAGCTGCGTGACGTCGGCAGCGTCGAGGCGGCGGCCCGGCTCCGAAGGGCGCTTGGATCCGACGCCGTCTGCCGAAGTCGTCTCTCGGCGCTGGAAGGCGCAGTCCGCGGCGTGCGCTGGCACGCGATCCCTAAGCCGGAGCGAGACGAGTTGTGGCGTGAGCTTGAGCGGCGCCGGCGGAGCGGGAGCCCATGAACGACGGCCTATCGCTTGACGCCCACGCACACGTCGAGCCAACGCGGACGTCGGAGGAACTCGCGCAGGCCGGCGCCGTCCTCGCGATGACCCTGTCGCTTGTCGAGGCGGCCGCCGCCGTCGAGCGGCGAGAGTCTCTCGTCGCATGGGGTGTGGGATGCCATCCCCGCATGGTGGACGCTCAGGCAGAGTTCGATCGGGAGCGGTTCGAGAAGCTGGCGGAGCGCGCGCCGATCGTCGGCGAGGTCGGCGTCGACGTGCGCTGGTCGCGCGTGCCTCTTGACCTTCAGCTTCGAACCTTCCGGGCGGCCCTCGCGTTCGCTGCGCGGGCGTCGCGACCGGTGAGCATTCACAGCTTCACGGCCACGCGGCTCGTGCTCGACGAGCTTCGTCGCACGCCGGTTCCTGTGCCGATCCTTCACTGGTGGACGGGGACCGCTCCGGAGACCCGCGAGGCCGTTGCGATGGGGTGTTGTTTCTCCGTGCATTCGGCCGTTGCCAGGCGATCGACCCTCCGCACCGCTGTGCCGCCGGAGCGGATCCTGGTCGAGAGCGACCACGGATGGAACGACCCGCCGGCGGCGATCCCGTGCCGCGTCGAGTGGGTCGAGCACCTGCTATCCGTGCAGCTCAAGTGCTCGCGCGAGGACGTCCGCAAGCTCGGCTGGGAGAACTTCGCGAGGATCGTTCGCGAGACGGGGATCGCGGCGCTTCTTCCGCCGGGTATCCGCGCCGTCCTGCCGGATGAAGCTTGCTCCGCCGACGGGCTTCGGCTGTTCTAGGAGGAGAGACCATGGCGAGGAAGACGTGGCGCGAGAAGCTCGAGAACGACAAGGGCCTGCCGCGCGTCGAGGAGATCGGCGCGCGGATGAGCGCTCGGTGGGGCGAGGGAACGTTCGTGATCCGGACGCCGCGCGAGGTGGACGCGCCGATGCACGCGGTTCCCGAAGGAAGCCTGACGACGATCAACGCTCTGCGCGAGGTCCTCGCGGCACGGCACGGAGCGACGATTGCCTATCCGATCACGACCGGCATCTTCGCCCGCGTCGCCGCCGAGGCGGCGGGCGAGGTCGACATCACCCGTATTGGCGAACGCTCAAGACCGGCGGCGAACTCAACCCCAAGTACCCCGGTGGAGTCTAGGGACAGCGAGAGCGCCTCGAGGCCGAAGGCCACACGGTCGTCGAGCGCGGGAAGCGCTCGTTCGGCGCCCACTACGAGAAGCGGCTCGTTGGCCTAGGCTCTCCCGGCGTGCGCTAGGCGGGTCTCTTGACCTACGTTCTGTCCTCCTCGAGACCTTCGACCTTGTTGAAGATCGCGTCGTACAGCTTGCTCAGCCAGCGGACGGTCTGTTTCGAGAACGTTCCTGAGAGGAGCGCGAGCACCAGGACGGTGTAGAGGTGTACCGGGCTCGTCACCTCGGCAATCCAGAAGGCGCGCGCGGCGAAGTACACGAGAAGGCCGAGCGCAGCCGCGATGAATGGGCGCAGGATGTACCACCACAACCACTGCGTCCGAAGCTTGTTGCGGCCCGCGAAGTCGCTGACCGACGTGAAGACATGGATCGTCGCTCCGAGCGCGGCCGCGAGGATCACGAGCAGGGAGACGAGGCACTCGATCGAGGCCGGAGGCGTCGGGCCGGCGAGCCAGCGGGCGACGATGCAGGTGAGCACGACGACGCCGGCGAGAAGCAACAGCATCGCAGACACGTAGAGCATGACAAACCGCTTCCACGGCAAGTCCGGGGCGCTCGCGGCTCGCGGCTCCGAAGCGACCGCTCCGTCTCGTGGAGCCTGCGACCGATCCGTCTGCTTCTTGTCCGCGTCATCGCCCCGAAGTTGGGCGAGCCGTTCGGCTTTGTCCGTCTCTTCGTCCTTGTCGGGGGCGCGGAAGAGGCTGTCGAAGATCCCCCGCAGCCAGTCGATGGCCTGCCGTGAGAACATCCCGGCGAGTCCCGCAAGGGCCAGGTAGCCGGCCAACGTGCGCATGGCGTCCGCCGCGGGGACGTTCTTGAGGGCGTCGCTCACACCGAGCCCCGTGACGACCAAGACGAAGAGGATCCCGAGACCGGCGCCCAGCGCGGGTCTCAGGATGTACCACCAAGTCCACTCCTCTCCGAGCGTGCCGACACCGGCGTGGTGAGAGAACGACGTTGCGGCGTGGACGCCGGCACCGAGGCCGCCTGCTGCCGCCAGAAGCAGGATGAGGCGCCATCCGAGATCCATCGCGGGATCCGACGGGAGCAGTGTGACCAAGAGCGCGAGGAACGCAAGCAGGATGGCCAGGCTGTAGATTCCTAGCCGCAGCCGCACCATCGAACTGGGAGCAACCTTCTCGTACGCCATGGAACCCTCCTTGCGTACATCAGCAGGTACGCATAGACAAGAGACGCGACGTACGCTACGGCAAAGAGAGGGGCGATGGCAACTCCCGGAGGCGGCGTAGCGTCAGCGGCGATCCCGTCGGACGCCGGGTGTTCGCGGTCTTGCCTGCTCGAGGTCACACAGCTAGGATAAGAAGCTATCGCCACGTCCGATAGGAGAGCATACCGGCAACGAACATGCTCGCACCGCCTCACGGGGCCTTTTGGCCTGTCGAAGGCTCGGCCCGATGTGGGCGACTTCACCCCGATCGAACGGGCGCAAGGGAGGTGGGACCGACCCGGCAATACGTTCGAGAAGGCTAGAGTGCCGGCAATCCTCGGATGCAAGACGAGAGGAGGGATCCATGGCGAAGAAGGCACTGCTGGTGGGAATCAACGACTACGCACCGATCGGAGCGGGCGGCCCGGACTTGCGGGGCTGCGTCAACGACGTGAAGGACATGGCGAACACGCTGAACGTGCTCGGCATCGTCCCCGCGGAGCCCAAGAGCATGCGCATCCTCACGGATGGGCGCGCCACCCGGGCGGCAATCCTCAAGGGACTTGCCTGGCTCGTGGCCAAAGCCAAGAAGGGAGACACCCTCATCTTCTTCTACTCCGGCCATGGATCCTACGTGGCTGACGTAGACAAGGACGAGATCGACAAGAAGGACGAGACGATTTGCCCGCACGACTACGCGTCCGCAGGGATGATCAGGGATGACGACCTACGGGACGCCTTCAGCGGGCTGCCGGCGGGCGCGAACCTCGACGTGTTCCTCGACTCCTGTTTCTCCGGAACGGGGACGCGGGAGCTCGGCGCTCTTGCCGCCGCGTCGGCGGAGAACCAGCTCACGTACCGCTACATCGAACCGCCCGCAGACTACGGCTTCTTCCTGGACTCGGATCCCACGATTCCGGTCCGGGGAATTCTGAAGCCAAGCAGGGGAGAGAAGCAGGTCGTTCTCGTGCGAGGGCTCAATCACGTGCTCTGGTCGGGGTGCCGCGACAACCAAACCTCGGCCGAAGCGCCGATTGGCGGCATCTACCGTGGCATCTTCACGTACGCCCTGTGCAAGGTCCTGCGCGGCGCAGGCACGGGCGTTACGCGGAGGCAGGCGGATGCCCGGACGTGTGCGTACATCCGGAGCCTCGACTACGCGCAGGTGCCGCAGCTCGAAGGCACCGAGGCGTCGATCAGGCAGAAGGTGTTCACGTAGGGAAGGGGCGCAAGCCCCATCGGCGAGCTGTGCGAGGATGGAGATGAGGGGGGTGCATCTCCCGACGCACCCGCCCGCCCGGCGGCTGTCGGGGCGGCCGCGGCTCGGGTACGCTTCTCGGTCCGGACATCGGATGGAAGGAGATGCCGTGCCGAGCAACGAGACACCCCGGTTGTACAGCGATCTGGCCTGGCTGTGGCCGCTGTGGGGAGCCCCCGACGGCGAGTACGCAGAGTGGTGCGCTCACGTCGTCGAGATGATCGCGAAGCACGCGAGGCGCGAGGTCCGAACCCTGCTCAACCTTGGTTGCGGCGGCGGGAAGAACGCCTACAACCTGAAGCGCCACTACGAGGTCACCGGCCTCGACCTCTCGCCCGCCATGCTCGCCAACGCGAAGAAGCTCAACCCTGAGTGCACGTTCGTCCAGGGCGACATGCGCGAGTTCTTGCTCCCGGCTCGCTTCGACGCGATCCTCATCGACGACGCGGTCGCCTACATGACCTCGCGCGAGGACCTCTCGCGCCTCTTCCACGCCGCCTACCGTCACCTCGAGCCGGGCGGCGTCATGCTGGTGTCGCCCGACGAGACGAAGGAGACGTTCGCGCAGAACGAGACCCACGTCACGCGCGGCAGTGCCGCCGCCGAGGCCAAAGGGAAGCCAGAGAATGTCGACGTTGTCTTCGTCGAGAACAACTACGACCCCGATCCGGCGGACGACACGTACGAAGGGCTGATCATCTACCTGATCCGAGAGAACGGGAAGCTTCGCGTCGAGGTCGATCATCACAAGCTCGGCATCTTCGCCGCCGACGTCTGGCCCGCTCTCCTGCGCGAGGTGGGCTACGACCTCTACGAAGACCACTGGCGTCCGGGTTCCGTGAAGACGCACATCGCCGTGAAGGCTGCGGCGTAGCGCCAGGTCTTCGGACCAAGGGATGATGGCGACTCACCTTGGGGTGAGTCGCTAGGGAGAACGCGCCGCGGACCGGCGTTCTCCTTGTCCGTCGCCCTGGGCCGACCATTGGTGCTCCAAGGGCCACATCCTGCTCTGTCTCGAAGGTGACCTTCACGTCGAGCTTCAGGATGTAGCGAAGACTGGAGAACGCAACGCGTTTTCCCGAGCTACTCGCGCAGCGCGAGTAGCACCTCACTCCCGGCGTGAGCTACCAAGTCGCGGATGGCGCCAAAGCACACCGCTCGCACACATCGACAGGGGCCAAGCTTTTCATCGTCGACTGAACGGCAAGCGTCGGAGACAGTTGTCGTCGCTCACGCTGCCCCTCGCGTCGCCGCCGGCGCGCTAGTGGCAGACCCCGCCGACGCACGCTGTGCTGTCCGGGAAGGGCCTCAACGGCGCGGCGCCGAACTCGTACGCGATGCGGAGACCAGCGCTTGGCCCCGTCGGCCCGGCGGAGAACGTGCACCACGCCTTCGCCGACAGCCCGAACTCGCGCCACACGCACAGGAGCGACACCGTCTCCGCCGCGACGCGAATCCCTTCGGCGAGCGACAGCTCCGTCTCGCTCAAGAGCGTGGCACGGCCGAGCGAAGCCGAGGCGATGAGCGACGGCGTCGGCCAAACGGTTCCGTTCGGCGCGGAGAGCGTGCCCTCGAGCGCCGCTGCGGCGTGAACGAGATCGACTGGGCCGACGCTCCCTCCGATGCCGGCCGATCCCTTCACCCAGAGTTCGGCACGAAGTGGAGTCGCCGCGAAGCCGTCGCCGAGAAGGCGTGCCTCGCCTTCGACCGCAAGATCGACAACGAAGGATCCGCGCGCCGTCACCCACGCCGGCGGAGTCGCCCGCGCGAGGATCGTCGACGCCGTGATCCCGAGCGGCACGATGTTGAACTCGTACTCCGCGGTGAGGCTAAGCCAATCCTGGACGAGTGACAGGGCAATGGTCTCGCTGCCCGTTCTGTACGGGAAGAGCGAGATCTCCGTCGTACTGGTCGCTTCGAGGTTCCAGCAATCCGCGAACAAGTCGATCTCCGCGTTGGCCCCCGCCGACGGCAAGGCCGACCCAACGAGCACAGCGCGCCCGCCGGTGCGAAGCTCCGAACCCACTGCGCTCCACGCCACAGCGGCCAGCAGAACACCTACGCACGTTACAACTGCTCGAAGACGTCGCCTCTTGAGCATGGTGTCTTCCCCCCCTCGTTCATTGGGTCATTCTACCGGCCGACCGCACTCAGCGTGTAATACCTGTCGATCGCGTTGAGCGTGGCGGCGGGTGTGCCGAGCCCTATCGAATCAAGCCAGCAGTGACCTCGGACACGTGAAGTGAAGATCTGACCCCGCCGCATGACCCCGCCGCACATGACCGAGGCGAACCTTCGCCAGATGTACGGCCTTCTGATGGAGGCGCGGTCGCGTACGAACGACTGGCGCTACTGGCACATCGGCGAGCTCGCGTTCGGGTTCTTCATGATCGACTGCCGCCTGGATTCGGCGAGCCACGCCCGGCGGTGGCATGCGGGGAGAGGCTCATCGGCTACGCGTTCCGCGCTGACGACGCGCTCTTCGATTGGCAGGTCCTCGCTTGTAGCCAGCGGCGCGCGGTGGCATCCTGAGGGCGTCATGGCCGAGCCGTGATCATTGGCCTCGGAGGATTGATGGAACCGACATTCCGCATGATGCGACGCGAGGACAGGGAATCAGTATTTGCCCTGGTCGAGCGCGGGTTCGACCAGTTTGTGCGCGCGGACTTTGCCGAAGAGGGTGTCGCGGCGTTCTTGCGCGCAGCCCGACGCATGGTGTTCGAGCAGCCGCCAGAGCACTTCGTCATGGTTGCGGCGCGTGACGGTGACATCATTGGCATGATCGACATGAGGCACCATTCGCATATCTGCTTGTTCTTCGTGGAGCCTTCGTGCATTGGGCAGGGAATCGGACGAGGACTGCTCGATCGCGCCATTGGAGAGTGCCGAAAACACAAGGCCGGCCTGCGGCGGATCGACGTCAACTCCTCATTGTGGGCCAAGCCGGTGTATCACAGCCTCGGTTTCAGGCAAGCAAAGCCTGAGCAAGTGGTGAACGGCATCCGCTTCGTCGACATGGTGAAGGAACTGGAGGAGTGACGGCCAGCAGACTGCCTTGGCATCGTCGCGCCGCGTCGGAGAAGCAGCGTTAGCCACCACATAACCATTGCTGCACGGAGATGGCATGATAGAGATCGTACCCGTGTCCGTCTGGCGGCGGGGTCAGATCTTCACTCTTCGCACCTGCAGATAGCGCGTCTTGGGGGTCGAGTCCTGCTATGACGTATTCCTGTGCGCTTCCAGGGCCGATCCTGGCGGTGATCCCGGGCTGGATGCCCTCTGCTACTGAAGCAGTTGCCGCAAGTGTTCTCACGCTGTAGGCTCGCGCCCAGTGCAGCTTAACCTAGAGAGCTGTCGCAGGAGACGATCGATGGACTCGAAGTCCAATCAGGCTAGCCCCGTAGGATCGGCGACATGCCGGCTTTACATGACCGAGGCGGACCTTCGCCAGATGTACGGCCTTCTGATGGAGGCGCGGTCGCGTACGAACGACTGGCGCTACTGGCACGTCGGCGACTTGGCGTTCACGTTCTTCATGATCGACTGCCACCTGGATCCACGGAGGCACGTGCGGCTCTGGCACGACGGCAGCAAGCTTGTCGGCTACGCGACGCTGAACGACGATCCGTTCTTCGATTGGCAGGTGCTTCCAGAGTACGAGGGCCAAGGAGTGGAGTCCGAAGCACTGGCCTGGGCTGAGGGTCTGGTGGCCGAGCTGCGGGTGAAAGATGCTGAGCGTTGGAAGGGTCCGATGGTGGTCGGCACGCGGCAGGACAACGCCGAGCGGATGGAGTTCCTCGAGCAGCAGGGGTTGCAGCGCCGGGAGTACGTGGAGGTGGACATGCGGCGCTCGCTTGGGGTGGCATTGCCTCAAGAGTCATTGCCTCCCCAAGCTTTGAGGAGCGGGTTCCACGTGCGCGCGCTGGCCGGCGATGCATCGGAGATCTCGGGCCGTGCGGCGGCCCAGCGTGAGGTCTGGCATCCGTGGACGGTCGGCGATGTCACGGACGAGCAGTACGCGCGCTTCATGCGGATGCCGGGCTACGAGCGCGATCTTGACGTGGTCGCCGTTGCGCCCGACGGCACGATCGCCGCGTACGTGAACGGCTGGCTCGACCCGGTCAACAAGATCGGCGACTTCGGTCCAGTCGGAGCCCGTGAGGCGTACCGGCGACAGGGGCTGGCGCGTGCCGTGCTCCTCGAAGGCCTGCGCCGAATGAAGGCTCGCGGGATGGACCGCGTCTGCGTCTCGACGGGCGAAGGGAACGTCGCGGCGCGCGGCCTCTACGAGTCCGTCGGGTTCCGGATCGTCAACCGGTACGTCGAATACGCGCGAGGGGCAGCGATACGGGAGGACGTAGCGGCTGCGCACTGAGAACCACGAACCGCGCACTCGTAAGTCCGCTTGTCGTCGTCGAACCTACGGCTTGCGCGCGACGAACTTGATGCTGGCTATGCGCACTTCGGTCACCGAGATCGGGAGCGTGGTTTCCTTCCCGCGGTTCTTCCACACGACCTCCGCTTCGCCCGACTTGATCGCTGTCAGGGCCTTTGGGTCGGTCGGCGTGAAGTTCCCGCTGATGTCCGAAGGCCGGAAGGCGGTCGATGACGATACGGCCGAGAAACCCGTGGATGCGGCGACTTCGACGTAGAGCGTACCGCACATCATGGCTTCCCCGGCGATCTTCTTCTTCCCGACGATCAACGTCACGGGCCCGAGGAAGTTGACTCGCTGCCCCACGAATGTCGATTTCATAGGTCCATTCTAGCCGCGCCCCGTGTTGCGGCCAAGATGCGGTCTTCAGCCGGCCTGGGCAACGTGTGTTCGGCGTGCAGCCAAGTCGGAGGATGGCGCGGTCTTGTGAGGACGGATCGCGGTGGGCGGCGCGACCGGGCGGTCTTCGGGCCTGCGAGGCTGCCGGTGTCCGTCTGTATCGCGGGTCGATACGCCGATGGCGCGGCGCTGTGGACTGGGCGCGGCGAACCGTGCACCATGATCGGCGACGGAGTCCGACATGACTATCGAGCACACGACAATCGCGAACGAAACGCCGGGAGCCATCGCCCGGCTCTCGCGTGAGAGCCACGCGGATCCGGTTAAGGCAGACGATCGCTGGGAGTCGGAGCAAGCGAAGTGGGACGGGTACGACGGTGAGGTATTCGGGAGCCCGCAGACGGTCGGCGCGTGCGTCTTCATGACCCAACTCGATGGGCACGTGGTCGGGCTCGGGTCATGGGATCCTCGGCAGGGTCCGGAATACGGGATCGTGGGGCACAACTTCGTTCTGCCGGAGTTCCGCGGTATGGGTTCGGGATGTCGGCAGTGTGACGAGATCCTACAGCGGTTCGAGTCCCTCGACATCCGGAGGGCCAAGGTCTCGACGGTCGACCATCCTTTTTTCGTTCCAGCGCAGCGCATGTACGCGGCGTGCGGGTTCGGGGAAGTCGGGCGCGTTCCCTGGGATCGAGATCCAGGCCTCGCACGGATCGAGTATGAGAAGGAACTCCTGGCGGCGCGCAAACAGAAGCGTGGGGTTTCTTGAGTGGCGGCGGGCTCCGGGGGTGCAATGCCGAACCCGACCATCGAGGCGGTCCGTGCCCTGGATGTGTCGGAGCTTGCCGAGATCTTGCGGGAGAGCGAAGCCCTCGGCTACCGCTTCCTGCGGCGCCTTGTGGAGGAGTGGCAGGGTGGGACGAACCGCTTCGAGGGGCCGGGAGAGGCGCTCTTCGTCGCTCGAGTCGAGGGTAGGCTCGTCGGCGTCTGCGGCCTCAATCGGGACCCATACGCTAGCGAGCCTCGAGTGGGTCGCGTCCGACACCTCTATGTTGCGCAGGAATGGCGAGGACGAGGCGTCGGCGCCGCCCTCGTCAGGCACGTGATTCAGGAGGCTCGGGGGGCTTTCGATGTGCTCCGCCTTCGTGCCGCGGACGGAGCGGCCGGGTTCTTCTTTGCCAGGCTTGGATTCGTTCCCACCAGCGATATCCCCGGTTGCACGCACCTTGTCGAGCTGCGCGGGCTCTAGGGCTGATCCCGGTGCACGACCCAGCGCTCCCGAAGTGGATACGGAGACCGCGATGTGCGGGCATTCGTGCCCGTGGTCTGTGCCCCGATCGCCCGGTGGCGCACAATGCGCACATGACGAAGCCCCCAAGCAGAGCGAGTTCCGGCTGGGCCGACGTGACGTTCCGGCTGTTCCGCGAAGATGCCGACTACGTCCGCATGCAGAGGATCGCGCTCGAGAGCTCGCGAGCGGACCACGACGACTGGGTTCCGACGCTCGACGAGATCCGAACGTGGTGCGCGCCCACGGCGCGTTTCGATCCCGCGAAGCAGCTTGTGTTCGCATCGGTGACGGACGAGAGCGGTGTGCCCGTCGACGTAGGCGTCACCCGCGTGAGCTGGTACACGGCCCGTGACCAGGCGCGTGTCTATCCTCAGGCAAGCTTCCTCCTTCCCGAATGGCGGATTCCCGGCATCTGGCCGGCGCTGGTTCGAGAGGGCGACCGCCGCATCCGTGCGATGGCGGCCGGCCATCCCTCACGGCGTGAGCGCTACTTCCAGGGCTGGGCAGCCGAGCGCCAAGAGGAGTGGATCGGCGCGCTCAAGGCCGAGGGCTACGAGGTTGTGCGGCACTTCCGGAACATGGTGCGACCACTGGAGAGCGTTCCGGAGGCCGAAGGGACAAGGTTGCCGCCGGGCCTCGAGGTCCGGCCCGTGCAGGCGGTCGACATGCGCAAGGTCTGGGAGGCGCAGGCGGAAGTGAACCGGGAGCTGTTCGAGTACGTGGCCGAGCAGTGGGCGGAGGAGCGGTATCCGGACTGGCTGGCCGACACGTCGCACGCGCCGCACCTCTGGCAGGTGGCGTGGGACGGGGATCAGCTGGCCGGCATGGTCCTGCCTCGCATCGATGAAGAAGCGAACCGCGGACGGGAGAGGAAGCGGGGCTACACGGAGCACGTCTTCGTTCGCCGGTCGTGGCGCGGACGTGGCTTGGCGAAGGCACTGCTCACTCGCAGCCTGCGAGTCCTCACGCAACAGGGCATGGACGAAGCGGAGCTCGGCGTTGATTCGGAGAACGAGAGCGGAGCGTACGGCTTCTACGAGCGAATGGGCTACGTGACGGAGACGACCGACATCTGGTTCCGCAAGCCGCTCGGCGCGAACCGGCGCGAGTCGGGTTAGTGCCTGCGTCGGTGACTCGGCTGACCCGGCGCGAGCTTTGCGATCCAAGTCCGCGCGGAGGGAGGCATCGTTGGAGTCCACGCTGCGCGAGTACCAGGCAGGCGACGCGGCCGCCGTGCTGCGGCTTCTTGCCGGGATGTCGAGCTTCCACCTCGTGGCCGTCGCTCCGGCCGGAGTCATGGGCTTGGTCATGGGGTTCGCGGGCGGACGGGGCCGCGTACGACAGCGTCAACTACCGGTGGTTCGCCGTGCGCTACAAGCGCTTCCTGTACCTCGACCGGATGGTTGTCGCGCCTTCCTTCCGCGGGTGCGGCGTGGGCGGCGCGTTCCACGCCGCCGCTGCCGGCCTCGACTGGCTCGTCGGCGAGATCGACCTCGACCCGCCGAACCCCGTGTCGCTCGCCTACCACGAGCGCCTTGGGTTCGTCGACGTCGGCCAGCAGACCCTGCCCTCGGGCAAGGTGGTGTCCATGCGCGCCCGGCACGTGAGCCGGCCGCGTGGCTAGCCGTGTGGTCGGCTGCACTGCGCACTGCGAACCGCGGACTGCGCACTGAGTCTTCGGCTACCATCGTTCCATGATCGCGATCCGCGACTACAGCCCTCAGTGGCCCGGCGAGTTCGAGGAGATCCGCGCCCGCCTTCGGGACGTCCTTGGTCCTCTCGCGTTGCGCGTCGACCACATCGGCTCGACTTCCGTGCCGGGGCTCGGTGCGAAGGACGTCATCGACGTTCAGATCACCGTCGCGGCGCTGGCGGCGGGCGTGCGGGAGCGCCTCGTCGCGGCCGGATACGAGCATTGCGCGGCGGTCTCGCACGACCACGTGCCGGACGGCGAGGACCCGGATCTCGCTCTGTGGTCGAAGCTCTTGTTCAACGAGCCCAAGGGGCAACGCCGAGCGAACATCCATGTGCGCATGGACGGCAACCCAAACCAGCGTTACCCGCTCTTGTTCCGTGACTACCTGCGTGCGCATCCGAACTCGGCTCGGTCGATCGAGCGGATCAAACGCGAGCTGGCGAAGCATCACGCGGACGACGTCGGCGCCTACTACGACATCAAGGATCCGGTCTACGACCTCATCTGGGACGCGGCGAAGGAGTGGGCGGAGCGAACGGGCTGGACGGCCTAGGGCCGGGCGAGCAGGCAGGAGGAGGGCGAGATGCGCAAGTACACGATCGAGTTCGAGATCTTCCAGGGAAAGGGCGGGCGGCCTCACGCTGATGGAACGCACCCGGACCTTGTTGAGGAAGGGATCTGCGCCTGGATGTACAACGAGTACGAGGTCGGGCAGACGTTCCGCTACCCCGAGGACCTCGGCCTCCTCTGCCCATGGCTGATCGACAGCCTGACGGGCTTTGTCCGCGCACTCGAGAACGGAGCGACGCTCCCCTGGCGCAACCGGGGCACACCGTATGAGAAGGAGATCGACCCGGACGGCGTGACGACGGAGTACATTCGGTGCCCGGATCCGACGGCCAGCGGGATTGTCGTCAAGATCACGCGGACCGCGCTGCCTGAACCCGGGGAGTGAGGGGGCTTCCGAGTTGGGAGATGCGATGTCTGAGCAGCACGAAGCGAATCGAGCGTTCTGGAACGCCTCTGCGGAATGGTGGAAGGAGAGGGAGGATCGGCGCGGCCTGTGGCGAACCTGCCACGAGAACCCGTCGCTCGTCGTTTCTCCGGCCGAGATGCCATTCCTCCAAGGAGTCCGGGGACAGGCGGTCTGCGTGCTGGGCAGCGGGGACAACGAGATTGCCTTCGCCCTTGCCGGGCTAGGCGGCCGAGTCACGTCCGTGGACATCTCCGAACAGCGTCTCGAGATTGCGCGAGAGCGAGCGCGCACGCTTGGGCTCGATGTCGACTTCGTGCAATCGGATGTGACCGACCTGCGCGACCTCCACGATGACGCCTTCGCCCTCGTCTACACCGGCGGGCACGTGTCTGTGTGGGTATCCGACCTTCGGAGGTTCGTTTCCGAGGCGGTCCGGATCCTCAGGCCTGGAGGGGTTCTCGTCATCAGCGAGTACCACCCGATTCGCCGGCTGTGGCTGGAAGCAGAAGGCCCGAGGCTCGGCCGTCGCTACTTTGAGCGCGGTCCGTATCGGTACACGACCGAGGAGGGCCTCCCGACGTTCGAGTACCACTGGACCGTCTCCGATCACATCCAGGCCGCGGTCGACGCGGGGTGCCGCATCGTCAAGGTCGACGAGTACGGAGAGGAGACCGAAGGGGAGTCCTGGGCCGAATCCGGTCTCGACAAGCTGCCGACGTACCTCCTGGTTGTGGGGAAGAAGGACAAGGAGCGCACCTAGCTTTCGCAAGCTCGATCGAGCCAGTCAAGCTCGGGATAGGCGCCGCCGGCGACGTCGCGAAGGATTCGGGCGATGACTCGCTGCCCGTTCTCGCTGTTCGTCAGGATGGCGACTCCGCAGCCCTCGTCGGGGTAGGCAATCGCAAAGGCCCTGTAGCATCCGTTGTCGCCCCAATGCCAGAACGACGTCCCGTCGGGTCCCGCCCCGAGTCCCCAGCCGAGGCCCCAACTCACGCGCTCGTCGATCGCGCAGCTCCCGAGCGGCGCGTCGCGATGCCAAGGGCGGTCGTTCACCGGACCCTGTGCCTTCAGCATGTCGCGAGCGATCACCGGGTCGTTCATGATGTGGCAGAGGAACGCAGCGACGTCGCGCGCTGTTGTGTGCAGGCTGCCGGCCACCTCCGTCTTGGGCCAGAGCGACTTCCTCACGACCGTTCCGTCCGCTCGGTGTCCGAGCGCAAACGGTTGGGTCTCCGTGCCGTCCCACACGAAGGTGCTGTCGAGCATGCCTGCGGGTCCGAACGCACGCTCCGAGAGAAGGGCGCTCGGCGATCGGCCGGTCGCGCGTTCGACGACGTGCTGGAGGACGATGAAGGCCTCGCCGGAATAGAGGAACCGCTCGCCGGGCTCGACGTAGGTGGCGAGGGCTTCTCCCGTCCGCCTCCAATACGGGAGCCCGGTCGTGTGGCTGAGCACGCGGCGGGTCGTGATCCGGGGCGACCGGCGATCTCCGGGAACGCAGGGTGAGGAGAGGTAGTCATCGAGCGGCGTGTCGAGGTCGAGTACTCCCTCGTGGCAGAGCTGGAGGACGGTGTAGGCGAACACCGGTTTCCCGAGAGATCCCGCCTCGAAGACCGTGTTGGGGGTGACGGGGTCTCCTGCGTCGGAGCGGCGCGCTCCGAACGCGCCGTCCCACGTCGCTCGCCCGTCGCGTACGAGAGACAGCGCCAGACCAGGCACAGTCTCTGCCTGAAGGAGCCACGGAACGCTCTCTTCGAGCCTTCTGCGGAAGGTCCTCTCCGCTCGGTAGCCGCGCAGCGCATCGATGATCATCGGAGGTCCTTCGCGGGTGTCAGACGGGCAGTCCCCACGCGGACGCCGGCGCCCAGGGCGGAACGGCGTAGCCCGTCGGCATCCGCAGACGCGGGTGGCTTTCGGCTAGGGAGAGCGCTTCCGACAGGGACGCGGGGTCGTTCTGGTCGATCCCGCGGACAAGAGCGATCATCCGATCGAGGAGCGCGCCGTCGCCGGCCTTCACCCTGTCCGGCGTCCTGATTCCCCACCAGGCGCGAACCGGAAGCTCCGTGCCCGTCACGCTGACGAAATCGGCGAACAGCTTGTTGCGGCCGTACGTCAACCCGGCGTTCGCCGGCGGGAAGCCGACTCTCTCGGGGTTGGCGATGCGGCCGGAGCGGAGCGCGTCGAGCAGCCGCCAGCCCGTGAGGAAGAGACCGGGGTCGAGGTCGGTCGTGTCGAGCGAGATCCGCATGGCTTTGCGTTGCACGTCGTCAATCTGCGCGTCGGCCATCTGCCAACGGCCCTCCACCGCGTTCCACAGCTCGGCCACGTCGTGGTCTTCCGGTCGGCTCGGGTCGAGGTAGAGGGCGACGCCCGTGCGGACGCGTGCGGGGATGCCTCTGTGCCGCAGGATCGAGACCAGCATGAGCGCGAAGTCGCGGCAGCCACCGACGGTTCGGCGCGCCGGGGTTCGCGGCTCGGTCAGCGGCGCATCCTGGAGCTGCACGATGTTGCGCAACCGTTCCTCGGCTGTGGAGGAGCCGAACTCGGTGCACAGCCTCCGTCTGGCTGCCTTCAGTTCCCCGAGGGTACTACCGTACGTCGCCCCGCGAATCCAGAAGAGGTGGATGACCGTGTTCTGAACCATGCGACAGAGTTGAGGCAGGTCGTCCGGGACAGCATTGTAGAGCGATGCGAGGGTCCCCGGGTTGCTGTTCGTCGAGTGCCGGCGGTAGTAGGCGAGCAGATCGTCCGTGGTCGTCATCGCGCAGTGCATCGGGACCTCCTGCCTCGTGAGAGTAGTGCCCGTTTTCGCCGATGCAAGGTCGCGTGCTCCACGTCGCACAAACGCCGTACGACACGGCGGTAGCGCGGCGTGGGAAACCAGATGCCGGATGCCTTCGGACGTGGAGGCGGGTCACTTCTCGGCAAGCTCGTTGGGCCCGGCGGGTTCGACGCCTCGGTCCGGCCGAATGAGGCAGCGTTTGCCGTGGGTGTCGGCGCAGTTGTAGCCTTGAAGCGGCGGCGAACCGCTCGGGCGCCGACGGCAAAGGAGAAGGAAATGACCACCAAAGTGGGCCTGTGGATCGACCACAAGAAGGCCATCGTCGTGGCCATCACGAACAAGGGCGAAGAAACAACCCACGTGATCTCGAGCGTCGAGAAACAACTTCGCCGCGCCGGCGATTCGCCGCTTCAGGGCTCGTTTGAGGCGCGGAGGGTGCCGGCGGACAACAGCCGCCAGAGAGCGCTCACCGGGCATCTCAATACCTACTATGACTCCGTGATTGCGGCCATCGGCGACGCCGAAGCCATCTTCGTATTCGGGCCTGGAGAGGCGAAGGGCGAGCTGAAGAAGCGGCTCGAGAAGAGCAGGCTGAGCGGGCGCGTCGTAACGGTCGAGACGGTCGACAAGATGACGGATCGCCAGGTCGCCGCGAAGGTTCGCGAGCACTACGCGACGTAACCCTCGTCGACGGGCGCCGAACGGCGGCTGCGGGCGTTGCCCGCAGAGGGCTCTGTGCGCGGCGGTCCGGCAATCGGTGCAGTCGGTCGTCTGCCGTGGCGCGTTCGTATCCGCCGGGCGAGCGAAGTCCGGGAACCCCTTCCGCCGGTGGAGTCGCCGCCGCGAGGGGGTTGTCGCGGTCTGGCGGCTGTGCCGCGGCCTCCGACGTGTAGTAATCTCGGAGCGATGCCCAGCGCCGGTGCATACGACCTCTCACTGATTCTGATCGAGCTCGGAGCCGTCGTGATCGGCCTTGCTGTTCTGACGCGGCTTGCGAACCGGTTTGCGTTCTCCGCGATTCCTCTCTATCTCCTCGCGGGCATCGCCTTGGGTCAAGGCGGCCTCCTCCCGGTCGCACTGAGTGAAAACCTCGTCCATCTCGGCTCGGAGATCGGCGTGCTTCTGCTTCTCTTCATGCTCGGTCTCGAGTACTCGGGCGAGCAGCTGCGCTCGCACCTTCGCTCCGGCCTCCCGGCAGGCCTTGTGGACCTGACCCTGAACTTCCCTCCCGGCCTTGTGGCCGGCCTCCTCCTTGGCTGGGGGCCTCTCGCGGCGGTGATGCTCGGCGGGGTCACGTACATCTCCAGCTCGGGCGTCGCCGCCGGCGTGCTGAGGGATCTCGGGCGGATATCGAACCCCGAGACTCCGGCGGTTGTGTCGATCCTCGTCCTGGAGGACCTGGCGATGGCCCTGTTCCTGCCGCTTGTGGGGGTGCTTCTGATCGGGCAGAGCACCGCCCAGGGTGCGGTTGCGATCCTCATCGCGCTCGCCACCGTGGGCGCCGTGCTGTTCATCGCCATTCGCTACGGGCGAGCCGTGAGCCGACTCGTCGCCCACCGCTCGGAGGAAGCGACGATGTTCGGGGTCCTCGGCCTCGTGCTCCTCGTCGCCGGTTTAGCACAGCGCCTGCAGGTGTCGGCGGGCATCGGCGCGTTCCTAGTCGGAATCGCCGTCTCCGGTCCCCTGGTCCGACGGGCGCGGCAGCAGCTCGGCCCGTTCCGCGACCTTCTGGCGGCTGTTTTCTTCCTCTTCTTCGGACTGCAGATCGACTCGACGATGCTTCTGCCCGTGCTTGTTCCCGCGGCGGGTCTTGGTGCGGCTGCGGCTGTCACGAAGCTCGTCGCCGGATGGTGGGCGGCGCGGCGCGCGGGTGTCCGCCCCTTGGGCCGGCTGCGCGCAGGCGCCGTCTTGATCGCACGCGGCGAGTTCTCGATCGTCATCGCCGGGCTGGCGGTGGCGGCCGGCGTCGAGCCGAGCTTCGGCCCGCTGGCCGCGGCATTCATCCTGTTCTCCGCCTTGCTTGGCCCGATCCTCGCTCACCTTGTTGAGCCGCTGGGGCGTCCGTTCTTCGGGCGCAAGCGCCCCTGATCGACGCGCGGAGACGCCCTTGAGACGAGCGGGAACTACGTTCCGGACGGGATGCAGGTCGATCGAGGAGGTTCCGCCGTGTCGAAGTGGACGTGTCTTCTGTTCTTGACGGTCGTCTTCTGTCTGATCGGTGCGGCGAGGAGCGAGGCCGCTCCGGTTGTCTCGGACGGTCTCTCGGTGCTCTTCCTGCTCAGCGAGGACTATGCGGCCAATGTGGCGGTGTGGTCGACGTGCCTCGACCGTCTGGGATACGAGGTGACGTTCGCCGGAGTCGCCGAGACAATCCCCGCCTTTGACTACGCGGGAGGGGCCATCCACGTCGATCGAACGCTTGCGGAAATTCCTGACGTGTCTGCGTTTGACGCCGTCTTCCTCGCGACCCGCCCGGTCGATCCCGGGAACATCAAGCACGTGGCGCAGGATCTCCGCTCGGAGCCTGCGGCGATCGATCTCGTCCGAGCGGCGGACGCACACGGCCTCGCGCTCTACGTCGGGGCGTCGGCGTTTGGAGTGCTCCTCGACGCTGGGCTGGTCGAGGGGAGAAGTGTCCTCTGCCACTCGGCGTTCGTGAAGGCGTGCGCGGCGGCGGGAGGATCCTGTGCGCCGAGCCGGTCGACCGACGTGCCGCGGCGCGACGGGAACCTCGTAACCGGGACGAGCTGGTACGCGTTTCCGATCGAGAACATCGAGGAGATCGGCCGAGCTCTGGATGCAACCCAGACATTCTCGCGTTCGCTGGACAACCTGGCTGGTGCGGAACTTCCTCTGGTCGATCGGCCGGTTGACCTCGGCTCGCCTGCCACTCGAGGAGCCGCGTGGGGAGGCAACCGAGCGGACGGAGCGGTTGCCGTTTGCCCTGTGCCAGGAGGGTTTGTCCTCACGGGGTACACCTTCTCCTGCGAAAGCGGGACCGCAGACATCCTTGTTGCCCGCTTCGACAACCGCGGCGAGCTGGTCTGGTCACAGGCGCAGGGCGGGCCGGGCCGAGATTACGGGCAGTCGATCTGCGCGACGCAGGACGGCGGGAGCGTGGTGGCCGGGTTCACTACCTCGGCCGGGGCCGGTGCGGAGGATGCCTTCCTGGTGCGGTACACGAGCGCGGGCGACATCGCGTGGACGCGAACGTTCGGCGGAGAAGCGCCGGACATGGGACTCGGGGTATGCGCAACCCGCGACGGAGGCTTCGCGTTGTGCGGCTACACGATGTCCGCCGGTGAGGGCGAATCGGACCTCTGGATTGTGCGGGTCGATGCGGCGGGGACCGAGCAGTGGACTCTCGCGGCGGGAGGAACTCGACCCGATCGCGCCTACGCGATCGAGGAGCGAGCGAGCGGGGAGTTCGTCGTTCTCGGCACGACGACCACGTCGGGCGGCAACTACGACAGCCAGCTCTGGAGGATCTCGGGGGACGGACAAGTGATCGGGACGACGGGGATGGGGTGGTCGCTGACCGATGTGCTCGAGGAACTCGTCCTCGCTGGCGATGGGTCAGCCTTTGCGGTGGGGTACGGCGATTGCCAGCAGAGCGAGGCCGAGGGGGTCGTGATCGCCTCGTTCGGCGGGGACGGAGCGAAGCGCTGGGGAAAGCGGGTCGAGCGCATGGCGTGCTTCGACTACGGTGCAGGGCTCTTGCCGCTCGATTCGGGGGACCTCCTCGTCTGCGGGACGGGGGCAACGAGCGATCCCACGCAGACGGACGCCTTGTTCATGCGCCTCAACTCGGCGGGGACGGCACTGTGGACGGAGATCGTCGGCGACCGCACCGCGCGGGAGCGGATCGAGGATGCGTGCCGACTCGAGACGGGCGACGTCGTCGTGGTCGGGCACACGAAGCCGATCGCGGGCGGCAGCCAGGACGCCCTCGTGCTCTTCGTCGATCCGGCGGCGCTGCCCTGAAGCAGGCGGAATCCGCGGCGCCGTGGGCCGGGTCGTAGGCCCTTGCGGGAGATGTCTCAGGTGGGAGAATCGACTTCATGCGCAGCATCCTGATCGAGCACGCGCGGCGGTACCCGCGTTGGCAGTTGGCGGACCTCTACAAGCTCGTTCACCAGAGCGCCATGGGCAGCGAGCACGCGGTGGCGGACGAGGCCCACGCTCGCGCACGGCTGACCCGGGAGATGGCTGAGATGGGGCCGGGACCAAGCGAGCCGCTGATCGACCCAATCTCTCCGAATGCTGAGGTTGTGCGTGTCCACCTGCGTCCCTACCGGCGGGAGGGATTCGATCCGGACCTCTTGCTGAACGCGTTCGTGCAGACGGCGAGGCAGTTGCGCGGATCGCCGGAGCGGATCGAAGCGGGGCTCGCCGAAGCGGTGCAACTGGCTCGGGACGGCAGCATTGCGTTCGCCGAAGTCGACATCGCCGCTGTCTCTGCGCGCATGCGAGAGAGCGGCTTCCCTGCCGTCCACCACTCGGACATCTACGTTGTCGAGTACCGCCCGGCATACCGGGTCGTGTCCCGGGCGACGATGGACAGAGGGCTGCGAGCGCTGTGCGGCGAGGGAGAAGGGGCGATGGGCGTGTTGCCCGAGTATCGCGGTCTGTGCGCGGAGTTCGCCGCCGGGGTCAGGCGAACCCTCGGGGAGAAGCTCTACGCCGTCTACATCTGCGGCGCGGTGACGTTTCCCGAGACGGAGCACACGGGCGACGTCGACTTCCACGCGATCCTTGTCGCACGCCCGACCGACGAGGAACGCGCCGGTCTGCTGCAGCTCCACGAGCGCTTGGAACGGGAGGCATCCCCCGTCGGAACGGATCTCGACGGGTACTACGTCCTTCTTGAGGATGCACGCCGGGCGATGCGTCCTCGCCACCTCCTCTTTCCGGAGATTGCCGACGAGTCGTGGGCCCTCCATCGCGCCCACATGCTTGCCGGGCGCGTCGCCGTCCTCTACGGCCCGAACCCAAGCACGATCTTCGCGCCCCCGACGCGTGAGGAACTCGGCGGGGCCCTCGACGGCGAGCTCGACTACGTGGCGCGACACCTCACGGACTACCCGGGCTACTGCGTCCTCAACCTGTGCCGGCTCTTGTACAGCTGGGAAACCGGCGATGTCGTGACCTCCAAGGCCGCGGCGGCCGCTTGGGCGTCGGAGCGCTTCCCGACGTATCGGGCGTTGATCGCCCTCGGCTCCTCGGCCTATGCAGGGCGGGCGACGGCGGGGGACCTTGAGTCTCTGGCGAACGGGCTGCCGGCGTTCTACTCGTTCGCCCAGCGCGAGATCGAGTCGCTCCGATCACGGCGCGCTTCGTAAGCGCGGAGCGGGCTCGACGTCGCGTCCGTCGGCGAGCAGCTTCTGCGCCATCAGCTTCGGCGGCAGCGACCCACAGGCGAGGATCGCGTCGTGGATCTCGCGCAGGGGCACGCGCGTTCGCTTCGCCTTGTACGCGTTGATCAGCTTCAGGATCTCAAGCTTGCCGATCAGGTAGCTCATCGGCTGTGTCGGGCTCTGGGTGTACCGGTGCACCTCAGCCTTCGCGTCCCCGGGCTCGAGGCCGACGCGATCGACAAGGAAGGCAATGGCTTCCTCGACCGTCATGCCGCGCGTGTGCAGCGAAACGTCGAGGACGATTCTCGCGGCGCGCCACAGCTGGTCCTTGCGGCGGGCCAGCGGCTGGACGGGATCGTTGAGGAATCCGAGTTCCTCCATCAGCTCCTCGCAGTAGAAGGCCCACCCCTCGACGAACAGGCTCGACAGCGCCGACGCCAGCTTCCGCGGCAGCGTGGTGGTGCGATTCGCGTGGACGAGCTGCAGGTGGTGTCCCGGGTATCCCTCGTGCAGCGCCGTGATCGGCAGCTTGGCGGTGTTGTGGCCGCGCAGTTTGATCTCCCGCGCCTCGGCCGAGGCGCGCCTTGACACGGGAGTCACGAGGAAGACGCCCTCTTGCCTCGGCTCGAGAAGGCCGGGGGGCATGTAGGCCGCGTAGGGAAGGACGCCACGCAAGTAGGCGGGTGTCGGGCGCACCCGCAAGGTCTCACCTTCAGGGATCGTCGCAATCCCGTGTTCCACGACGAACGCGCGGGCCCTCGCGACCTCTTGCTTGTAGGCGGCGAGCAGCCTCCTCGCGTCGGGGTGCCGCTTCTTCGCCTCGTCGAGGATCTGACGTGCCGTCTTTGTCGGAGAGAGCTTCCGCGCCAGGTCATCCATCGATCGGTGTGTCTCGTCGAACAGACGGTGCCCGATTTCGAGGAGTTCGTCGGCCGAGACGTCGAGGAGGTGCTGGTCGTGGAGCAGCTCCTCGAACACGGCCTTGCCTACAGCGAAGTCGCCCCTCGCCTGCGGTACCACGTCCGAGCGCAGGAATCGGGCGTAGTCGTCGAGCGCGGCCGCGGCACGCCGCGACGCGACCAGAATCTGCGGGAGCAGCCACGGGGTGCGAAGGGCCAGCAGCGGGACGAGGACCGTGAACAGCCCGCGTCCCTGCGTCGCGCTCTCGATCGCCATCTCCGCCCACACG
>JAQTNX010000017.1 GCA_028713635.1 Candidatus Bipolaricaulis sp.
CGGTTCACCAGGACCTCAGGCATGGCCGATCACCCGAAGGATCGTACTCCGACGACTTGGTCTGCGGAAGCCGCCGTCCTCGGAGAACCCGCGCACGGAGGGACACGGCCCCGACGCAGGTGGGTCCACATCCCTGCCACAACTCTGACGGAGGTGCCTCAATCCCACCCTGCACAGTGACGGTGGTCGCATGCACTCTTTGGGAGGTGGCCATGAAACGACTGAAGAAAGCTGCCCCGTTCATCGCTCTGGCCGTCGTCGTGGTGATGATTCCTGTTCTGGCGACGACGTTCTCGAACAACGGAACCACCACGGCGCCGAGCGCCACGTCCGACGTCAGTCTCGATCTTGTCCTTCTCGTCAACCGAATGGAACTCACGAAGGACGAGATGCAGGCGCTGCACGACGTCCTGGTGGACCTCGCCGGCCAGCGCGAGGCTCTAGAGACTGCGCTTGAAGAGAAGAGAATCGCCTTCGAGACCGAGATGCTCGCGTTCAGCGGAACGTCTGATGAACTCGACGCGCGGCTCGAGGCGCACCGAACCGAGATCCGCACCTTGGTCGAGTCGACCCGTGATGCCGCCGTTGCGGCGTACGAGAAGGTTGGAGATCTCCTCACATACAACCAGGGCATGCTCCTCGAGCAGGTCCTGCCGCGCCTCGACGGCTCCCTTGCCGGTGACCTTCGAGGATGGGTCGGGAGCCCCGAGATGAGCCAGGGCGCTCGGTTGCGGTTCATGATGCAGGGTTTGGCTCGAGCCTTCGGTGAGCCCGGCAATGACTCGACCTCGGCCGAGGAAGGGCGCGGCCGAGCCGGGCGCGGTCAGGCGGGACCCCAGAGGGGAATTGAAGCAGGACAAGCACCGAATCCACTCCAGATCGGCAACGGGCGGGGCCTCGGCCTGGGGTCCATGCGCGGACAGACCGCAAGCGGAGTCAGTCCTCGGCAAGTGGAAGCCATGCCCCAGGGCGCAAACGGACCCCGGGTCCTCGAGGAGCTGATTCGCGTTCTGGAATTGAAGCTAGGCCAATCGTAGCCCAGCTTTCCCGATCCTCAGCCAGCCACCGCTCGGACGCCGGGCGGTGGCTTCTCTTTGGCCCGCCGACCGACCCGCCCACAAACGACGATTCAAGCCGGGGAGACGATGGCGATACGCGGGTTCGCGAAGCTATCTCCTCCCGAAGGAACGCTCCTCGCCGAGGAGGTGGCATGTGAAGACCTTGGTGCTCAAGGCCAGCCCTCGGAAGGACGGGAACACAGCGACGCTCGCGGACGCGTTCGTTCTCGGCCTTCAAGACGCCGGACAGCAAGAGATCGTGGGGTTCTCGCTCGACGAGACGCCGGTCGGCCCGTGTCGCGGCTGCAACTCCTGCCTGCGTCCCCCGCACACCGGGTGCGTCATCCAGGACGGGTTCCAGGAGATTGCCCCCGCGTTTCGCGCCGCCGACCTCGTCGTGTTCGCCACGCCGATCTACTGGTGGCACGTGTGCGCCCAGATGAAGGCGTTCGTCGACCGAATGCATCCGTTCTTGATCTACGACGCGCACCACAACCTCGCAAAGAAGAGGCTCGTCTTGATCCTCTCGTACATCGCCGAGGATCCGTACGGGGTCGATCTCGCAGCTCGGATGTTCGAGTCGATCACCCAGTGGTGCGGGATGGAGCTCGACGTCATTCGCCACCACGCCGCCAGGGGACGAGCTGCCGACCTGCCGGAGAAGCTTGAGGAGGCGCGTTCGCTCGGCCGTTCCCTCGCGACGTGGCGCCCACGTCTGCTCGAAGAAGCCTGTGCGCTCTGTCGCATGCAGTTCCCAAGCATCGAGGCGCTGGCGGCCCACCACATCATGGCCGCCGACGAGGATCACCGGCAATGGAAGCGCGATCACCTATCGGCCGTGCACACGCTCGAGAACACGAGCGCTCTCACGCAGGAAGCCGCACGAGTCCTTCGCACCCTGAAGCCGACGGGTTCGCGCCCCTCGTGACCCCAAACCGCGGGCAACTCTCCGGCGGCGCTAGACCGCCTCGACCCCAGTGACTCCGGGAACCTCTTCCTTAAGGACCCGCTCGATGCCGTTCTTCAGCGTCATCTGAGACATCGCGCAGCCGTGGCACGCGCCCTCGAGGCGGACTCGAACCACGCCGTCGGCCGTGACCTCGACCAGTTCGACGTCGCCGCCGTCGGCGCGCAGCATGGGCCGGATCTTCTCCAGGGCTTCCTGAACTTCGCTCAGCATGTCAATCTCCTCTTTCAGACACTCGGGCCGCGGAACCGCCCGCAGCGGGTCGCTCAAGGATACTCGGTCGCGGGGAGGCGGGCTTCAGGATCCCCCGGGGCGGCCGTATTCAGCAGCGGGCCGCTCCTCGACCCGGGAAAGAAGAACGCGCCGCCCGGAGGCGACGCGTTACCACTAACTTACGTTTTATCTCCTGCCGATGTCAAGGGTGTCTCCTGCACGCAGCATGAAGACGCCATTTTCGACGCATGCTCCGCTCTCCGCCGCGCGGCGGATCCACGCCGTCGCAGCGACTCCCCGGGGATCACGCCGAAGAAGCCTGCCCTTGCCGCGTTCGTCTTCTCGGGGTGTCCGGGACGTTGCATTGACCCTCTTCCCATATTATTGTAACTGGGATTACACCGACCACGATGACTACAAACGACACCGTCTCGGATGCACGCGGGCAGGAGCAGGCCACCCTCACGAAGGGGCAATTGCAGCGTATTGAGGAGCGCGACCGAATCGAGAGAAGGCTCCGCGAGGCCCGCAGGGCCCGGTGGACTCTCCGTAGGAAACGCCCCTCCTCTACCTCGGACGCCGTTGGGCGGACGGCCCTCACGAAGGCCCGGGGCAGCCAGCAGGCCGGGAAGTCGAAAGAGCAGGAAGAGTCTCCTCTCACGCCGGCTCAGCGCCAGCGCCTCGAAGAGCGGAAACGCGTGGAACAAGTGGTCCGAAACGCACGCCGTGCACGTTGGACGCTGAAGAAAGGAAGGTCGCTCACGACCGAGCAGCGCGCGGCGAATACGAAGGCGAAGACGGAGACTCGGCTCGGGCGATCGACTCGCGCGCTCGTTGCCGCTGCCCTCGGAATCAGCATCGCGTTGATCGGCTTCTCGATCCACGCGCTCGTTCAGCGCAATGATCTGAACCGAGACCTGGCCGGCTTGATCGAGGAGACTCAGCGGCTCGCGAGCGAGCAGGCGGCTGCGCTGAAGAGCCTTGAAGGCCGAGTTGGGGGCGTGGCGGCCGCGACGGACAAGCTGGCGGCCGCGACCGAGAAGATGGGCGAGGGCTTGCAGCTCGTAGGTCAGCTGGAGGCCGCGACGGCCGCCGGGATCGCAGACGTTTCCGCACGCCTCGGCAAGATCGACGCGTTGACGGAGGCCGTGAACGCCCTAGCCGTGAAGGAAGTCGAGCGCACCCCCGACGCGACTCCAACTCCTCCGAGCGCCTTCACCGAACGCACGCTCACCCTGCCCTCCGGGCGCGACGCGCTCCTCTCGCTGCCCACGGAGACCCGACACGTGGTCCTTCTCATCCCGGGCGCGACGGCAGCGGATCCTCTCCGACAGGTCGCCGAATACCTCGCCGCCCGAGGGTGCGTGGTCCTGCGCTTCGACTTCGCCGAAGGGACGGGAGAGGAGAGTCTCTCGGCAGCCCTCGACGTCCTTCTCGCGCAGCCGGAGGCTGCCGGGCGAGGCGTGACCGTCGTCGCGTACGGAGAGAGCGCCGGCGTGGCCGCCTCCGTCGCCGAGACTCGACCCGAGGTCGCGAACCTCGTTCTGTTGGCTCCCACAGCGCAGCTGGCGGACGGAGCCCAGCGGATACGGCAGGCCGTGCAGATTGTCGGCCCCGTGGACGAAGCCGCCCTCGGGACCCTCGAGTCCTGGATCACGGCTCAGGGCTCGCCGTCGCGGTAGAAGAGCCGCTTCGCTCCCAAGGCATTGGGGGCGCCGTCGTCCTCTGACTAGAGCGAGCGCCTCATGACGACTTCCCCACCTTCGACGTCCCCCGTGGGTTCGAAGCCCATTCGGCGGTAGAACGGCTCGGGGTTTCCCTCGATCGGCACGTAGGAAAGCGTCATCTCGGTCGCGTTCGGCCGCGAGCGAGCCTGATCCAAGACGAGGTTCATCGCTTGCCGCCCGAGCCCTTTCTTCTGGTACGGCCCGCCAATCATGAAGCGCCACAGGTAGCAGTGGGGCTTCTCGGGATCGTCGTACAGCATGACGAACCCGACCGGCGTGTCGTCGGCGTAGATCGCCCGGAACCAGGCCTTCGGCTCGAAGTGTGCTTGGGCGATGGACACAGCGTTGGGAGCGACCATCCTCTTCTGGTGCTCAACGAGCGTGTCACTCAGCTCGCAGACAACGCCGACGGTCTCTGCCGTTACCTCTCGCAGACTAACGACCGCTCCCGGCCCCACATCGGTGTTCGTCATGATCCTCCCTCGCTGGCGGGCGCGATTCTACGTAGGGCGACGGCGCCACGCACGACGATCGGCGGTCCACGACCCCGTCTTCCTAGGCCCGACGCGCTGCATCCTCTGCCGCGGTTCGACAGTCCTACATCCCTTGCCGCGGCCCGACAGTCCTACATCCCTTGCCGGGGCCCGGCAGTCCTACATCCCTGCCGGGATGGCAATGGTCACGGGAAGAAGCACCCTGAGCGTCGCCCGCCCGCCGGTCGCCCAGTAGAACGGCGCGTAGTAGTCCGTGAGCGCCGGAGGCGCCTTCGTCGTTAGTTCGTACGCCAACAGGGAGAAATAGGCATACTCGGCCGACGTGAACGGCTCGTCCCCGACAACGACGAACGCAACGGAGTACTCAATCGGAGCCGCGCCGGCCAGGCAGGTGCGCACTCCCCCGTGCGCGGCGATTAGGTCCTCGATTGTGAAGGTCGACACCGAGGCTGCCGTGACGTGCTGTGGATCCGTGAGGTCGGGGTCGGCAAGCAGGTGAACTGGGGACACGGCGTTCGCGGGCAGGAGGCCCATGGTGTACAGCTCGAGCGATGTGTAGCGAGGATTCCCGATCGTCGTGGCAAACCGCCAGGTTCCCTCGTTGCTCTCGGTGAAGCGTCCGACGAGTCCGGTTTCGGAGACGTAGAGGGCGCTGAGTTGGCCGTCCACGTCCGACAGAGGATTCCACAAGTAACGTCCCGCCTCAATCTCCGTCGCCAGGCCCAGCGGGGCTCCGATGTCGGCTCCCCAGAGGCTGGCCATCTCGAGGTCAACCAAATCGAGGCTGCCGAAGGAGTGGTAGACCACGCCCTTCAGCCCCCCCCCAGACCCGTACTCGCTCCCGTGATTGAAGATCGGAAGGCCGATGTGCAGAACGTCGTTCGACACGCGAAGCGACAGCGACGCCTCTTCCTGAACGTCGGACGCTCTGAACATCGGCATCTTGGGCATGACAAGGGCGAAGTCGAATCGGTCTGGGAAGACGGTGTACAGCTTCCGAACAGCCTGCCGCGCGGCCGTGTCGGGTTCCGTGGACGTCAGAGGGTATCCGTCGAACACGGTTCGATCGATGTCTTCGATGAAGAAGGCGAAGACCGTCGCCGAGAGACCGTCGCCGTAGGTCTCGAATCGAAAGGCGTTCGCGTACCTCGGGTGGACGAGGCCGATTCGAACGTACTTGTCGTCGACCAGCCGGTCGCCGCTCGCGAGCGTGACCTCAAGCGTCCCGTACCACGTCCCCACGGCATTGCCGTACCGGAGCGAGTAGCGGGTGTTGCAGTACGGTCTGACGCCCTCCGCGGTGAACACGGAATCGCCCGCCGCGCCGTCGCCATGTGTTCCATCGTCGAAGAGCTCGAAGCTCTCGTTCGGGCCGACCACATGGACGCTTCGGATGTCGTCGTGCCCGATGATGTGCGCTTCGATCGTCACGGTGGAGTCCTTGGCTCCGCACCACACCGCGGATGGGCGGACTCTTGTCCATCCCGCTTCCAGATGACGCGCCACGTCAGCCCCGTTCGCTGACAGAGCCGCGACCAGAACCAGGATGAACCCGACCCACGTCGACCGCCGTCCTCGTCGACCTGCCGGCCCTCGTAGGTGACGCCGTGTGGCTTCCATGTCGTCCATTGTAGTCGGGCGAAGACGCAGCGCACCCTCGGTTCGCAAGCGGTGCCCGCCGCGCAACCCGGCGGTCGGTTCGCGACGGTCACTCGCGTCCAAGACCCGCAAGCTCGCGGTCGATCCGGTCCATGACGACGTTGGCGTTTGCGCGAAGCTCGATCGGCTCGCGACGACGTGTGCCGCCCCCTGACAACCCTTGCTCCGGCCCGCCCGCCTTGAAGGCCGTGAACTTCAGGCCGTGAGCGGTTGACACGACGACTACGCTCTCCCCGACCCGGACCGTTCGCTTCGCGACCAGCTTCTCCAGACAGGCCAGGGCGACGCCTGTCTGGGGGCAGGCGTAGGTCCCGTTCAGGTCGGCGCGCGCCGCGGCTATCGACAGCTCCTCTTCGCTTGCATGCTCGACGACTCCGTCCAACTGACGCAGGACGAGCACCGCCCGCTCGTAGCTGACGGGATTCCCGATCTGGATAGCCGTTGCAAGCGTCGCCCGAGCCTGTTGCGGATCGAATCTCCGGAAGTCGGTCTGGTAGCTCCGGTAGAGCGGGTCGGCGTTCTGTGCCTGTGCGGCCGCGATTCGGGGAAGTCGGTCGATAAGATCGAGCTCGCGGAGCAGGAGGAACCCCTTTCCAATCGCCGCCACATTACCAAGGTTTCCGCACGGGACGACGACCCAGTCTGGCACACTCCAGCCAAGCTGCTCGGCGATCTCGATCGCCACCGTCTTCTGCCCCTCGATCCGGAGCGCGTTCAGGGAGTTGGCAAGATAGATCGTCCGGTCGGCTGTGACGTCTCGGACAACGCGCATGCAGTCGTCGAAGTCCCCATCGAGGGCAAGCACGATGGCCCCGTTGGCCAGCGGCTGGGCGAGCTGCGCAGGAGTGACCTTGCCCCGCGGGAGGAAGACAATCGTGGGGATGCCGGCTGCCGCGCCGTATGCCGCGAGCGCCGCTGACGTGTCTCCCGTCGAGGCGCAGGCGACGGCCCGGAGGGGCGCTCCGTCGGAGATGGCCTGCCGCACAGCAGAGACGAGGACGGTCATCCCGAGATCCTTGAACGATCCGGTCGCGCTGGTCCCGCACTGCTTGACCCACAGCTCTCGGAGTGCGAGGGCGCGCGCAAGTCGTGGAAGCGGGACGAGGGGCGTCCTCCCCTCTCCGAGCGACACGATGTGCTCGTCACGAATCGAGGGCAGAACAAGCTCGCGGCGGCTCCAGACCCCGCTCGACATCGGCCATGCGGCGGCCGCGGACCGCTCACGGAACAGGCTCTTCCACTCCTCCGCAGACCGCTCCTTCAGGGTGTCGAGGTCATGCTCGACGTCGACGAGGCCGCCGCACCGGGGGCACTCATACACTGTCCCGCCCATCGGGATTCTTCCTTCACAGCCGCGAATGCATGCGTACCAGCACGAGAACCGTTTCACCATGTTCATCCTCCGATGATGCAAGTCGGCGTAGCGTGGATCGGCCGCGCGTCGACCGGCGCCTCCGCCGATGGGAACGCCGCCTCGTCCGGCTTGTCCGACAACGCGAAGACGAGCGCACCGCGCTCCTGCCACGCCCGAAGAACGTCCCAGACCTCCCCCGTAATCACGACCCGCTTCTGCAAGAGCTGATCGACCGGCGCGCCAGCGGCCGCACCTGACATGCGCGCAACGGTCTCTCGGTACTCGGCACGACGAAACGCGGGAACGAGCGTGGGACAACCCGCCAACGCGCGGCCGTAGACGGCATCGTGGAACGAACGCATGCCCGGTGAAAGGCTGCTTCGCCGTCGGTTGACCTCCTCAAGGAACGCGCGAAATCCTTTGCCCGCTTGATCGGATCCACGGCCCTCAAGGTCGGACAACGGCACGGACCCGGAAACGACGAGCGTCGACAGGTAGACGACGACGTCTTGGTTGTCCTCCACGAAGCCTCGAAACCGGGAATGGTTGATCTCCGCGTAGACGTTCGCCAACCCCGCCGGCTCAGTCGACCCGACGGCCTCGCACACCACGGACAAGGCTGCCGCGGTGCGGGTGCCATCGACGACATGGTCGTTGCGTCCGCGGGCGCCGAAGAGCGTCTTGTCAAGATCCACAATGACTGCGGTGTTGGAGCCGCAACCGAACCCCGCTGCGCCGGCCGCGGCGAAGAATGCGTCAATCTCCGCCCAACTGTGGGCGAACACCAGGCGGCTGTCCGCGTGGCGCTGCTCCGAGCCCGGCTCGTCGCACTCGCCGGCGATGAACGCCCACCCGGGACGCCCCGTGACTTGGCACAATCCCCGGAAGGTCGCACCATCGCTCTGCCGCGTATCGCCAACGTAGACCCAACGCGCGAGATCGTTCGCCGTTCCCGCTTGCCTCGCCGCCGCCTGGACGATCTCGGCAACCACGCGGGCATGTCGTTCCGTTCCCTTCCGCGGGTGCTCCCCAGCGAGGATCCCGAGCTTCTCTCGAAGCTCGTCGATCCCAGGGAGGCGGCGGTTCACCGGAATGAGATTCCGGTAGAGGATGCGATCCCCGACGACGTCCTGGATGGCCCCTTCTCCTCGAAACCTCATGGCAACCACCCGCCCCGAACGAGCAGCTCACCGTTCTCGATTGACCCACCCGCCGCCCCACGGACCGTGTTGTGGACAACAAGGGCCAGCCTGAGGTCGAGCACCGAGCACGCGCGGACTCGACCGACCGTCACCGTCATCCCCCGACCAGCATCCCGGTCGAGGCGCGGTTGCGGCCGGTCCTCCTCCTCGCGAACGAGAACCGGCCGCTCCGGGGCGCTGGGAAGGTCCAAGTCCGCGCTTGCTCCACGGAACACCCCTAGGACATCGATCGCATCACGCGGAGTGCACGGATGCCGAAAGCCGAGCGAGAGGCAGACCGTGTGCCCGTCGAGGACCGAAACACGGTTGGCATGCGCGCTCACCTTGAGTTCCGCCTTCACCTTGCCGCGCTCATCGACGCGACCCAGCAGAAGCCGGGTTTCAGTCTCAATCTTCTCCTCTTCGCCGAAGATCCACGGGATCACGTTGTCCAGGATGTCGAGCGACGCCACGCCCGGGTACCCAGCTCCGGACACTGCTTGCATCGACGCAGCCACGACGCTGTTCAGTTCGAACGCATCGTGAAGGGGCTTCAGCACAAGCGCGATTCCTGTGGTCGTGCAGTTGGGGTTCGTAACGAGGAAGCCGCGCCTCCCGGACGTCCGCCTCTGCAGGTCGATCAGCCTCAGATGGTCCGGGTTGACCTCCGGGACTACGAGCGGAACATCGGACTGCTGCCGGAAAGAGGTCGCGTTCGAAGAGACGACGAACCCCTCCACAACGAAGGTGGGCTCGACACGGCACGCCACGTCCGCCGGGAGTGCAGAGAACACGAGCGGGATTCCGGCCATCGCGCGCGGATCGAGCGGAAGGATGGGAAGGCGCCCGACCCGATCTGGAAGTGGAGCGGAAAGCCGCCAACGACAGGCTTCGCCGAACGACTTCCCGGCGCTACGCTCCGAGGCGGCCACCGCCGCGACCTCGAACCACGGGTGATCGGCGAGGAGGCGGACGAATCCCTGCCCGACGGTCCCCGTGGCTCCCAGAACCCCTACTTGAATCCGTTTCATCGCGCAATCACCTCATCGTGGATGGCACGCACGGCCGCCTCTCGGTCCGACGCGGTGACGGCCATCGAAACGCTCCACTCCGACGAGCCCTGGGCAAGAGCCATCACGTCGACGCCCCGTCTCCCGACGGCATCGAGCACCTTTCCCACCGCGCCGACGGCACCGCGCATCCCCGCCCCCAGTGCCGTCACGACAGCCACGTCGAGGACGACGCGAACCTGGTCGATCGCTCGACGAGCCAGCTCGAGCGCGAACTCCTCGTCCAACTCCGCCTTCACCCGAGCCGCGGCCTCGCCCGGCACGACAAAGCAGATCGACTGCTCCGACGACGCCTGAGAGATCATGAGCACATTCGCGCAGCAGCGGGCCACGCTGCCGAACGTACGCGCCGCGATTCCAGGCACACCGAGCATCCCGCGCCCCTCTACGGTGACAAGCGACAACCCGCAAATGTCGGTCACCGCCTTGACAGCACCCACCGAGAGGTCCGCCTCAGGCTGGATCCGAGTTCCCGGGCACTCGGGCCGGAATGTGTTCAGGATGCGCAGGGGAATCCGCTCGTCGACAAGGGGCCGGATCGTGCGTGGGTGAAGGACCTTCGCACCAAAGTAGGCAAGTTCGCCGACCTCACCGTATGACAGGACGGGGATAGCGCGCGCCGTGGGCACCAGGCGCGGGTCCGCGGTCATCACGCCGTCTACGTCCGTACAGATCAGAACCTCGTCCGCTCGGAGTGCATACCCAAGAATCGCCGCGGAGAAGTCACTGCCGCCCCGTCCGAGCGTCGTCGTCACACCGTCGCGGGTGCCGCCCATGAAGCCCGCTAGGATGGGGACCACGCCGGTGACGATGAGCGGCCGCAGGGTTCGCGCTGCCCGCTCTCGCGTCTCCTCGAGTTGCGGTGTCGCGTTCTGATACGTTGAGTCCGTGACGATGACCTCCGTAGGATCGATCGCGACGGCATCAACTCCGTTCGCGGCGAGCACTGCCGCGAGCAGCCGGGCCAGGAGCGGTTCGCCGCGCGACGTGGCGCGGTCGAGGGCGCGCGGCGTCGCTTCGCCGAGGACGCGGACGCTGTCGCAGACGGCCAGGTACTCGTCCATTGTCTCCTCGGCTGCCTCATTCAACTCGGACGCGTTCTCGACTCCCAGGACGTCTGCGGCGACGCGATGTCGATCGAGAACGTCGGCCGCCACACGGCGATGGAGTTGCTCATCTCCGATTGCCGCGGCTTGGATCCCTCGCGTCAGCGCGTCGGTCACGCCGCTCATCGCAGAGACCACCACGGCGACTCCGTTGCCGGCACGGACGCGTCCGAGCACGAGATCCGCCGCTCGCGATATCGCGTCAGCGTTACCAACCGATGTGCCTCCGAACTTCAGGACGAGTGTGGTCATCGTCGTTCCCCTCTCACGGCCAGATCGATGAGATCGGCGAGAACCCCCGCCGCCGTGACTTCCGGGCCGGCACCGGGTCCAGCAATCGAGACGGGAGAGTCGGGGCACCGGCGCGTGAAGAAAGCAACACGGTTCTCGCCTCCCCGAAGCTCTGCAAGTGGATCCATTGGCGGAACGGACGCGAGGCCGATTGCCCCTCCGCTCGCTCGAATCGATGCCCGGTACACGAGCGTCTCGCCCTTGTGCTCCGCCTCCCGGAACTGCGCCTCAACGCCGGCGTCTTCCTCTGCAACCCGTGCCAGGAATTGCGAGGCACCGAAGGAACCTCCCCCACGTACGAAGGGTGTGACGTCAAGGTCGGCCTCCTCGAGCGGCCATCCGGCCGAGCGGCCGAGGATCAGTGCCTTGCGTGCGACGTCGCGCCCGAAGAGGTCTTCTCGAGGATCCGGCTCCGCGAAGCCGAGGTCGATCGCATCGGAGACCGCTTGGGACAGGCGATGGCCTTCCCGCACCCTCCCCGCGATGAACCCCAATGTGCCGCTGACGGCGGCGTCGATCCGCAGGATGGAGTCTCCGGTGAGGTGCAACGTGCGGAGGGTGGACAGCACCGGAAGCCCGGCTCCCACGGTCGCCTCGTACCGCAGCTTCGGAGCGGCAAAGAGTGCCGCTGAGGCCGCATGCGCTTCGCAGAGCGGCAGTTTGTTCGCCAGGACGACGCCCGCCCCGGCGTCGAGCGCGCATTGCCACAAGGGAGCCATTCCAGCCGCCGCTGTCGCGTCGACGAACGTTGTCCCCGCTGCGGCCATCCGCAAGACAGGCAGCGCTCCCGGTATCGCCGAGGCGACATCGGAGACTGCCCCGCCATCGGCTTTCGCCGAGAGAATCCGCTCAACAACCGAAGCCGCAAACCCTTTCGGACACACGACGTACCCTCGCCGATCGGCCAGCGCGACAAGGCGCACGCGCACATTGACGTCAAGGAGTTGCTTCACGAAGGTCCTTCCTACGCGGCCCAACCCCACAACCGCTACATCCATCACCGTGTCCGTTTTCCTCAGCACCTAGCCCCACCTCCCAAAAAAGAAGAGACCGCAGGCATCGCCTGCAGTCTCACACGCCATCCAGCCCCGCTCGAACGCGGAGCTAGACGGCCACGATCGTCGTACCGAGACCCATCAACGCCGAGGCAGAAACGGTCACTCCTGCATTCTCGGGGCTTCTTACGGGTCCGGTCACGATGCGCCTACGATAGACGAGTGAGACGCACTCGTCAAGGGTAGATGGACCCGCGGAGACGAGAAATCTGATCAGGATTTGCTCCGCGCAAGTTGTGCCGGTTGGGGCTACGCGCCAAACGCAAACTCCCCTCGTGAGAAGAGGTCGATGCATGTGTCGACGACGCACGGATCGTACAGAACACCCCGGTTCTTCCGCAGCTCTCCGAGCGCCGCCTGAAGCCCCACGGCGGGACGGTACGGACGATGGGAGCACATCGCCTCCACGACGTCCGCGACAGCGAGGATCCGTGCCTCGAGAAGAATGTCGTCGCCGCGAAGTCCCTGCGGGTATCCGGATCCGTCGAGCCACTCGTGGTGCTGAAGGACGATGTCGGCAACCGGCCACGGGAAATCGATCCCCTTTAGGACTTCGTACGCCGCCCACGGGTGAGCCCGGATGAGTCCGAATTCCGCCGGCGTCAGCTCGCTCGGCTTGGCGAGGATCTCCGCCGGCACAGAGATCTTGCCGATGTCGTGCAGTGACGCAGCGACCCGCAGACCCTCAAGACGGTCTGCTCCGAGCCCCGAAGCTTCCGCTACCGCGCAGGCCAGGCGTGTAACCTCGTGTTGATGGCCGGCCGTGTACGGGTCGCGCAGGTCGGTCAACGCCGCAACCACTCGAACCGTCCCCTCCAGCCGCGCTTTCAGGCGCTCTTCGGCCAACACTCGATCCGTTACGTCCCAGTTGACCCCGATGACACGCTCAGGAGTGCCGTTCGCGGTGCGAAGGACCATGCCATGAGCCTCGATGTGGCGCACCTGCCCGCCCGGCCAGCACACTCGAAAGCGCGTGTGATACTCCCGCTCTCCCCGAATGGCCGATTGGAGGGTGTCCTCGGCCGACCGAACATCCTCGAGATGGACTGCCTGTCGCCACGCATCGTATGAACCCGCGAAGTCGTCGGCCGACATGCCGTACAGCTCGAGCATCCGAGGATCCCACTCAAGGTGATCGTGAACCAAGTCCAGGTCCCAGACTCCGATCCGCGCGGATTCGGTCGCAAGGGCCAACCGGCCGGCGATCCGGCCGATCTCCTCCTTGGCGTCCAGCCGAAGAATCTCGACGGAGGCGTGGCGCACGATGCCCTCGATGCTCGACGCGTGATCGAGCTGGGTTCCCCGAGGCAACAACAATGTGACGCCTCCGACAGGCTTGCCATCCACCGAGAACGCAACGTGGTACACCGCCCCAATGCGCAACGTCCGCCTGACGAGCGTGCAGATGGGTTCGGAGACCGTGCCACCGAGCAAGTCGAAGATCCCCCCTGAATACGCGACCAGGCGGCCGCTCGAGTCGGCGGCGTCCGTTCCTCCCGCAGTCTTGGACCGGGCGAAGACTCTCGCCGTGCGGTCCACGCCGACAAGTCGTCTCAGGAGGTTTTCGTGGCGCTCAAGGCCGCGGTCGCAGCGCCACCGAATGGCGCCAACCGCCGGGTCGTAGAGCGTGACGATCACATAGGCGGCCGGCAGAAGCTCGTGGACCGCAGCCGCGACGAGCTCGCAGATCTCATCGACGCGTGCACACTGGCTGAGCCGAAGGATCGTCTCCGACAACGTGCCGTCGTCCGTCTCTCGCCGAGTCTTGCCCACGCCCCGCCGCTCTTCGACGACTTGACCAAGCCGCGAGAGCTTCTGTCACCGTCCTCCGGGCCGCGCCCATTCCGGAGTCCATTGTATGCGCTTCTTCGCAAGAAACTACGGGAAACCAAATCATCTTTGTACAATAGGCAGACTCGCAGCGCTTCGCACGAGAGAGACGGCGAGACGCCTCTCGTTTCGCTGGACCAAGTACAGTCTCTGCCGCCGGACGATTCCAGGAGGTCCTCGATGAAGGAGCACCCCGACGCAGGTGTCACGATCAGCACAGACAAGGCGCGCCTCGACGTTGAGCTCATCCACGACTTCCTCAGTCGCTCGTCATACTGGGCTCAAGGTCGCCCGATCGACCAGGTGCGAACGTCGATCAGGAACTCCCTCTGCTTTGGTATCTACGATCGTCAGGCACAAGTGGGGTTCGCCCGCGTCGTGACCGACGACGCAACGTTCGCCTGGCTCTGCGACGTGTTTGTCGTCGAATCACACCGTGGCCGCGGACTTGGGAAGCAGCTCATCCAGGCCGTCGTAGAGCACCCGACGCTCCGTGATCTTCGTCTCATGATCCTTGCGACGCGGGACGCTCAGGGCCTATACAGCGAGTACGGCGGTTTCCGAGCGGTCGAGGTGGCGGATCGTTGGATGATCCGCCGCGGTTCGGAGAATCCCACCAACTGCGCTCGCTAGACTCCAGGCGCCTCGCTCCGGCGAACCGTCAACGGCCCACGGACGATGGACCCTGCGCGTTCGACGGACGGATCTGTGGACGAGCGAAGCGTTCCACCTCATCTCGAGGGTGTGCTTTCGTTCTCATCGTTCCTACAATGGGACATTCAGGAGGTTGAGAGGAGGGGTCCGTGCGCACAGTAGCGCGTCGTGGTCCTTCCGGCGACTCTCGCCGTAGCCGCAGTGAGCGCTCCCGGTCTCGCACAACAGCAGGCCAGCGACTGGAGCAAGTACATCGACCACATCGTCGATCTGCTAGAGGAGCACTCTGCTCTCCACTATGAGATCGACTGGACGCTCTTCCGCGCCCAGGTCGACGCCATCATGAAGGCATACAGCCTCGACAGCGAGTCGGAACGGCTTCGGGTTCTGCGCCAGGTCCTGGCTCTGCTGCAGAACCACTGCGACGTTCCCTCCTCCTATTGCTCGCTTGGCGCTCTCGAGGAGGAGCGCCGGGTGTGAGCCGACGGGCGGATCCGCCACGCGTCCAGAGAAAGGCTCGCGACTCCCTACGGCATTGACGCGAGGGTGCTCGACAGAGGGATTGGCGACATCGCCATTCCCCGGGCATTCCCGGATCCCATCCTCGGAGTCCCAGAGGCTTCCTTCGAGATGGGTCTCAAGCGGTTGCGCTTGGTTCGGCTGTTCGATTCCAAACACCCTGCAGGGTGAGTCATCGACCTGCGCGGCGACGGGGGCGGCTGCCTGACGACACGATGGATCGCGCTTCACCCGTTCTTCGCCGAGGGATGCCTCTTCGGGAATGCCGCTCCTGAACCGGAGAGCTCTCCACACCTCACGAGCTGGACTTCGTTCCACGACGGTCTGTTCGCGGAGGTGGCGGCCGGCGCCGAGGGATCTCCATCCGAGTCGATTGCGACGGACCTCGGCTCGAATCGCTGCGTCCTCCGCAATCCTTCGGCGCCGATCGCCATCCCGGTCGGGGAGTCCACGGCGAGCGCGGGCGAGTACACCGCGTCGGCGCTGCGGCAAAACCAGCACGTTCGCGTCTTCGGCCGGGCGACCGGCGGCGACACGACGGCCGTCGACGGGTTTGAGCTGGAGGACGGCTCGCTCCTCCTCGGCGCCGTCGAGTACATGGTGGATCCGTCGGGTCACATCGAGGCAACCACGAGGGCCGCGTGGGCGACCGGTTCGCTGCTCGCAGCAGGAGACTGCATCGCCGAGCCCCTACAGCCGGACATCTCGGTTCCACCGCAGAAGCCGCTGTCGACTGCGGCACAGGGCAGGATGACGCCGGACCACATCCTTGCCTGCCTATCTCTATGCGGATCCGGCGCTCGACGCGGCGCTCGTGTGGCTGTGCGAGACCCAGACCCCCTCATCCGTCTGCGTAGTGACGGGGCCGTAGGCGGCACGGCGCAGGCTAGCCGCGCGCGGCACGGGCCTCCTTGCGCTCCTCGACAACCCGTTCGGCGATCGCGTACGGCACGGACTCGTAGTGCTCGAACTGCATGGTGAACGTGCCACGGCCGCTCGTGAGATTCCGAATCTCCGATGCATAGCCGAACATCTCCGCGAGTGGCACCATCGCCTGAAGGATCGTTGCGTTCGCTCTTGACTCCATTCCCGTGATCCGGCCGCGCTTGCTGCACAGGTTCCCCGTGACAGCTCCGGTGTGCTCGTCCGGTACCGTGACTTCAACGCTCATGATCGGCTCGAGGAGCTCAAGCCCGGCGCGGACGCAGGCTTCGCGGAACCCCATCCGTCCGCAGGTGCGGAACGCTTGCTCCGAGGAGTCGACGTCGTGCATCGAGCCGTCGTAGATGGTGACGAGCACGTCCACGATGGGGAAGCCGGCGTACGGGCCCTGAGCCATCTCTTCGACGATGCCACGCTCGATGGCCGCCAGGTACTCGCGCGAGATCTTCCCGCCTGTGATCTCGTCCTCGAACTGGAATCCCGAGCCCGGCTCCGTCGGCTCGATCCGGAAGACCATGTGCGCGTACTGCCCGCGGCCGCCGGTCTGCTTGATGTGCCGGTATTCGTGATCGACCGGCGCCAGGATCGTCTCGCGGTAGGCGACCTGAGGGCGATCGGAGATCACAGAGACGCCAAACTCGCGCTTGAGCCGGTCGAGGATGATCTCGAGGTGGAGCTCTCCCATCCCGGAGATGATCATTTCACTCGTCTCGTGATTGGAGCGAACGACGAACGTCGGGTCTTCGTCGGCAAGCCGGTGGAGGGCGTGCGCCAGTTTGTCGCGATCGTCAGTGGACGCCGGCGAGACCGCGACGCCGATGACCGGCGCCGGGAACTCGATCGATTCGAGCAGGATCGGGTGCTCGCGGCTGCACAGCGTGTGCCCGGTCAGGGTGTCCGAGAGCCCCACCACGGCGCCGACTTCCCCGGCGCGCAGAAGCTCGATCGGCTCGCGGTCGTTGGCGTGCATCTCGAACAGCCGCCCGACCCGCTGCACCTTCTCGACGCTCGAGTTGTACACCTGGGCTCCCATCCCCAGCGTTCCGGAGTAGACGCGGACGTAGGTGAGCTTGCCCATGTGCTTGTCGCTCTGGATCTTGAATGCCAGCGCAGCAAGGGGCGCGTCGTCGCGCGCGCGGCGGATGAGATCCTGGTTCAACTCGAGGCTCGTGCCGATCACGGGCGGAAGGTCGACCGGGGACGGAAGGTAGTCGACGATCGCGTCGAGCAGCTTCCGAACCCCTTTGTTCTTGAACGCCGCCCCGCAGAGGACGGGGATGAACCGTCCGTCGATCGTCGCTTTGCGGATCGCCTGCACCACTTCGTCCTTCTCCGGAGTGATCCCCTCGATGAACTTCTCCATCAAAGGATCGTCTTGCTCGCTGATCCGTTCGATCATCGCGGCTTCCGCCTCGCGGGCTCGCGCCTTCCACTCGTCGGGGATCGGTTCCTCGCGAATCGTCGCGCCCGTCGGCGCTTCGTCGAAGTAGATGGCCTTCATCTCGACGAGATCGATGATCCCGCGGAAGCCGGCCTCGGCTCCGATCGGGATCACGACAGGGACGGCGTTGGCCCCCAGCTCTTCGCGGATCTCGAGGACGACGCGGTCGAAGTCGGCGCCGGTTCGGTCCATCTTGTTGACGAAGGCGATTCTGGGCACGCCGTACTTCTCTGCTTGGCGCCACACGGCCTCGGCCTGCGGCTGGACGCCTCCGACCGCACAGAAGAGCGCCACCGTACCGTCGAGGACGCGAAGGCTTCGCTCGACCTCGGCGGTGAAGTCGACGTGGCCGGGGGTGTCGATCAGGTTGATCCGATGGTCGCGCCAATACGTCGTCGTCGCCGCGGAGGAGATCGTGATCCCTCTCTCTTGCTCCTGGATCATCCAGTCCATCTTGGCTTCGCCGTCGTGAACTTCGCCGATCTTGTGGCGCTTCCCCGTGAAGAAGAGAATGCGCTCGCTCACCGTGGTCTTGCCGGCATCGATGTGGGCCATGACGCCCACGTTGCGTATGCGTTCGATTGGTGTCGCCTCCATCGTGCGTCGCCTCCGCGCGCTCGTTCTCCTCCAACGCCGCCACGGCGCGGGTACCCCCTGTCCGTTTCCGTCTCGCACGGCCACTGTGGCGCTCTCGCGTAGCGCCGTCAAGAAAGAGACGGCAGAAACCGTGTCTCTGGGCACGAGGGGGGGAGTTGATGAGAACTCGGAGTCAGAAGGTACGAAAGCGCACTCGCGAAATCAACCAACAGGACGGCGAGGATCGGCGGCGCGTCCGAGTGCACGCCGTCCTGTTCTTCCGGTAAGATGGCCGCCATGGGGACAGAGACGAGCAGCTCGACCGAGTGGCGTCCACAGCGCCGGGTCATGCGTCGCTTCCTCGCCGGGCTCATCCGCGTTGCGTTCGCGCTTCTCGCGCGGTTCCACGTGGAAGGACAAGAGAACGTCCCCAAAGAGGGTCCATTCCTCGTCGTCGCGAACCACTTCCACTTCGCCGACCCGCTCGCTGTCATTCGCGCCGTTCGGCAGCCCTTGGACTTCATCGGCGGGTTTCGGATGCCGTTCGCGCCCGCGTCCGTACGTCTCCTCCCTCGCCTGTGGGGGCTCTACCGAGTTCCTCGTGGAGAAGAGGGATTCGCTCGCGCCGCACTCCGAAGCGCGGAGATGACGCTGCTTGCAGGAGGGGTCGTCGGCATCTTTCCGGAGGGAGGCAGTTGGACGAACGTCCTTCGGCGTCCCCGCCCCGGCACGGCATTCCTCGCCGCGCGCACGGGGGTGTGCGTCCTCCCCCTCGGCATCGATGGCACTGACAGGATCTTCCCATCGCTCCGCCACCTTCGTCGCCAGCCCGTCACTGTGCGGATCGGCGCCCCGATCGGCCCATTTCGGACAAGCGACGCTGACCGGACGGGGCGGGATCGGCTCGAGGCAATCGGCGACGCGGTGATGCGCGCGGTGGCTGAGCTGATCCCCGAGGATCGGCGGGGCGTGTATTCAGCCGACCCGGACGTACGACGGAAGGCCGAGGCGGTCGCTGCGTATCCGTGGGAACGAGCGAATCGACGGACGCCGCCGCGCTCGCAGCCCAACGTGAGAGAAGGAGAGACCCATGACTGAGAAACCGGTCCATCCTCCCGTCACGCGACGGGAGCGGCGCGCGTGGTACCTGTACGACTTCGGGAACTCGGCGTATGCGTCGGTCGTCCTCCTCGCGGTGTACGCCGCCTACTTCAAGGAGACCGTTGTCGGAGGAGCCCGGGGATCGTTCCTGTGGGGCCTCTCCGTCGGGCTCGCGACGCTCGTCGTCGCGATTCTCTCGCCCATCCTTGGCGCGTTCGCCGACGCGGCCGGATCCAAGAAACGATTCCTCTTCGCCTTCACCGCGATGTCGTGCGTCTTCACGGCGGCGCTCTTCTTCGTGACGAAGGGCTCCATCGTCACCGGAATGCTCTTCTTCATCCTCGCCGAGATCGGTTACCGAAGCGCTCAAGTCTTCTACGACGCCCTCCTTCCGGAGATCGCCACCGAGGCCGAGATGGGCCGGGTCTCGGGAAACGGCTGGGCGATCGGATCTGCAGGAGGCATCCTCGTTCTTGTCCTCGTCATCGCGCTGACGCAGCTGGTGAAAGCCCCGTGGGTCACGCAGGCGTCGCTCGTGTTGACCGCCGTCTTCTTCGCAGCCTTCGCGATTCCGATCTTTGTCTGGTTGCACGAACGGGGCACGCCGCAGCCTCTTCCCAAAGGGCGTGAGCTTCTTGCACTCCCGTTCCGCCGCATCGCCGAGACGTTCCGGGCGATCCGCCACTACAAGGAGTTCGGGAAGTTCATGATGGCCTTCCTGATCTACAACGACGGGATCCTGATGACGCTCAGCTTCGCCGCGATCCTCGGGACGGTGCTCTTCAACCTGAACCAGATGCAGCTCGTCTTGTTCATGATCCTCGTTCAGGCCACGAGCGTTCCGGGCGCCTACGTGTTGGGTCGAATCACCGACCGCACGGGGGCGCGCACGGCGCTCCTCGGCTCCCTGGTCCTGATGGTCGCCGCCATCGTGTGGATGTACTTCAATCGGTCGCTCGCGTCATTCTACGTCATCGGCGCCGTCGCCGGATTTGCGCTCACGGCAGTCCAGTCGGTGAGTCGGACGATGATCGGGCTTCTTGCCCCCGCGGGGCGGAGCGCCGAGTTCTACGGCTTCTTCTCTGTGGCGGGGCGAACGTCGTCGTTCATCGGGCCGACCGTGTACGGGATCGTGGCCGCACGCGTCGCGTTCTCTCTTCAGAACCGCGGTACGGAGTCCCTCCTTGCCGAGCAGGTCGGGCAGCGGGCGGCGGTCCTTTCGATCCTCGCGTTTCTCGTGGTCGGCACGGCGCTTCTCCTGCTCGTGAACGAGCGCGCCGGCCGGGACGCGCGGACGCGGGCCGCGTCCAAGAGGCCCTAGTCGCTGTGGAGCGCAGCCCGAGTTGACGGAGCGACTTGCCCCACACAAGGCACCGCGCTCCTGAGGAGGCCGTCCATGCCGCACGATCATGCCCGCACGATTGCCGCCGAACTCGGCATCTCCCAAGGCCGGGTCAGCGCCGTCGCAGAGCTCCTGGATGAGGGCGCCACGGTTCCATTCATCTCCCGCTACCGCAAGGAGAGGACCGGATCGCTCGACGAGGTCGCCATCGCGACGATCCGCGACCGGCGGAAACAGCTCGCGGCGCTCGATGACCGGCGGGAGGCCATCCTGGCGTCGCTGAAGGAGCGCGATCTTCTGACCGCCGAGCTGACGGATGCCGTCGAAGCCGCGGAGACGATGGCGGCGCTTGAAGACGTCTACCTCCCGTACCGCCCGAAGCGACGCACGCGGGCGATGATCGCACGGGAGAAGGGGCTCGAGCCGCTCGCCGATCTCCTCTTCGCTCAGGATCCGTCCGTCGATCCGGTCCGTGCGGCGGTCGCGTACGTGAGCCTCGACAAGGGAGTCGAGGACGAGGTCGACGCCCTCGCCGGTGCTCGCGACATCCTCGCCGAGCGGGTGAGCGAGTCGGCCGACGCGCGGAGCGAGATTCGGGACCTCTTCGTCAAGCGCGGCGTCCTGCGCTCCTCCGTCATTGCGGGGAAGGAAGCGGAGGGCGCCACGTACCGCGACTACTTCGACTGGCAAGAGCCGCTCGCCGACGCCCCGAGCCATCGCGTGCTGGCGCTGTTGCGCGCCGAGCGGGAGGGCGTCGTTCGCCTCTCGGCCCGACCCGACGAGAGCGCCGCCCTGGGGTTCCTGAAGAGGCAGTTCGTGCGCGGCGGAGGACCTTCCGCGCAGCAGGTGTCGCTGGCCGTCGAAGACGGCTACGAGCGCCTCATGGCGCCGTCGATCGAGACGGAAGTGCGCGGGCAGCTGAAAGACAAGGCGGACCGGGAGGCCGTGCGCGTCTTCGCCGACAACGTCCGCCAGCTCCTTCTCGCTCCGCCGCTCGGCCAAAGACACCTTCTTGCGATCGATCCCGGCTACCGCACTGGGGGCAAGGTCGTCTGCCTCGACGCGCAAGGGAAGCTTCTGACCCACGACGTGATCTACGCGACGGGGTCCGACGCCCCGCGGGCCGAGGCTCGCAGGAAGCTCCTCGATCTGGCGAAGACCTACGCGACAGAGGTCATCGCCATCGGAAACGGAACCGCCAGCCGCGAGACCGAGGCCTTCGTACGCTCGATCGACTTCGGTCGCGCGATCCCCGTGATGCTTGTGAACGAGAGCGGTGCGTCGGTCTACTCGGCGTCCGACGTCGCCCGCGCCGAGCTGCCGGACCAGGACGTCACCGTTCGGGGCGCCGTCTCAATCGGTCGACGCCTCGTCGATCCGCTCGCCGAACTCGTCAAGATCGATCCGAAGGCGATCGGCGTGGGCCAGTACCAGCACGACGTCGACCAGAACCTCTTGCGCCAAAGCCTCGACGACGTCGTCGAGCATTGCGTCAACGCCGTCGGCGTCGAAGTGAACACGGCCAGCGTTCCCCTTCTTGCGCGGGTGTCTGGGCTTGGCCCCAAGCTGGCCGAGAACGTCGTCGAGTATCGAAACGAGCACGGCGCGTTTCGGCGGCGCGCAGAGCTACGAAAGGTGCCCCGTCTCGGGCCGAAGGCTTTCGAACAGGCGGCCGGCTTCTTGCGGATCCGCAGCGGTGAGGACCCGCTCGACGGAAGCGCCGTTCACCCTGAACGGTACGACGTCGTTCGGCGGATGGCCGCCGACGTCGGGTGCACGGTGGCCGACTTGATGGGCGATGCGGCCTTGCGGGCGAGGATCGATCTCGAGCGCTACGTCACCGACGATGTCGGCCTTCCCACGCTCAACGACATCCTCGCCGAGCTCGCCAAGCCGGGCCGCGACCCGCGAGCGGCGTTCGAAGCGTTCGCCTTCTCCGACGACGTCCACGAGATCGGCGATCTGCGACCGGGGATGAAGCTCCCGGGAATCGTAACCAACGTCGTCGACTTCGGCGCCTTCGTCGATGTCGGCGTTCACCAGGACGGCCTCGTTCACGTCAGCCAACTCGCCGACCGCTTCGTCGAGCACCCGTCGACGGTCGTCAAGGTCGGGCAGCGCGTGACCGCGTTCGTCCTCGAGGTCGACGTCGAACGGCGGAGGATCTCCCTGTCGCTGCGCAAGCCGCGCGACCGCGCGTCGGCGGGCGCCAAGGCCGATCCGAAGCGAGGCCAACCCCGGAAGGGGCTGGTCGAACGATGACGCGGCGCCGCATTCCGATGGAGGCTGCTCTTGTGCGCCGGACGTCCCCAGGCTCCGTCGTCTCGCGCGTCGTCTCCCCGAGCGACAAAGAAGCGCTCGCCATCCTCCTCTTCGCTGCCTACCGGGGGACGATCGACGACGAAGGCGACTCGTTCGCCGACGCGCTCGTCGAGATCGAGAAGACGTTCCGCGGTGACTACGGCCGTTTCCTTTCCGAGTGCTCGTTCGCCGTCGAGGAAGGCGAGTTCCTTGCCTCGGCCTGTCTCGTCACCTTCTTCGATCCGCATGGCGCACCGCTCGTCGTCTTCCTCATGACCCGCCCCGAAGCCAAGCGCCGCGGGCTCGCACGTCATGTCCTCGAGCGGTCGATGAACGCCCTCCTCGAAGCAGGGTACGAGCGCCTGACGCTCGTCGTCACCGACGGCAACGAGCCCGCACAGAGCCTGTACCGACGGCTCGGCTTTGCGCCGATCGAAGGGCCGTTGGCGTAGGGCGGCGGCCCGGCGTAGGATCGCCCGATCCGAGAAGGGGACACTGGCCTACGCGACGAACGGCGACGTGCGCATCCACTACCAGGTTGAAGGCGAGGGACAGGCCATCGTCCTTCATCATTGGACGTTCTCATCCCTCGACGCGTGGTACGAGCTGGGCTACGTCGACGCCCTGGCCTCGGAGCACCGCCTCATCCTCGTCGACTCCCGCGGACACGGAGGGAGCGACGCGCCGCACGACGAGGCCGCGTACAGGCCCGAACCGCGCGTTGCCGATGTCGTCGCCGTGCTGGATGCCGCTGGAGTCGACCGCGCGACATTCTTCGGGTTTTCGATGGGCGGCTGGATCGGCTTCGCCTGCGCGACGTGGGCGCCGGAGCGCTTCCGTGCGTTCATCGTCGGCGGCCAACACCCATACGCCCAGACGAGGGAGGGAGCGCGCGCATGGCTCCGCGTCGGGGAGGAGGAGGGCGCGCAGGCATTCATTGACCTCTGGGAGCGCGAGGTTCGGCCGCTGCGTCCCGCGGAGAAGGAACGAGTGCGAAGGTTCGATTTCGCCGCGATGCGAGCCGCCGCCCAGGATCGGGACACTCTCGAATCCACCCTCCCCGAGATCCGCGTCCCGTGCCTTCTCTTCGCCGGCAGAAGAGATGAGGTGCACGCGCTGGCCGAGAAGGCGACACGCCAGATAGAGAGCGCTGAGTTCGTTTCGCTCCCCGGCCTCACGCACGGGCAGAGCATCGAGCGCCCGGACCTCGTCGTCCCGGTCGTGCGCAGTTTTCTCCGACGATTCCGAGCCTAGATTCTCTCACTGCACCCTCCAGACCCAGGACCCCAGCCGCCGAGGACGAAGGAAGAACTGAAGAGGCCGGTCCGTCGGGTAGGTCGCACTCCCGTCGGAGAGCCCGTTCGCGACTCGGGAGATGGGACCCTCTTCTCTGCGTTGCTCGGCGCCCTCGGCCGTGAGCGGAGTCCGAAGTCCGCGACGGCGTTCTTCGCTAGCCACGGTATAATGCCTTCTCGCGCCTCGTCCAGTCTCGAGGAGGCCGCAGATCCTGGGTTCGCGGAGGACGTCATGCCGAAGGATGCCTCAACCATGGAGAAGGTCGTCGCGCTGTGCAAGCGGCGCGGGTTCATCTTTCAGTCCAGCGAGATCTACGGCGGGATCGGCGGTTTCTGGGACTACGGTCCCCTCGGCGTCGAGTTCAAGCGCAACGTGAAGGAGGCGTGGTGGCGCGACATGGTCGCGGGCCACGACGACACGCAGGCCCCGGCCGGCGCCCCATCGGCGTACGAGATGGTTGGGATCGACTCGACGATCGTGATGCACCCGCAGGTCTGGAAGGCGAGCGGCCACTTCGACCTCTTCTACGACCTGTTCGTGGACTGCAAGGCGTGCAAGGGGCGATTCCGGGTCGATCAGGTGAAGGACAGCGCATGCCCGAGAAAGCCGAGCAAGCACCCCGGCGAACACGCGGAGTGCGCGCTTACGGAGCCGCGCGAGTTCAACCTGATGTTCAAGACCTACGTGGGCGCACTCATCGACCCGACCGCCGAAGCGTACCTCCGCCCCGAGACCGCGCAGGGGATCTTCGTGAACTTCAAGAACGTCGTCTCCACCTCGCGTGTGAAGGTGCCGTTCGGAATCGGACAGATCGGGAAGTCGTTCCGCAACGAGATCACGCCGCGCAACTTCACCTTCCGGTCCCGGGAGTTCGAACAGATGGAGATCGAGTTCTTCTGCGCTCCCGGTGAGTCGCAGGACTGGTACCGCTACTGGCGCGACCGCCGCATGGCATGGTACGTGTCGCTCGGCTTGGCGAGCGACCGTCTTCGCCTGCGCGAGCACACGACGGAGGAGCGGGCCCACTACTCCTGCGGCACGGCCGACATCGAGTACGCGTTCCCATTCTGTGCCGACGGCGACTACGGCGAGCTGGAGGGCGTTTCGCACCGCAGCGACTTCGACCTCCGAAGCCACATGGAGGGGAAGCTCGTCAAGCAGGGCGACCAGCTCGTGGTCGAGAAGGACGCGTCGGGCGCACCGAAGCATCCCGGAAGCGGCAAGGACCTCTCGTACTTCGACGAGGCAACGCAGCAGAAGTTCGTCCCCCATGTCATCGAACCGTCAGCGGGCGCCGACCGGGCCGCGCTGGCCTTCCTGTGCGAGGCCTACGACGAAGACTCGATCCCGGATGAGAACGGCGTGCCGCAGGAACGCGTCGTTCTGCACCTGCACCCTCGCCTCGCTCCGATCAAGGTCGCCGTGTTCCCGCTCGTCAAGAAGGATGGCCAGCCCGAAATGGCCGCCGACATCTATCGCGATCTCAAGAAGCGCTGGAACGTCTTCTACGACGAGAAGGGATCGATCGGCAAGCGCTACCGCCGCCAGGACGAGTCGGGGACGCCGTTCTGCGTCACGGTCGACCACCAGTCGATGGCCGACGGAACGGTGACCCTGCGCGATCGCGACGCGACAACCCAGGAACGCGTGAAGATCGTCGAGCTTGGGTCCATCGTCGCCGAGCGGATGGGAATCTCGTAGTCCGGCGTGGCGCGCCCGATGCCTTCGCCCGACGATCGCCAAGGCAGGGTCCTCACCACCGTCTCGTACTTCGCGTCGGTCGGCCTGATCGGCCTCGTCGGCGGGTCGGTGGGGCCGACGCTCGCGCCGCTCGCCGCTCAGACAGGAATCGGGCTGTCCACGATCGGCGTGGCGCTCTCGGCACGCTCCTTCGGCTACCTGATCGGCGCTG
>JAQTNX010000018.1 GCA_028713635.1 Candidatus Bipolaricaulis sp.
CGGGACCCGGACCGCATCCCGTTCAGGAACTCGCGTCCCGTCGTCCGAGGACGACCTTCCCTCTGAACCAGAACCACCTCGAGCAGTTCGTCGGCACAGGCAATCAAGAGCCGCCGAGCTTCCCGCGGCCCGACGAGGCCGGGCTCGATCCGTCCTACGGCGACGCCCGTCCTCGCAGTCTGCAGGAGCTTGACTCGCTCTCCCGACAGAAGCGTCCAGGCGCCCGGCCACGGCGACATGCCCCGCACGAGGTTGTGGACCTCGGCGGACGTCTTGGTCCAGTCCACCCGGCCGTCGTCCTTCGTCAGTCGAGGTGCGAGCGACACGCCGCGCTCGGGCTGGGGTTGCGGGATGATCGTTCCTGCCTCGAGGCCCTCGAGGGTCTCGAGGATCAGGTCCGCTCCCAGCACGGCCATGCGTTGCTCGAGGTCCCCTGCCGTCTCGTCCGGACCGATGTCGAGTCGCCGCTGCAGAAGCAGCGGGCCGGTGTCCATCCCTCGGTCGAGCTGAAACGTGGTCATCCCGCTCCGTGCCTCACCCCGTCGGATCGCCCACTGAATCGGCGCCGCCCCGCGGTACGCGGGGAGGATCGAGGCATGGAGGTTCACCGCGCCTCGAGGGGCAGCGTCGAGCACCTCCGGTTTGAGGAGCTGGCCGTACGCGGCCACGACGAGGATCTCGGCCTCCGCCGAACGTAGGCGCACCACGGACTCCGCCGTGTTGATTCTCTCCGGCTGGAAGAGCGGGAGAGCCAGCGATTGCGCTTCGTCCTTGACCGGCGGGGAGGCCGGCTCGGCGTGTCGACCCGCGGGGCGATCCGGTTGAGTGACGACAAGGACGACGTCGTGCCGCCCCGCCAGCCGGGAGAGTACCGGGCGGGCGAATTCGCCGGTCCCGAGGAAGATGACGCGCACGCTACTCCTCCTCGTCGCATTTCCGGCGCTTGTACTGTTGGAGTAGGCTCCGCCTGCGGGCAGGGCTGAGGTGATCCAGGAACAGCTGGCCGTCGAGATGGTCCATCTCATGCTGGATGGCGCGAGCTAGCAGGCCATCGCCGGTGATCTCGATTCGTTCGCCGGCAAGCGTCGTACCGGCGACGGTCGCGCGCGCGCTGCGCACGACGGGCGCGCTGACCCCCGGAACGCTCAGGCATCCCTCCGTCGTTTCCTCCGCCTCACCCTCGCTCGCCAGGAGCTCGGGGTTGATGAGGATGTGGAACTGCCCATCGACGTCCAGGGCGATGATCCGCTTGGAAACCCCGATCTGGGGTGCGGCAATCCCCGCGCCGCCCGCGCGGAGCATCGCTTCAACCATGGCGCGGCAGATCTCCCGGACGTCATCGTCGATCGCCTCGACGACCTCGGCCGGGCGCCGCAATGCGGGATCGCCAAAGGTGCGAATGGGGCTCTTCTTTCCTTGCATGGCCGTCGGGCGCATTATAAAGTAGCGTTCGATATGCCACAAGAGAACGGCGATCCAAGAGCCACGATCGAGAAGATCCTCAGGCTTGAGCGCTCGACCGGGTTCCAGGACACGGCCGTCACGTGCGGAATCGAGGCGTTCGTCGAGCGTCACCTCCCGTCGGCGCATTCGATCGTCGCCGGCTACAACAAGGCCTCCCACTTCGACCGCCAACGGATGATCGCGGGGCTGGTCGATCATCTTCAGGGGCCGCCGTCCGACGCCGGAGGCGCGGACCTGACGGCACCGGTCGCCGGCCTCCGCGGCGTCGGTGCCAAGCGCGCCGAGCTGCTCGAGAAGCTCGGCGTGTTCACGGTGGAAGACCTGCTCTACTACCTTCCGCGCCGCCTCGAGGATCGCACGCGCTTCGTGTCCATCGGAAGCCTCGCGTCGGGCGACGAGGCCGCCGTCCGAGGCAAGATCCTTGCCGTCGACCAGCATCGCGTCGGCCGTGGAATGACGGTGATCAAGGCGGCGATCGGCGACGGAACCGGATTTCTGTACGCCGTCTGGTTCAACCAACCTTGGATCGCCCAGCAGCTCCGCCGCGGCGAAGAGGTCGACGTGTTCGGCCGAGCAGAGTGGAAGTTCCGCGAGTGGCAGATGCCGTCCCCGACGTGGGAGCCGTCCGGAGCAGGTCAGGAGATCGGGCGGCTCGTCCCGATCTACCCAGCCACGGAAGGACTCACCGACCGTCTCGTGCGGTCCCTCGTCGAGCGGAACCTCGATCCGTATCTCCCCGCGATTCGCGACGTCGTCCCGGCTGACGTACGCGCCGAAGCCGGCCTTCCGGACGCGCGCGACGCCATCGCGTCCATCCATCGCCCCTCCGGAGCCGACGACTTCGACCGAGCGCGACGCGCCCTCGCGTTCGAAGAGCTGTTCCTCCTTCAGATCGGGCTCTTGGCGACCACGCGCGACCGCACCGGCGCGCCCCACGCTGGATCGGGGCAGCTCGTGAACTCGCTTCTCGCCAGCCTGCCGTTTCCCCTGACGGCCGCGCAGCAGCGCGCTCTGCGCGAGATCCGACGGGACCTTTCGGAGCCCCTACGGATGATGCGCCTCCTTCAGGGCGACGTTGGCTCCGGAAAAACGCTCGTCGCCGTCGCAGCCGCCCTCTGCGCGATCGAGGCGGGATTCCAGGTCGCGCTGATGGTGCCAACCGAGATCCTCGCCGAGCAGCACGCCGCGAACCTCGAGCGCCTGCTCGCAGGGCTTCCCGTCCGCGTCGGCCTTCTCACCGGAGCGACGTCGGGAGACCCCGACCTTCGCCGTTCCGTGGAGGAGGACCTGGACCTCGTCGTCGGGACGCACGCGCTCATTCAGGAGTCCGTCGCGTTCGGACGGCTCGGGCTTGTGATCATCGACGAACAGCACCGCTTCGGCGTCGTCCAGCGCTCGCTCATTGAAGAGAAGGGCGAGAACGTCGACCTGCTCGTCATGAGCGCCACGCCCATTCCGCGGACGATCGCGCTGACGCTGTTCGGTGAGTTCGACGTGTCGGTTCTCGACGAATTGCCGATGGGCGAGAAGCAGACGAAGACGCACTGGGTCGCCGAGTCGCGCCGTGGCGCGGTGTACGACGAAGTGCGGACGGCGCTCGACGAGGGGCGACGCGGCTACGTGATCCTTCCGCTCATTGAGGAGTCCGAGAAGATCGACGCCAAGGCCGCTGTGAAGGTCTACGAAGAGTTGTCCGAGCGGTTCTCCCGCTCTCGCGTCGGCCTCCTGCACGGGCGTCTCCCGGCGACGGAGAAGGCTGACGTCATGGCCCGGTTCCGCCGGGGTGAGGTCCACCTGCTCGTGTCAACCACCGTGGTCGAGGTGGGCGTGGACGTTCTCGACGCGGACTTCATCGTGATCGAGCACGCCGATCGGTTCGGGCTTTCCCAGCTGCATCAGTTGCGGGGAAGGATCGGGCGATCCGGGCAGCCGTCCGTGTGCTTTGCGGTCGCCGATGCGCGCACGGACGACGCGCGCCGTCGCTTGGAGGCGTTCCGCGACGTCTCGGATGGGTTCGCAATCGCCGAGGAGGACCTTCGCATCCGCGGTCCAGGCGACCTTCTCGGAACCCATCAGCACGGCTTCCTGACGCGGTTTCGCGCCGCGGACCTGGTCGCCGATCTCGACCTGATGGAGGCCGCTCAGGCGGCGGCACGAGCTGTACATCGGCGCGGAGTCGACGCCGAGACCGCGGCGGCCGCCGATCGGCGCTTCGGCGAGGTCATTCGTTGGCTCCGCGTCTAGCTTCGCGAAGCGTCCACGGGAGGAGCTCACGAGGGAACGAGCAGAAAGCCGCGCAGTCGGATGCCGATCGCGGAGTTCGCACGGGAGGGCCGCACCCAGAACCTCGAGGGGGACGAGATGGCTCGCCGTCGGGGGAATCCTCGTGGGGTCGACGCGGCGCGGCAGCTCTCCTCGCGGCTCGGGGTCGCGCTCCTCGGAGGGCTTAGCGGCCCTGCGCTAGGCGCCGATTCGCGTTCCGACGCGCTTGCCTTCCGTGAGGGCACGGAGCGCGCCCGGCCGATCGAAGTCGAACACCTCGATCGGGAGACGGTGCTCGCGGCAGATTTCGACGGCGACCTGATCCATCACGCCGTACCGTGCCGCGAGGAACTCATCGAACGAGACGTGGGACAAGCGGCGGGCGCTCGAATCCTTGGCCGGGTCACGATCGAACACGCCGGGAACGTTCGACGCTTTCGCGAGCAAGTCGGCGCCGATCGACACAGCGCGCAACGCCGCGGCGGTGTCGGTCGTGACGAGGGGGCTTCCCGTCCCGCCCGCAAACACCACGATGGCTCCTCCGCTGAGTGCCTTCCGGGCGTCTCGGGGGGAGATCGGGTCGGTCAACTCGGTGCCGATCGCCGACTGGACGAAGACGTCGCGCCCCGCATGCTCGAGGTACGTTCGAAGCGCGAGGGCGTTTATGACCGTCGCGAGCATGCCGAGCGTGTCCGCTTCGACACGGTCGAACGCCTCGGTACGGGCTCCGCGAATGACGTTCCCTCCGCCGACAACGATGGCGATCTGCGTCGAAGAGAGAGGCGCGATCTCCCCCGCGATTCGGCTGAGCGAATCGGGAGAGAACGCGCCTTCGGGTCCTTGGAGGGCCTCGCCGCTCAGTTTGAGCAGGATTCGCGAGGGCCCCGGCGTCATGCTCCGCCGGCTCCCACTTCGTAGCGGGCAAACCGCTTGATCAGGATGTTCTCGCCGGTCTTCGTGCGAAGATCCGCGAGCAGGTCTTCGACTCGAACCGTCGGATCCTTCGCAAACGCCTGCTTCAGAAGGCAGTTCTCCTCGTAGAAACGGTTCAGCCGCCCCTCGACCGCCTTCTCGATGATGTGCGCCGGCTTCCCTTCCTTCTCGAGCTGCTTGCGGTAGACCTCACGCTCCTGGTCGAGATCGGCGGCCGGGACGTCCTCCGGCGCGATGTAGCGCGGCTTCGACGCCGCGATGTGCAGCGCGAGATCCTTGGAGAACTGGACGAAGTCGGCGCTCTTCGCGGCGAAGTCGGTGTTGCAGGCGATTTCGACCATCGCGCCGATCTTCGCGCTGTGGTGGAGGTAGCACTCGACGCGGCCTTCACTTGCCTCGCGCCCCTGCTGTCCCATGAGCTCCAGCCCTTGCTCGCGCAGGATCTGCCTCGCCCGGGCGAAATCGCCGTTCGCGTCCTGAAGTGCCTTCTTGCAGTCCATCATCCCCACGCCGGTCTCGGCGCGGAGCTTCTTCACGTCTTCGCTTCGAATGGTGGTCATGGTCCTAGGCGCTCTCTTCCTCCGTCTCGACTCCCACGGCGGCCGCGAGCTTCTCCACGGCGGGGTCTTCGTCCGCCGCCGGGGCGTCGGCGACCGACGGCGTCGCGGCGGGGGCTGTTGCGGCTTCCGGAGCATCCTGCCGCCCCTCTCGTCCCTCAAGCACGGCGTCGGCGATCCGCGCGGTGATGAGCTTGGTCGCCTTGATCGCGTCGTCATTCCCAGGGATCAGGAAGTCGATGGGGTCGGGGTTGCAGTTCGTATCCACGATGGCGATCACGGGAATCCCCAGGATGTTCGCCTCGCGGACGGCGTTCAGCTCGACATCGGGATCGATGATGTAGAGCACATCGGGCCTACGCTCCATGTGGCGAAGCCCGTCGAGGTTTCTCTGGAGCTTGGAGAGTTCGCGGCGCAGCCGACTCGCTTCCTTGTTCGGCATATGCTCGACCGTCCCGTCCTCGACCATCGTCTCGAGCTTCTTCATCCACTCGATGGAGAGCTTGATCGTCGGGAAGTTCGTGAGGGTGCCTCCGAGCCAGCGGCGGTTCACGTAGTGCGCACCGCATCGCAGAGCCTCTTCGGCGATCGTCCCCTGAACCTGCTTCTTCGTGCCCACAAACAGGACCTCGCCACCCCCGGCGACGCGGTCGCGCACGAAGTAGTAGGCCTTGCGGAACATGTCGACGGTCTGCTCGAGGTCGATGATGTGGATTCCCTTGCGCTCCGTGAAGATGTACCGAGCCATCTTTGGATTCCACTTTCGCGTACGATGTCCGAAATGGACGCCCGTCTCGAGCAGCTCCTTCATTGTTAGAACTTCCACATCACCCTCCAAGGTTCTGAAGTCGTTTCGCGCGAGTATAGCCAACCCTCAATGCCCCTTCAATCCATGCGTTGCGGGGAAGAGGCCGCTCCAGGTCCCACGATCGGGCTGCGGTTGGGTCGCGCCGGTGGGACAGTCTATAATGCCCGTCGTCCCGTCATGAAACAACCCGACGTTCCATCGACCCCGAGCGAAGGCATCCGCGAGCTTCCGAAGAACGTGGAGGCGGAGCAGCAAGTGCTGGGAGCCGCCCTCCTCGACCCGGACGGAAGCGTCCCGATCCTGATCGAGCGGCTGACCCCGGAGAACTTCTACGTGCAGCGTCACCGCGTGCTGTTCCGAACGATTCGCGAGCTCTTCTCTCGAGGGGAGCCGGCCGACATCATCGCCGTCGCGAACCGCCTCGACGAGCGGGGGGACATGGAACGCGCCGGCGGGCGCGTGTACCTCAATGACCTTCAGAACCGGAGCGTCACGACCGCGTCGCTCGGATACTACACGGACATCGTCCGCCGGAAGGCGGTTCTCCGAGCCCTCATCCAAGCCGGCGGGGAGATCTCCGAGCTTGGGTACGACGAAGTCAGCGAGGCGGACGAGATCCTCGACCACGCAGAGTCCCTGATCTTCAAGATCACCGAGAGCAGCCTCGACCGTCCGTACTTCTTGGTCAACGACTTCCTCTACGAGCACATCGGCTCGCTGGAGGAGATCCACCGCGATCCGGATCATCAGACGATCCGAGGCTTCTCGACGGGCTTCAAGGAGCTGGATGAGCTGACGTCCGGGATGCAGCGTTCTGACCTGGTCATCGTGGCCGGTCGGCCGGGGACCGGGAAGACGAGCCTTGCGCTCAGCCTCGCCCGCCATGCCGCCGTTCGCGACAAGGCCGCGGTGGGCATCTTCTCGCTCGAGATGACGAAGGAGCAGCTCCTGGAGCGGCTTCTCTGCGGCGAGGCGAAGGTCAGCCTGCACCGACTGCGCGGCGGGTACGTGCCGGCCCCGAAGTGGCGTGACATCGCAAACGCGGCCAGCAAATTCCAGAAGTCGACGATCGTCATCGACGACACGCCGGGCGTCTCGGTGCTCGAGATTCGAGCCAAGGCTCGACGGATGGCCACTCAGCACGGGCTGGACATGATCATCGTCGACTACTTGCAGCTCGTCGATGCCGGGATCCGGACCGACGTCCGCGAACAGGAGATTGCGTACATCTCCCGCTCGCTCAAGAAGCTGGCGCGGGAGCTGAACGTCCCCGTCGTCGCCGTGTCCCAGCTCTCGCGCGCCGTCGAGCGGCGCGAGTCCAAACGCCCTGTTCTGTCGGACCTCCGCGAGAGCGGCGCCCTCGAGCAGGACGCCGACGTCGTCATGTTCATCTACCGGGAGGACTACTACGCCCAGCCGTCGGAGACGGCGGAGACGTCGGGCCAGGGAGCAGGCTCGGAAGCCGAGATCATCGTGTCCAAGCAACGCCACGGCCCTCCGGGCACCGTCAGGGTCTACTTCAACAAGGCGTACGCGAGCTTCTACCCCATGACCGGGAGCGAGGGCACCGCCGCCCCGTTCTGAGCGGTGGTCGCTCGGTCTCACGCCTCGTATAATTCCCGGCGAACCGCGATCTAGGGCGGATGAGGAGGAGACATGGCGTATTCAACGGCGTACCGCTACACCAAGGAGCACGAGTGGGTGAAGATCGAGGGTAACCGTGCCCGCGTCGGGATCACCGATCACGCCCAGGCCGAGCTCGGTGACGTTGTGTTCGTCGAGCTCCCGACGGTCGGCGCCGACGTCAAGCAGGGCGGGCTCCTCGGCACCGTCGAGTCCGTCAAGGCCGTGAGCGACATCTACGCCCCCGTGAGCGGGAAGGTCGTCGAGGTCAACCGAGACCTCGAGCAGTCTCCCGAGACGGTGAACCAGTCGCCTCACGAAGCCGGCTGGATCGCTGTCATTCAACTCGCGAACCCCGCCGAGACGGGGAGCCTCCTCGACGCGGCAGCCTACGAAGCGCTCATCGCCTGAAGGGCGACGTCCTATGCGCTACATCCCGAACGCTGATGCGGACCGCCACGCCATGTTGCGGCAGATCGGGCGGTCTTCGATCGACGAGCTGTTCGCCGACATCCCGCCGTCCGTGACCGACGCCCACCGGCCACTCGACCTTCCTCCCAAGAGCGAGCTCGAGGTGTTCGGCGAGCTGTCGCGGCTCGCAGAGGCCAACACGGCTTCCGGGCGCGTTCCGCTTCTCGGCGGCGGCGTCTACGACCACTACATCCCGCGAGCTGTGCACCACATTGCGTCCCGCTCCGAGTTCTACACGGCGTACACGCCGTATCAGCCGGAGATCAGTCAGGGAACCCTCACGGTGATGTTTGAGTTCCAGACGATGATCGCCGAACTCACGGGAATGGAGATCGCGAACGCGTCCATGTACGACGGCGCTACCGCGCTCGCCGAGGCGGTTCTCATGGCCGAGCGCATCCGGAAGCGCGGCAGGGTCGCAGTGGCGGCCAACCTCTTCTCGCACGATCGGCGGGTCGTCGAAACCTACGCGTGGGCCGCAGGAGTCGAGCTCGTCGACGTGCCCTTCACTCCGACGGGTCGATGCGACCTTGCTCGGATTCCCGAGGACATCTCCGCCTTCGTCGTCCAATCTCCGAACGCCTTCGGCGTCATCGAGGCCCTGGATGGACTGAAGGCATGTCTCGGCGACGCGCTCCTCATCGCGGCCACGTATCCTCTTGCTCTGGGGATCCTGGAGCCGCCGGGAGCGTTCGGCGCGGACATCGTCGTCGGCGAGGGGCAATGCCTCGGCCTCCCCATGGGGTATGGGGGACCTCTCCTCGGCCTCTTTGCGACCAGGAAGGAGCACCTGCGTCAGCTCCCGGGGCGGGTGGCCGGCCGCACGATGGACGCCGACGGACGCATCGGGTACACGATGACGGCTCAGACGCGCGAGCAGCACATCCGCCGCGAAAAGGCGACGTCCAACATCTGCACGAACGCCGCCCACTGCGCGTTGACGGCCACCGTCTACCTCGCGAGCATCGGGGCCGGCGGCCTTCGGCAGGTGGCTCTTCTGAACCTTGAGAAGGCCCACTACCTCGCGACAAGGATCGCCAAGCTCAAGGACTACTCGCTCGTCTTCGACGGCCCGTTCTTCAACGAGTTCGTCGTCCGGCCGTCCGGCGGGAACGCCGACGCAGTCCGTGAACGGCTCGAGGCCGGCGGGTTCCTGGTGGAGTCGCCGCGGGCGATGGCCGATCTCGGCGTGCCCAACGCGCTCCGCCTTGCGGTGACGGAGCGACGCACTCAGGCCGAACTCGATCGCGTGGTCGACATCCTGGGAGGGAAGCGATGAGAACGATCTTCGAGCGAGGCGCCGCCGAGGCCGCGGACGGCATCTTCCCCGCGTGCGACGTCCCGGTGAAGGAAGCCGCTGCGTGGCTTGGCGCGGACCTGATCCGGTCGAAGCCGCCTCGGATCCCGAACACGAGCGAAACCACGGTCGTCCGGCACTACACCCGTCTCTGCAAGCTGAACTACGGCGTCGACGACGGGATCTACCCCCTCGGCAGCTGCACGATGAAGTACAACCCGAAGGTGAACGAGGACACATCCGCCCTTCCGGGGTTTGCCGACGTGCATCCCGCCACCGATGAGCGCTACGTCCAAGGCTCCCTCAAGCTCCTGTACGAGCTCACCCGTCTCCTCCAGGGCGTGGCCGGCCTCCCGGCGGTCACGCTTCAACCGGTCGCCGGCGCCCACGGCGAGCTCACCGGCATGTTCCTCTTCCGCAAGTACTTCGAGTCCCGCGGCGAGAGCCGGCGAACTCGCGTTCTCCTCCCCGACTCGGCGCACGGGACGAATCCCGCATCGGCCGCGGTCGCCGGCTTCTCCGTGACGGAGATCGCATCGAACGCCCGCGGCACCGTCGACCTCGATGCCCTGCGCGCCCAGCTCGACGACACGGTGGCAGGCATCATGCTGACCGTTCCGAATACGCTCGGGATCTTCGAGGAGGACATCCTTGAGGTCACGCGAGCGGTCCACGAGGCCGGAGGCCTCTGCTACTTCGACGGTGCGAACCTGAACTCGTTCATCGGCAGGGCACGCCCAGGCGACATGGGCGCCGACGTTTTCCACTTCAACCTCCACAAGACCCTATCGACGCCGCATGGCGGGGGTGGCCCCGGAGCCGGCGCCGTGGCGGTCTCCGAGCCCTTGGTCGACTTCCTCCCAGTTCCGCGCGTCGTGAAGCGCCGCGACCGCTATGCCCTGGACTGGGATTTCCCAGAGTCCATCGGAAGCGTCCATTCGTTCTTCGGCAACGTCCTGGTCGCGATCAAGGCCTACACCTACCTCCTGCAGCTCGGTGACGAGGGGCTGAGAGCCGTCAGCGACAACGCCGTCCTGAACGCCAACTACCTCCAGGAGCGCCTCAAGCGAACCTACGCGCTCCCCTACGATCGCCTCTGCAAGCACGAGTTTGTGCTGTCCTCGGAAGGCCTGGCGAAGGGCGTGACGACGCTGGACGTCGCCAAGCGGCTGATTGACTACGGTATTCACCCGCCGACCGTCTACTTCCCGCTCATCGTCCACGAGGCCCTGATGATCGAGCCGACGGAGACCGAGTCCAGGGAGACTCTCGATCGGTTCGCGGAGATCCTGGAGCGCATCGCGGCCGAGGCGCGCGAGCACCCGGAACTTCTGCACGAGGCTCCGACGCGAGCCCCCGTGCGGCGCCTCGACCAGACGGCGGCGGCTCGAAACCCGGTGTTCACGTTCCCGTTCGAGGCAGACCTAGTCTAGGCCGCGCCAAGCGGCCGACGAGGCTCGGCCGATCTCGAGCTCGAGCCCTGCTGCGAGCTCCGCGCACGTCCGGTCGCACAGCGATTGGCTGTCGGCCTCGACAAGGATCCGCACAAGCGGTTGGGTTCCTGACGGGCGCACGATCACGCGGCCTCGCCCCCCGAGCCCCTTCTCAGCCTTCGAGACCAGGTCGGCCACCGCCTTGCGCGCGGCGAGTTCCACGGGACATCGACACGGGACGTTCCGCGACGCCTGGGGATAGAGGGGAACGCGACGCGCCAGGGTCTCGAGGTCGGTCTTCGCCTCGTGGGCAATCTCGAGGAGCTTCACGGCCGTGAGGATCCCATCGCCTGTGGGAGCGTGATCGGCGAAGATCACGTGTCCGGAGGGCTCCCCGCCGATCTTGGCGCCGCGCGCGATCATTGCCTGAGCGACGTTGCGGTCTCCGACCGGCGTGCGAACGACCTCCACGCCGTGCTGGGTGAGGGCCCTCTCGAGTCCGAAGTTGGAGAGCACGGTTGTCACGACCACGCGGGGGGTCAGGAGGCCGCGGTCGAGCCAGTGCTGGGCGACGATTCCGATGACCTGGTCGCCGTCGATCGTCCGTCCGCCCGACGAGACAAGTAGAACGCGATCTCCGTCCCCATCGAACGCAAGCCCGAGATCGGCGTGGTGCTCCGCCACGGCGGCACGCACAGTCTCCAAGTGGGTCGAGCCACACCCCACGTTGATGCGATCGCCGTCGGTCGCCGTGTTCAGTTCGACGACGCGAGCTCCGAGGTGACGAAGGACGTGAGGAGCAATCGGTCCCGTGGCCCCGCACGCGCAATCGATCACGATGGAGAGGCCGGACAGATCGACGTCCTCGCTTTCGATCGCCCCCGTAAGGAAGGCCGCATACCGTGTGGCCGCCGCCTCGAGTCGCCGAATCGTCGCGGCGCGAGGCGCCAGAACGAACGGGCCCGGAAGAGCGGCTTCGATTGCGGTCTCTTGATCCGCCACAAGCTTGCAGCCCAGCCGATCGAAGAACTTGATCCCGTTGTCCTCGGGAGGATTGTGCGAGGCGGAGATCACCGCACCGAGATCCGCACGCTCGTCCTTGATGAGGAACGAGATGGCCGGTGTCGGGATGATTCCGGCCAGGCCTACGTCGACGCCGGCCGAGGCGAAGCCCGCGGCGAGCGCGGCTTCGAGCATCGGCCCGCTCGTCCGCGAGTCTCGTCCAATGATGACGCGGCCGCCGCTCGGCACGAGGCGCGCCGCCGCCCGCGCGAGGGACATCGCAAGCTCGGGGGTCAGAAGGCGGTTTGCCTCGCCTCGGACTCCGTCGGTTCCGAACAGGGACGTCATCCGGGAGACCACTTTCCGGCGACCGTCACGAGCGGCACGGGGAAGGACAACGGATAGAGGAACTCGCCCGCGAGGGAAGCCGAGATCGCCGAGGTCAGTCGAGCATTCCACGAGAATCCGGCCCCAAGGAACGGAGCGGGGTACGCCTGCGTGGGGTCGAAGTACGAGATCCCCGTCGAGAACCGAAGGAAGATCTCCGCGGAGTCGGGATCGTTCGACAGGCGAACGTCGCCCGAGATCGCAATCACCGTCTCGCCCCGCGCGGAGAGGAAGAACGTCGCCGAGGCGACCCCGAACGAGACGTCGGCCGACGCCTCCAGTCCGAGGAGAAACGGAACGTCCCCGAGCGGAACGACCATCCGTAGGCCGATCGATCGAAACGATGCGCTCGCGGCGACCGTCGAAGTCGCCGCCACGAGGGCGACCGCCACCACAAGGCAACAGAGCGCACGCACACGGAGCCGCGTCATCGTGTCCGAAGTCTATCCGAAAGCGCGCCGGCCGCGCGATCTACGGCTCGATCCAGCGGGCTACGTCCCCAATGCTCGGCTCGAAGTCGGAGATCCGAACTCCATAGGAGACGCGATCGCGCACTTCGACGATCTCGATCTCGCCCTTCTTGCTCGTCACATCGAAGCCGAGGATCTCGAGACTCTGAGGGTCGGAGACGAGGTTCTCGACGGCAAGGATCTCGAACCGGTCCCCGACGGCGACGCCGGACGACGACCCGATGTTGATCGCCACTCGCCCGTCGGGGAGCGCGGCGGCGACCTGGCCGACCCTCGCAGGCACCAACGGCTGCCTGGCGGTCGCCAGGGCCGCTCCCCACAGCGTCCCTTCGTTCGCAACGCGGGAGACGCTACCCGCCAGGCCGGAGAGAACCGACGCCGCAAGCTGGTCGACGACCTGATGCACGGCCATGCCGGCGATCGTGCGGTCGAACGCCTCCGTTCCGACGGTGATCTCTCTTACCGGAGGCGTCGAGGCACTCCACCTGGAATGGATCTGGAAACCCACGACGGCGGCGTATGATGTGCCGTTCCACAACTTGGCGGTGTAGACTCCCGAGCCGACCTGGGCTCCCAGCGTGTCCCGCTGATCCCAAAACCACTTCCCGCACTCGCCCGCACCAATGAACCGCCAGCCGAGCCAGCCGAGGAACTCGTCCGACGCCGTGTAGATCTCGACGCTGAACCAATCGCCATCCCCATCGTTTGCGTAGCCGATCGGTACGGTTTCCCCGATCGAGTACACCGTGTCGTCGCTCCGCAGCCCTCCGCCGCAAACGTCGTATGCGTTCGCCAGGGCCAGGAATCCCGACAGATTGACTGAGACGCCAGTCGCGCCCTCTTCCCGTCCCTCGCCCGACGCCGAGGACACCGCGACCCCCGTCCGCGCGTCGAGAACTTGAGCCGAGGCGCGGACATCGACCACGGCGCTGGAGAATCGAACGATCCCCAGGCTGAGCGTGACCTCCTTGACGTCCACGGAATCCACCGCGCCGGCAATCACAAGATCGACACCAAGCTCCCGAGCCGCAAGAACCAGGTTCTCGAAGAGGTGCGGGCTCAGGCTCCGCTCCTGCAGAATGCCCTCGAGTTCACCGCGCTCGACGACAATGAGGCCGGACTTGCGGAGCCGATCGGCCAACTCATCGGCGACGCCGGCGCCCATGTTCACAAACCCGGCGCGGCTCTGGTCGTCGAACTCAGCTACGGCTACACGCACGCCGCTGATGGCCTCCAAGGATGCGGCTGCGAACGGCACGAAGATCGTGATCGACGCGGAGTTGTTGGTTTCCCGCGATTCGGGGACGCGGTTGAACGGCTCGTCGACGTCCACCGTCAGGATGTGCGGCCCCTCCTTCGCAATCCACGATGCCGTCACCTCGCGCCGGCCGTGCGCCTCCATCCCTCCGTCCATCGTGGAACTCGCGACCTCCTCGCCGTCAACCGAGAACCGGACGGAGACCGAGGAGCCGAAGCGGCCGTCCCCCACGTTCTCGATGACCGCCACAAGGGTCGCCACGGTGCCGGGGAACGGCACCGGCGGTCGAGTCTCGAAGCTCGACACAATCAGGTCCGCTCGAGCGAACGCGAACACCGAAACGAACGCGACCGCCGCAAGAGCCAACCCGGTGCCTACGATCCGCCTTGCCATCACTCCTCCGTGTGTAGCGTACCTACACGCCGGCGGGCGCGGAGTGTCGCACCCCATCCCCGCGCAACCCGACGCCGACTCCTCAGATCTCCCCCCAATGCCTTCCTACGGACATCTTCACCTCGAGGGGAACGCGGAGCTCGAGCACATCTCGCATCGCCCGCTCGATCTCACCTGAGACGTCGGAGCACGCGCCCTCCTCGACCTCGAAGACCAGCTCGTCGTGGATCTGCAGCAGCATCTTGGCCGGCCACCGCGCCTCCCGAATCTTGCGATCGATGTCGATCATGGCGAGCTTGATCAGATCGGCCGCGCTCCCCTGAATCGGCGTGTTCACGGCGTTTCGCCGGTCGAAGTTCCTCCTGGACGCGTCCTTCGAGCCCAGGTCGCGCAACGGGCGCCGGCGCCCGAGCAGCGTCTCCGCGTAGCCGCACGCTGTGGCCCGCTGGATCAGCGTCTCGATGTACGCGTGGGCGTCCGGGTACGCCGCGAAGAATCGGTCGATGTATGCCTTCGCCTCCGTCTGGGAGGTTCCAAGTTCCTTGGCGAGGCCGAACGGACTGATCCCGTAGAGGATGCCGAAGTTGATTCGCTTCGCGGCGTCACGCTGCGCGGCGGTCACGAGATCCTCGGACACCCCGAACACGCGGCTCGCCGTGACCCTGTGCAGGTCGGCTCCCGATTCGAACGCCCTGCGAAGCTCCGCGTCGCCCGACAGGTGGCCCAACAGACGCAGCTCGATCTGCGAGTAGTCGGCCCCCAGCAGGACGCACCCCTCGGGCGCCACGAACGCTTGGCGGATGCGCCCGCCGATCTCCGTGCGGGTGGGGATGTTCTGCAGGTTCGGGTCGGACGACGACAGCCTCCCCGTCGCCGTCGACGTCTGGTGGAAGCTCGTATGAATCCGCCCCGTGCGGCGGTCCACCGCCTTGGGAAGCTGCTCGATGTACGTCGTCAGGAGCTTCCTCAGCTCGCGATGGATGATGAGCTTTCCGGGAAGCGGGTGCTGAACTGCAAGTTCGGCAAGCACCTCCGCGCTGGTGGACGGTCCGCTCTTCGTCCGCGTCCGGACGGGCAGGCGAAGCCGATCGAAGAGGATCTCGGCCACCTGCTTGGGCGAGTTTGGGTTGAACGGGGCGCCGGCGATGTCGAACAGGTCGAACTCCACGATCGCCAGCTCCTTGCGGATCTCGTCACCTTGGGCGGCCAGCTCACCGCAATCGACCAGGATGCCGTTCCGCTCCATCCGCGCCAGCACGGAAACGAGCGGAACTTCCACGGTCTCGAACAGGTGAGCGGCCCCGACCTCTCGGAGCGCGGCCGAAAGGGGACTGTACAGCCGCTGGACAACCTCCGCATCCTCTGCCGCGTACCGCGTCGCCTGGTCCACGGGAACGGCGGCGAACGCGCCGTTCTTCCCGGCGACCTGTTCATAGGTCACGGTCTCGTATCCCAGGACGGCGCGCGCAATCTCGTCCAGGTTGTGCCGGCGCTCCTCGGGACGAACAAGGTGGGAGGCGATCATCGAGTCGAAGGCGATCCCGCTCGGGTGAACGCCGTATCGTTCGAGGATCGTGATGTCGTACTTCAGGTTCTGCCCAATGATCGCCGGGGCATCGGCTTCGATGAACGGCCGCAGAGCCTCCAGCACACGGCTGACGGCAAGCTGGGCCGGCGCACCCAGGGCGTCGTGGCCGACCGGGATGTAGTAGCCGAGCAGAGGAGCCGGAGACACGGCGATCCCGACGATCTCGGCGTCCATCGGGTCGAGGCTGGTCGTCTCAAGGTCGAGGGCGAACCGCTCGGCGCCGGCAAGAGCCGCCGTCACCTCCGCGAGGCTCGTCTCATCGAGCACGCAGCGGTAGTCCAGAGCCGGCACGGCCGCCGCCGGCCTCGGCGCCTCCGTAGCGGGACGGGCCACGTCCAGTCGCAGTTCCTCCAACGCGCTCCGAAACCCCACGTCGGCAAAGAACAAGGCCAGTCGGGCGACATCAACCCCGCGAAGTCTGCAGACCTCGCGAACCCCCGCCGTCGGGAGGTCTGTCCGAAGCCGGATCAGCTCCTGCGCACGGTGTGCGACGGCCTCGTTCTCGCGGAGCTTCTCGCGAATGCGGACGTTCCGGACCTCATCGAGAGAGGCGAGGATGTTGTCGAGCGAGCCGAACTGCCGAAGGAGCTCAGCGGCCGTCTTCTCACCGACTCCGGGGACGCCCGGGACGTTGTCCGACGTGTCGCCGACCATGGCAAGAAAGTCGACGATCTGATCGGGCGAGACGCCGTAGGTCCGCCGGACTCCGTCCGGATCCAGGACCTGCCCCTCGGCGTCGGCGCCCCTGCCCGTCGGACGAACCAGGGCAACCTGCTCGTTGACGACCTGCGCCATGTCCTTGTCACTCGTCGAGATGAGACACCGCAGCCCCTCCGCCGAAGCCCGCCCCGCCAGGGTTGCCAGCACGTCGTCGGCCTCGACCCCCGCAAGACTCACGACAGGGACTCCGAGAATCGCGAGGAGATCGATGATGATGGGCATCTGAGCCGAGAGGTCATCCGGCATCGGCTTGCGCGTCGCCTTGTACTCGCCGTACAGGTCGTGCCGGAACGTGCGCCCGCCCGCGTCGAGTACGACTGCCGCGTAGGCCGACGGATAATCGCGAAACGCGTGGAGGAGTGCCTTCCAGAAGCCGAAGACGGCATTGATGGGGCGCCCGTTCGGAGTGGACAGGTCGCGGATGGCGTAGTAGGCGCGGTAGATGTGGGAGTGCCCGTCGAACAGGAGCACGCGGGACTCATCCTGCGGATTGGGAAGCCGGAGGATCTCCTCATACGTAGACATCATCGACCCCTCCAGGGCTGCGAAGGTCGAGAAGGTAGCAGAGAGCCAGGGCGAGGGCGTCTGCCATGTCGTCCGGTTTCGGCGTCTCCGAAAGAGCGAGAAGCCGCTTCACCATCGCCTGGACTTGAGCCTTGTTCGCCCGCCCGTATCCGGTGATCCGCTTCTTCACTTGCAGGGGCGTGTAGCCGCGGACCGGGAAGCCGGCCGCCGCGACGAGGATCGCACCGCGCGCCTCCGCCGTCCTCATGGCCGACTTCGCGTTGGTCGCGAAGTACACCTCCTCGACCGCGATGCCGCGCGGGTGGTACAGGTCCGCCAGCTCCCTCGCCTCGGCAGACAGCGTCCCGAGGCGATCCGCGCGGGGCTGATTCGCCGGGGTCTCAATGACTCCGCCCGCGAGGACGCGCCAGCCCCGAAGCGTCGCCCGAACGACGCCATACCCCGTCGTCGCCAGCCCTGGGTCGAAGCCGATGGCTACTTCGTCGACCATGGTTCGAGGAAATCCCCAAGCTTGCGCCGTCCGTCGTCGCCGGCCGTGTGGCGGTGTTCAGGGTGACGATTCAGGTCTTCTCCACAGATCGCGCAGAGCCCGCGGCAGTCCGGACGGCACAGCACGTTCGCGTCGTGGGCGGAGAACACTAGTTCGATGACGTACGGCCGCACATCGATCGCTTCGGCCTGAGGAGGGATCGGGAAGGTGAACGACTCGTGCAGCGTGAACAGGATGTCGATCGACGTGAGACACCGCCGGCAGGGCTGGACGATGTGCGCCGCGATGTCTGCATCCACATAGAGTGTGGAAAGCTGGGCGAACGCCTCGCCGTCGATCTGGATCTCACCGATCGTCCGGACGCCGTCCATTTCGGCGTCCGAGCCGCCGAGCACGGCGTGCACCGGAAGCCGCCGCCCGGGGCGATCGAGGAACTCGAGAATGCTAATCGTCATGGGATCGTAGGCAACGAGCCACGTCGGCTGTCCGCCGTCCCTCCTTCACATCGTGAACCCGAATGAGATCCGCGCCGCGCGCCACGGCGACCGCGTGGACCGCCAAGGTTCCCTCCAGCCGGTCCTCGGCCGCAAGACCGAGGATCTCGCCGAGGAACGACTTTCGCGACGCCCCGATGAGCACCGGAGGACCTAGGTCGGTGAACCGCTCGACGTTGCGGAGAAGCGCGAGGTTGTGAGGCAGCTGCTTGCCGAACCCGATCCCGGGGTCGATGATGACCCGCTCGTTCGGAATCCCGGCGGACTCGGCCGCTCGGAGCCGCTCGGCGAGGAACTCGTGCACCTCGCCGACGACGTCGTTGTACTCGGGCTTCTTCTGCATCGTGGCCGGCGTCCCCTGCATGTGCATGAGGACGACGTAGGCGTTGGCCTGGGCAACGGTTCCCGCCATGGCTGCGTCAAGCCGAAGCGCGCTGATGTCGTTCACGATGGTGGCCCCCGCCGCCAAAGCCTCCCGGGCCACCGCGGACTTCACGGTGTCCACCGAGACCAGGACGTCACTTCGCCTTCGAATCCCTTCGACGATCGGAACGACCCGCGCCGATTCGACGTCCGCCGGCACCGGCTTCGACCCCGGCCGACTTGATTCCCCGCCCACGTCGATCACGTCGGCGCCCTCGGCTTCCATCTGCAGGGCACGCTCGACGGCCTCCGCCGCGGACAAGAACCGACTGCGTTCGAAGAAGGAGTCCGGGGTTGCGTTCAGGATTCCCACGACGAGCACGCGGTCGCGTCGCTCGAACCACCGCACCAAGTCCAGCATCGGGAAGGAGTATATCCGTACCGCGCGGTCCGAAGCGCAGTTTGACGGGGTGTCCCGCCCCTTCTACAATTACGCGACGATCGAAGGACATGGGGTGATGATCATCGCTAAGGTGCTGTTGACGAGTACGATTGACAAGGTCGGCCACGTCGGCGAGGTTGTGAACGTGGCGAGCGGGTTCGCGCGCAACTACCTGTTCCCTCGCGGCCTTGCCATCGAGCCGAGCGAGCACAACATCGCTCGGTTCACCAAAGAGAGGGCCGCCCACGAAGCCGAGCTCCTCCAGCGCGCTGAGAAGGCCCGTCAGCTGAAGGCCAAGCTCGCGGACCAGATGTTCGTCTTCACGCGCAAGGCTCACGGAGACGGCCACCTGTACGGATCGGTGCGCTCGGAGGACATCGCCGCCCAGATCGAAGAGACGACCGGCGAGCACGTCGAGGCCTCGAAGATCCGCATGGATGGAGCCATCGAGACGCTCGGGCCGCACGCCGTGACCGTCAGCCTCTACAAGGACATCGCCGTCGACGTACGAGTCCGCGTCGACGAGGAGGGCAAGAAGGAGGAGTAGCCCGCATGAGCGACGGATGGGGGGAAAGCGCCGTCGCTTGCTGCCTCCTGGTCTTCGCGGGCCCCGCGCGGTTGTCGCGAGGAGCCGCTCCAGACATCCGCCTGAGCCGCGTCCCCGACAGGCCATGAAGAGCCTTGCAGGGGACGTTCTCCTGATCGCCCTCGGAACGGCCGTCTCGCGCGTCCTGGGCTTGGCGCGAGATGCGTCGATCGCCGCTCAGTTCGGCGCGTCGGCCGCGTACGATGCGTTCCTTGTTGCGTTCTTCGCCGCGAACGTCCTACGACAGCTGCTCGGAGAGGGTGCGCTGGCCACGGCCTTCGTGCCGATCTACACGGGGCTGCGCGCCTCGGCGGACGAGGCCGACCGGTTCGCGAGCAACCTGCTGTCGCTCCTGATCGTCCTCTTTCCTCTTTTCTGCGCCGCCGGGATCATCCTCGCGCCCTGGTACGTGCCGTTCCTCGCGACCGGGTTCGCACCGCAGAAGATGGCGCTCACCGTCTCCCTCGCCCGGTTCATCTTCCCGTTCGTCGCCCTGGTCGGGTTCGGCGCCGTATTCATGGGGATCCTCAATGCCCACGAGCGGTTTTTCGCTCCGTCGTTCGCACCCGTATGGTTCAACGTCGGGATGATTGCCGGAGCCCTGATCCTCGCGCCTCGCTGGTCGACTCCGGTGTACGGACTGGCCGCCGGCGTGCTCCTCGGGGGAGCGGGGCAGCTCCTGTCGCAGCTTCCCGCTCTGCGCAAGGTACGCTTCCGCTTCTCGTTCACGCTTCTTCCGATCGACAGCGGCGTGTGGTCGCTGCTGCGGCGAATGGCGCCGGCGGTGTTCATCCTCGCGGTATCCGAGATCAACCTTCTCGTCGACAACAAGCTCGCCTCGTACTTGCCGGACGGAAGCATCTCCGCCCTGCAGTACGGCATGCGGCTTTTCCAGCTTCCGCTCGGCGTTCTGGCGGTAAGCATCGCCACGGCTCTGCTCCCGCGCCTGTCGGCCGCGCAGGTCGAGCGGGATTCGGCCCGGTTCTCGACGTACGTCGGCGACGGCCTGGCCGCGACGGCCCTCGTCCTGCTCCCTGCAACGGCGGGGTTGGCGTTGCTCGGCGGCGACGTCATCCGCCTCCTCTTCGAGCACGGAAGCTTCGCCGCCGCAGACACGCTACGTACAGCGCGGGTTCTCGCGTTCTACCTTGTGGGGCTCCTGCCGTACGGCTGGGTGTACGTCCAGGTGCGCGCCTTCTACGCGCTGGGACGGACAACCGTGCCACTCATCGGCGCTCTGGCGTCGGTGGCGACGAACGTGGCCCTCGACCTCGCCCTGGTCGGCCCGATGAAGGAGGGAGGGCTTGCCCTCGCGACGGGGATCGCGGGGATCGTGAACGCCGCCGTCCTGCTGGTGTTTCTGCGGGAGAAGACGCCGTGGGCCTCGCTCGTGCGGCGTCTCACGCTCGCGGCGGCGGGCACGCTGGGAATGTCGGGCCTCGTGTACGCGACCCACTGGGCCGCGCGCTCGACGCCCGTGGTCGTCCGCGTGCTCGCGCCGACGCTGGTCGGGCTCCTCGCGTACGGCCTCTTCGTGCGCCTGACTTCCCTGTGGAGGCTGGTTCGCCGACCGCCAAGGGGCTCGACTCAGCCGTCGTAGCCGAGGTGTCGACGCGCGTCGGCCGAGAGACGGTCGGCTGTCCACGGCGGATCCCAGACGACGTGGACCGAAACGTCGATTCCGGGCAACGCCTGCCGGATTGCCTCTTCGACGTCCGAGGCAATGAGCCGCCCCATCGGACATCCCGGGCTCGTCAGCGTCATGTCGACATCGACGCGCCGGTCGCCGCACCGCACATCGTAGATCAGTCCAAGGTCCACGACGCTGATCTCGAGCTCCGGGTCGGTCACGCCGCGGATCGCCGTCATCACCTGCTCGGTCGTCACGTCCATGAGTCCTCCGGGGAGAGTCCGACACGCCTGCCCTCTTCGGGCAGAGCCAAGCCCTGTGCGATCCGGCGCGCCCAGCGGTCGGCGGCGAGGAGCTCGCCGAGATCGCTTGCGTCGTGCCCGTCGCCGCCCATCTCCGCGTGCCAACGCGCGAGGACGGCGGCCAGCCCCCGGGCGATACCGAGGAACGGGATCTCTCCATGCAGAAAGCGGCGGACGAGCACCTCGTCCGCTGCATTGAGCGCCGCCGGCGCGCTGCGGCCAGTCCGCGCAGCGGATGCCACGATAGCGAACGCCGGGTACTTCGCGGGGTCGAGGGGCCGGAACTCGAAGGCGAGTGAAGCCTCGAAGTCGAGTCGCGGCAGATCCGTCGCCAGCCGGTCTGGGTACGTGAGTGCGTACTGGATGGGGATCCGCATGTCGTGCGTCGCGAGCTGGGCGAGGATCGACCCGTCGCGGTACTCGACGAGCGAGTGGACGATCGATGCCGGGTGCAGCACCACGTCCACCTGGTCGTACGACACGCCGAAGAGGTAGTGGGCCTCGATCACCTCGAACGCCTTGTTCACCATCGTCGCCGAGTCGATGGTGATCCTCGCACCCATCGCCCAGGTGGGGTGACGCAGCGCATCCTGGGGGGTGACGTGGGCGAGTGCGCTCGGGTCGACGTCTCGGAATGGGCCGCCCGACGCCGTCAGGAGAATCCGTCGCACATCCTTGCGCCGTCCGGCCTCGAGGCACTGGAGGACGGCGCTGTGCTCGCTGTCGATGGGAATGAGGTGGCCGCCGCCCGTCTTGAGCGCGTCGCGTACGAGGCTGCCGCCCACGACAAGGCTCTCCTTGTTCGCCAGAGCGACGATTCGTCCGCGCGACACGCCGGCGAGGGTTGGCATCAACCCCACCGCGCCGACGAGCGCGTTGACGACGACGTCCACATCGTCCTCGGCGGCGAGCTCGGTCGGCCCTCCTTCTCCGCTCAGGACGCGCACACCGGGAAAGCGGGCTTGAAGCCTCTCGGCGTGGGCCGGCGACGCCACGGAGACTGCGTCCGGTTCGACGCGTTCGATTTGCTGCTCAAGAAGTCCAACGTTCCCTCCCGCCGCGAGGCCGACGATGCGCAACGGCACGCCGGCAGCCTGGAGTCGCTCGACGACGTCGAGGGTCTGCGTTCCGATCGATCCAGTGGACCCGAGGACAACGACGTTGCGGGCGCGCTTCGTCATCCGACGGCGGGAGAAGGAATCAGGTTGTTCAGGAACCCCGTCAGCTCGTCGCCGGAGATCTCCTCGCGGGCCAGAACCTCCGTCGCCAGCTTGTCCAGCGCGTCCCGGTGCTTCGTGAGAAGCTGCTTGGCTCTCTCGTAGGCTCCGATCAGGAGTCCGCGGATCTCCCGGTCCGCGAGCGCCGAGATCTCCTCAGAGTGCTCGTTCGACTTCACGATGTCCTCGCCGAGAAAGACGTTGATCCGGTCGCCGCCCAAGCTGATCGGGCCAAGATCCTCGTTCATTCCCCACTCGACGATCATCTTCGTCGCGAGCTGCGTCGCTTCCCGGAGGTCGCTGCCCGATCCCGCGGCGAACTCGCTGAACACGATCTCCTCCGCCGCACGACCGCCGAGCATCGCGGCAAGGGCGTCCTTGAATTCCATCTGTGTGGGGTTGAAGCGCTCCTCGAGCGGGAGGGATTGGGTAACGCCCATCGATCCGTGCGACCGCGGGAGGATCGAAATCTTGTGCACCACGTTATCTCCGGGCTTCAGGATGAAGCCGAGCAGCGTGTGGCCGCTTTCGTGGTAGGCGGTGAGCCGTCGCTCCTTCTCGGTTGGGACGACGCTCTTCCGGCGCAACCCCAGGAAGAGGCGGTCGGTCGCCTCCTCGAAGTCCGACATCTCGATGGTCTCCTTGTTCTTGCGCGCCGCGAGCAGCGCGGCCTCGTTGCACAGGTTTCGGAGGTCGGCGCCCACGAAGCCTGGAGTCTTGCGCGCAAGGATCTCGGGGTTCACGTCCGCGGCGATCTTCCGCGTCTTTAGGTGGACGTTGAGGATCGCCACGCGGTCGCGGAGCGCCGGATACGGCACCTGCACGCTGCGGTCGAACCGCCCGGGGCGCAGGAGCGCCGGGTCGAGCACGTCGGGCCGGTTGGTCGCCGCGAGGATGATGATCCCGCGGTTCGGCTGGAATCCGTCCATCTCCGCGAGGAGCTGGTTCAGCGTCTGCTCCCGCTCGTCGTGTCCGCCGCCCAGTCCCGCGCCACGTTTCCGGCCCACCGCGTCGATCTCATCGATGAAGATGATGCACGGAGCGCTCGCTTTGGCCTTCTCGAACATGTCGCGAACGCGCGCCGCGCCCACACCCACGAACATCTCGACGAAGTCCGAGCCGCTGATCGAGAAGAACGGCACCTTGGCCTCGCCGGCGATCGCCTTGGCCAGCAGCGTTTTCCCCGTTCCGGGGGCGCCCACGAGGAGGATGCCCTTCGGGATTTCGGCACCGAGCTTGGAGAAGCGGCGCTGGTCTTTCAGGTACTCGACGATCTCCTGGACCTCTTCTTTGACCTCATCGATCCCGGCGACGTCGACGAACGTCGTTTGGGTCATGTCCGGGTTGACGAGCTTGGCCTTCGACTGACCGAACGAGAGCGCTCCCGCACCGGTCTGGGTCCGCCGCATGATGTAGATCCAAACCGCGATCAACAACACGATGGGGAGAAGAGAGACGAGGATCGACACGAGCAGGTTGTTGCCCGACGGCGCCGCATACTCTACGTCTTCGATGTACTGGTCCAGGAAGGCAGCGTACGCACCCGAGTCTTGTGGAAGGCGGACCGTGATTTCCGTGCCGTCTTTCAGAACCGCCACGGCCTGCGACGAGTCCTCCTTCACATCCACCGAGGCGATCAGACCCTGCTCCGCCTTGCTGCGGAACTCCGAGTACGCGACCGCCTGCCGGTCGTCGCGCGGGCTGAGCCAGGTCTGGAGCGCGATCAACGCGAGAATCACGACAATCGTGATGAACGCGATGTTCCGGAGGTTCCGGTTCCTCAAGTCCCGACTCGCATCCTTCTCCATCACCGACTCCTTGTCCCTTGGCCTCGATTGTAGCACCCACCCGAAGGAGCGTCCAACGCTATCCTGGATTGAGTTGCGCGCCGCCTACTTCCGGAGGAGGTGCCTCCAGACCTGAAGATTCGGGAACGCACGCTCCGTTCCAGCGATCAGGCGGCGGATGTTGGCGCGGTGGGTGTACGTGATGAACAGCGCGAGAGCGAAGGTCAACGCGATGAAGAGAGGAGGGTACGGCGGCCCGCCCGGATGGACGAGAGCCACGACGGGAACCGCCCACGACCCTGCGAGCGACCCGAGTGACACCCAACCGGACACCACGACCGCTGCGGCAAACACCCCAATCCCAACTCCGACGGGGATCGGGAGGAGCGCGACGAGCATGCCGGCCGCCGTGGCGACCCCCTTCCCGCCTCGGAAACCGATGTACACCGGGAAAACGTGGCCGACAACCGCAACCATCCCGCAGAGCGCCGCCACGGTGGGCGCGTCGACGGGCATCGGGCCGAGAGGAAACGGAATCCGGGGAACGGCCACGGCGGCGCCGATCCCCTTGGTCAGGTCGAGAAGAAGAACG
>JAQTNX010000019.1 GCA_028713635.1 Candidatus Bipolaricaulis sp.
ACCTCTACTACGCAAGCAAGGAAGAGATCCTGATCGCCATTTTCCGACGCTACATCGACGGGATGCTCGATTTCGTCGACGGCCTCATCGATTCGGCCCTCTCGGTGCCCGACATCCTCACCGCGTTCGTCGGGAAGCAGACCGACCTGTTTCGCGAGGAGCCTGACCTGATGCGAGTCCTCAGTCGCCGTTCGCTCCTCGCGCTGAGCGACGGCAACGAACGCATGGTGGAGTTCCAGCGCTACCTGTTGGATCGCATCACCGCGCTGCTCGAGCGGGGGAAGATCCGCGGCGAGATGCGCGCGCTCGACGTCCGAATCGTGGCGTGCGCGATGCTTGCGCTGCAGGAGACGCTTCCCCTCTACCTCACAACCTACGCGGACGACCTGCCCAGAGACGCCCTGCACCGTGTGACCCAGCAGCTCGCTCAGCTCATGTGGGCGAGCGTTCGAAAGGAGCCCGCATGAAGACGAACCGCTCGATCCTCGTTGCGCTCTTCCTCGGCCTCGTCGTCGGGGGGAGCTTCGCGGCGGCCGCCGCGGACGGCGCCTCGCCGTCGGGCGCGCTCTACCGCGTTCTCGTGGTGGACGGAACAAAGACCCTGGCGTCGACCCTGCGCGTGGTGGGGTTGGCGGGTGGCATCCGACAGAGCGGCGTCGCAGACGTCGTTATCCTTCTCGCCGACAGCCTCGGTCCGTTCGCCGACCCGCTGCGAAACCTGCCGCGCCCCGAGTCTCCGTTCGACCTCATCCTGATCGTGCCGCGGGGCATCGATGACGGGACGGCCACACGCATCTGGATCCTCGTTGCGGGCGATCCGCGCGAGAACCCGCTCGCTGCGCAGGCGGTCGAGCTACTCCGCAGCGGCATCGACCGCGCGTTCGCCGGGATCGCGTCCGCCGTAGGTCCGCTCGACGACCTGTGGGCGGCGCTGACGGCATCCTGTTCCGTCCAAGAAGGGTGGCTCCAGTGATGCGCGGCGTCTTCACCTGGGTCGTCGACCACGCACGGTGGGTCATCGGCGCTGTCGGGCTGATCACCATCGCCCTCGCCGTTCCCCTCTTCTCCCTCGAGACGAACGTCGACTTCGCAAGCTACATGAGCGCCAAGGACCCGGCATACGTCCTGATCAAGAACGCCGAGGATCGCTACGGCTCGCAGACCCTGTTGATGGTCGCCGTCATCGCGCCGGACGGCATCTTCAACGTGGAGACCCTCACAAAGATCGAGCAGTTGGAGACGCGGTTTGCCGAGACCCCCGGCGTCGAGGAGGTCCAGGGTCCGCTCAGCCAGGACGTGATCGCCAGCTCGGCGGCGGCCCTCGACGTGGGTCCCGCCGCTCCCGACGGCCGTGCCCCCACGACCCCCGAGGCCATCGCCGCGTACCGCGAGCGAATCCTGTCGATGGAGTCGATCCGTGGACTCCTCATCGCTGAGGACGGATCGGCGGCCGCGATCCTCATCCGCATGGAGCGGGACGCCTCCGAGTTCGACGTCACAAGAGCGATTCGAGAGACCATGAATGAGGTCGGGACGCCGCCCGAGCGGTTCTCGATCTCCGGCGAGCCGTACATGATGCTGTCGCTTACGGAGTCGATCCAAGGCGACCTCGTCGTCCTCATCCCGATCATCCTCGCCGTGATGTGCCTCGTCCTGTTCCTGACGTCGCGGACGCTCCGGGGCGTGTGGATCCCGCTCCTCGTGGTCGGGCTCTCCGTCGTGTGGACCTTCGGTCCGATGGGGCTCCTCGGCATCAAGGTTTCGATCATCACGTTCATCCTGCCCGTGCTGCTGCTCGCCATCGGCATCGCCTACGGGATCCACATCATGCACCGATACGACGAGGCGATCGCCCTCGGGAAGCCGCGCCGCGAAGCGGTGATCGAGTCGGCGACCGCGATCAGCGGCGCCGTCGTGATGGCCGGCCTGACCACGGTCGGCGGCTTCCTGTCGCTCCTCACCTGCTACATGCCCCTGTTCCGGGAGTTCGGGGTCATCGCCGCCATCGGCGTGGCCCTCGCCCTCGTGCTCGCGCTTCTCGTCGTCCCGGCCCTTCTCGCCATCCTGCCACCGCCGACGCCTCGCCTGAAGATTCACGCGAAGGCCGGCACAAACGGTCGGCTGGCCGAGGGCCTCGGAGCCATCGCGGGCGGAGTCGCGCGTCGGCCGCGCTCGTTCCTCCTCGTCGTGGGCGTCGTGGTCGTTGGACTTGCCGTCGCAGTCCCGCTCCTGAAGACAGACTCCTCGATGGCCGCGTTCCTCGGCCAGGAGCACCCTGCGATTCTCGGCATGACCGACTTCGACCGGCACTTCTCGGGGAGCGAGCAGCTCATGATCGAGATCGACACGGGCCGGAAGGACGGACTCAAGAGTCCGGAGCTGCTCGAGGAGATGCTCGACCTCGAGGCCTACCTCCGCACGCTCGGCGTTCAGAAGACCTCGTCGATCACCGACCTCGTCCGGGAGCTCAACCTCCGTTTCCACGCCGACGATCCGACGTTCCACGCGATTCCGTCCGAACGGAAGCAGGTCTCGCAGCTTCTCGCCCTCTTCTCGTTCCAGGGCGGCGACTTCGGGACGGTGGCCCTCCCCGACTTCTCGGCCGGGGAGATCGCCGGCTACTACCCACGCGCCGACGGCGAGACGAAGGCGAAGCTCGTTCGCGACATTCGCGCGTACCTCAGGGAGCACTTCACCGAAGGGGTCAAGGCCGAGATGGTCGGGCCGACGCAGCTCTTCGACTCGATGTCGCGTCAGCTCATCCGAAGCATGATCTCGAACATCTACTCGTCGGCGATCATCGTCTACCTGATCGTGGCCGCGATCATGGGATCGCTCGTCGCCGGGCTGATCTGCCTGATTCCGCTGGCCTTTACCCTCCTCGCGATCTTCGCCGTCATGGCCCTGTCGGGGATCACCCTGAACATCGCGTCGGCGACGATCGCAAGCATCACCATGGGAACTGGCATCGACTACGCGATCCACTTCGTCAGCCGCTATCGAACGGAGATGGCCGTCGACGGGGATCGCGTTCGCTCCGCGCAGCGAGCCGCCCGCACGGCGGGACGCGCGATCCTGTTCAACGCCGGCGCCGTCGGAGCGGGGTTCCTCGTCCTCAGCGTCTCAAGGTTCATGGCGTTCCGCAGCTTCGGAGGACTGCTTGGCCTCGCGATGGCGGCCAGCGGCACGGCCGCGCTGACGATCATCCCCGCCGTTCTCGTGACGCTGCGGCCTCGGTTCGTGACGACTCCCCCGTGGAGCCGACTGCGTCGTTCCTGGGAATCAAGAACCAAGAAGGCATAAGGAGACCGACATGAAGTGCATCCGCAATGTCCTTACGGCGGCCGCCGCGATCACGATCGTCGTTTGTGCCACCGCGGCCGCATTCGCCGTCACCGGAGACGACATTCTCAACCGCATGCAGGACACGTTCAGCATCGGAGGAGCCGACAGCGGAGAGGGAATCCTCCTATCCATCGCCGTCCTCAACCAGTACGGATCGGGCATCACGACGGACTACAACCTCGCCGTCGCGGCGGAGACGATCATCGACCCGAAGAAGCCCTCAGACGCCGATGAGACAAGCCACGCCCTGATGTACTTCGTGGGCGGAGACGACGAGGGGATGATCTTCCTTCTCTCGACGCCCGAGGCGAAGAGCGAGAAGAGCCGCATGTGGCTCTACATCTCGTCGTTCGGCCTGACCAAGGAACTGGTGTCGGACGAGGATCAGTCCGGCAACTTCGCCGGGAGCACGCTCTCGTACGCCGACATCGCCGGCGCCGGCGACCTGCGGGACGACTACTCCGCCACGATCCTCCGCGAGGAGACGATCGTTGTCGGGAGTGAGGAGCGCGCCGTGTGGGTTCTGGAACTGACCCCGAAACCGGGCGTCGACACCGACTACGCACGCATGCTGCTCTGGGTCGACAAAGAGGAGGACATGTTCCTACGGCTCGAGGGGTACAACGCCTCGGGCGCCCGAACGAAGGAGATCGTGGTGGCGAGCCTCGGTACGTTCGAGGACCGACGGATCCCTGACGTGATGGTCGGGCGCGACCTCGAGACCGGGGACGTCTCCACGATCACGCTGTCCGGCATCCGCCGCCCCGCCGGCGGGCTGCCGGAAGGCACGTTCGACCCCGCGAACCTCGGGAGGTTCGATCCGAGCGCGTATGGGTTCTAGACACACCTGCGACAGGCCGATCCGCGGCGGGTCGGTGGCGTTTCACGGCACTGCCCCGAATGGGTAGGGTTTCGCCAGGTGGTCCCCGGTGAGAAGGAACGAGAACGGCATGTCTCCGGAAGGCAACCCTGCCCGACGGCGCAGGCTTCGCCGTCCCATGTCCTCGCGGAGGGCCCTGAGGCGGGTCCGCAAGGCCTACGCGCGCGGCGGCGAGGGAGCGCTTGAGACTGCATTCGCCGACGTGCGCTGGCGAACGCGCGGATTTCGCGCCCTCCTCGCGACGGTCGAGCGGTTCTACCCCATGTCGGGGATCGTTCGGTTCGCCGGGGAGGTGGATCGCGGGATTCGCGAAGGGGGGCTCTCCACCGGCTGTCGCGTCGCCGCCGACCGCCTGGGCTTGCCTTACGAGTTCGACATCCCCGAAGCGACGCGGCAGGTCCTTGCCCAGGCACCCGCCATCCTCTATGGGAACCACCCGACCCTGTTCACGCCGTTTCTCGTCGGAGCGGCCGTCGACCGGCCGGACGTGCGGTTCTTCATGCTGAGCTACGTGGGGCGGCTCATTCCCGCGCTTCGGACCTACATGCTTCCGCTTGAGGCGTCGGCGCCGCGGCGCTTCACGGAGTGGCGACGCGGCGGCACGCGACGGATGATCGCCTACTGGCTCACCGGCCTGCTGGAGCGGGGGCGCGTGCGCGACGAGCCGAAGTCGGTGAACCGGCGCAGACTCATGCAGGGCGTCGATCACGTGCGCAGCGGTGGGTGCGTCGTCATTTTCCCGGATGGAGGAGGGCGCGGAGACTCTCGCTGGTATCCGGGAGTCGGCGTCGTCGCCGCCGCTCTGGCCCGCAGCGAAGGCGACCGAGTGGCTCTCGTTCCGATGCGAGAGGAAGGGAGCACGACCCGCCACGTCTACGCCTTGTTCCGCTGCGCAGGAAGGCCTCACCCCTCGGGAGGGTCGCCGGAACTCACCCCGATCCGAATTCGGTTCGGGGATCCCGTTCGGTTGAGCGACCTGGCGGGCCCGGACAGCGCCCCGGAAGAGATCGTCGCGCGACTCCAGGCCCACTACGAGAGTGTCTTCCCCGCGCCGAGGCGTCGCAGATTCCTCGGGCTTCCGCCCGACCGAGGAGCGACCGCCAGATGACCGCCGCTGCGACCATCTACTGGTTCTCGGGGACCGGCAACTCCCTGGCCGTCGCTCGGCGGCTCTCCGCGGCGTTCGAGGGAGCGCGCCTTCTTCCGATCGCTTCCCTCGACGGCGTCGCGCGTCCCGAGGGCGTTGTCGGCGTCGTCTGCCCGGTCTACTTCGAGGGGCTGCCGCTGATCGTGCAGGAGTTCGTCGCGCGCCTCGACGCCCGAGCCTTGACCTACAGCTTCCTCGTTCTCACCCCCGGCGGGTTCGCCGGCTGGGCGCCGGTCCAGGCGAGGCGGCTTTTCCGAAGCGCCGGACGGCCGCTCGACGCCGCCTTCTCGGTGAAGATGCCGGACAACTACATTGCGATCCTCGACATTCCCCGGCCCGAGAGACAGAGGCAGATCCTGTCACGGGCGGAACGCGCCCTCGACGAGATCGCCGGCGCGGCGTCGCGGCGCGAGCGGCGGCTTGGAGTTGGGATCACCGTGCCCCTCGGCGCACTGGCTCACCTCGTGATGGGACGTTCGTTCGCGCGCGCGTGCCGTCGGCGGGACGAGCGATTCGTCGTCACGGACGCCTGCACGGCCTGCGGCCTCTGCGTGCGCGTCTGCCCGAAGGAGAACATCGTGCTCTCCGGCGGCCGCCCCAGGTGGAACCACCGCTGCGAGCAGTGCTTCGGCTGCATCAACCTCTGCCCCGTCGCGGCCATCCAGGTTCGGAACCGCCCCACGGCGCGCCGAGGACGCTACCACCACCCGGACATAGGCGCCATCGACATCGGCTCGCAGCGGCGGAACGCGGACTAGGCGTCCTGGGCATCGCGCGCTACCGTTACCGTTGGGCGTGCCGTGGTCTTGGCACACCCGCCTTCTAGGTGTGCCTTTCTCTTGGCACACCCGCTTTCTAGGTGTGCCTTTCTCTTGGCACACCCGCTTTCTAGGTGTGCCTTCCTCTTGGCACACCCGCCTTCTAGGTGTGCCTTTCTCTTGGCACGCCCGCTTTCTAGGTGTGCCTTTCTCTTCGCACACCCGCTTCCTAGGTGTGCCTTTCTCTTCGCACACCCGCTTTCTAGGTGTGCCTTTCTCTTGGCACACCCGCTTTCTAGGTGTGCCTTTCTCTTCGCACACCCGCTTTCTAGGTGTGCCTTTCTCTTGGCACACCCGCTTTCTAGGTGTGCCTTTCTCTTGGCACACCCGCTTTCTAGGTGTGCCTTTCTCTTCGCACACCCGCGGCCTCAGGATCCTTCTTCGCCCAACGGCGGATCCAGACGATTACGAGGCCGGTTCCGGCGCACCCGACGAGCGTGCCGAACGGGAACACCGACGCAAGACCGAATGCATCGACCACGGAGCCGCTTCCGAGCGGGCCGAGCATCTGGCCGACGGCGAACGCGCTCCCTTGGACACCGGCGAGCGTCCCCATCCCGTGGTCGCGGCCGAGCCGAGTTCGGATCGCCACCAGCGGCGCGCGCCCAAGCGCTGAGAACCCCCCCATCCCCACGGTGAGAAGCGACGCACCCCAAACGGAGCCTACGTACGGGAACGCGAGGAGGAAGAGCGGCGCGAAGATGCTGCCGATCACGACCAGGCGCACCCGAGGGAAGCGATCGGCCAGGTAGCCGAACGGAATCTGGAGGAGGCCTTCCGCGAACGTGTACACGGAGAGGACGATCCCGATCTGGGCCTCGCTTGCCCCGAACGCGGCCGCCGCGTAGAGCGGGTAGAACGTGCTGAACGCCTGCCGCCAGAAGCCGCGGGTTGCGAAGTAAACCGACATGGCCTTGACCGCGTCGTGGCGGATCACCTCACGGAGCGGCTCGATCCGACGCACGCGGGGCGTCCGTCGTGCCTTCGCCGTCTCGTCCGTCGGGACCGTGACCGCGACCAGGAAGAAGGACACAACGGTCAGGGCGCCCATGACGAGGAACGACGCGTCGTACGACCACGCCTCGCCGATCCCGCCGCCGAGGACCGGCCCGATAGCCATCCCGACGAACTGCGAGGCGTAGAACGCGTTGAGAACCTTGCCCTCCGACCCCGGCGGGGTCAGGTCGCCGACGTAGGCCTGGGCGATCGGGGTGACCATGACCGACGCGATCCCCTGGATGAGGCGGAAGAGACCGAGCTGCCAGAGGCTCGAGGCCACGGCGTAGAGGACCGACACGGCCGCATAAACCGCCAACCCGCCGAGAATCAGCGGCTTGCGTCCGACGCGATCCGACAGCCGGCCGAGGAACGGCCCGAGCAGCGCCCGAGAGACGGAGAACGCCGCGAAGACCAGACCGATCTCCAGGCCCGTGGCGTTGAACGTTCTCGCGTAGAGCGGCAGGATGGGCGAGATGATCCCGAGGCCCACTTGAGCCACCGCGGTGGCGAAGAACAGGCTGGCGAAGATGCGGACCAACGGACCGCCCCCTTCCGTGACGTGTCAGGGTAGTCGGGTGCGCCGAGGTTCTCCAGGACACACGACGAGTCCTGACCGGTCACGTCAGCCCTTGCCGGGCGGCGCGTGCAACCCAAGCGGAGAGAAAACGAACCCCGACAGAACAGGAATTGCCGGACGGTTCTACGCTCCCTATGCTGGATGGGTCTCGCGGAGGTGGAAGAACCATGAACTGGGATCCAGTGACAACGTTCAACCTCGTTCTCAGCGCGGCGATCTGCGCCGTGGGAATCATCGGCTGGGCCCGCGTCAAGAACGCCCTCGCGCTGTACATCGGCGTCGCGTTCGGGCTCTTCGCCCTGTCGCACTTGGCGACGATCCTCGGGAAGGCCGAGTCGCTCGAAGCGCTGCTGATCCTGCTGCACGCCGTGGGCTACATTCTGATCGCCGTCGCGATCTACAAGGTCGCGTTCCCGCGGAAGCCCCAGAACTAGGCGCGCCCCGGCCGTCATCACGGCCCGCGGAGGAAAAAGAGAACGAGGGCGATGACGCCGAGGATCACGAGGCCGACGACCATCGTCGACCTGCGGTCCTGCAGCCAGCCGGAGACGCCGGGGCGGCGCGCCTTCTGGCCCGGGGGCCGGAGCGCCATCCGCTGAGCGTCCTTGTACGTCTTCACGAACTCGTAGTACTTACCTTGCCTCTTGTAGACCACGGCGAGGTTGTTCTTCGCGCGGTCATGCTCTGGGTCAAGCTCGAGGGCACGGCGGTAGGCGCGCTCGGCTCGGTCGAGGTCGCCCTGATCGATGTAGAGGTTCCCGAGCCGGAAGTAGATCGCCGCGTGGTCGACCTCGCGTGCCAAGGCCTCGTTCAGGACCCGGATCCCCTCGTCGTACGCTTTCGCCTGGCGCAACTCCTCCGCGCGCTGGAGCGCCAAGTCGACCAAGTCATGATCACCAGAGGCTCTCGTCTTTTCCGGTTCCATCGTTCTCCGTCCCCTCCCGCGGCTCCCTGCGGCGCAGTATCCCCGGACGGCTCTCCATCGTCAACGACACGGATGCCGTGCATCCGTTGGGCTACAGAACGAAGACCTCGGCCGTCCGCGTCTGCGTGTCGAACAGGGCAGCCGTGGAACGCCCCGTCAGCCAGCCGCACGCCTCGCCGGGGTTCACGACCGCGGCCGTGGGCTGGCCGCCGGGGCGAACGTCGACCTGGTGGGTGTGGCCGTAGATGACCAGGTCGTAGACGCCGCTCTCGGCCAAGGCGTCGATCGACCTCGGCTCGTGCATGAGAACGACGCGCACGCCGTCGACTTCGAACGTGTGGTACCCCGCGTGGATCGTTCCGACCCCGTCGAATCGGCGGGTGAGATGAAGCCGATCGCCGTCGTTGTTCCCGAACACGCCGACCAGCGGCACGCTCAGCTTGCCGAGCGGAACCGCCGTGAACGGCGACACGAAGTCGCCGGCGTGGAGCACGAGATCGACCTTCTCGCCGTTGAACCGCTCGACGATCCGCTCGATCGCCGGGAGGTTGTCGTGGGTGTCCGACAGAATCCCGATCTTCATCCGTCCTCCCCGCGGGCCCCGAAGAGGGCCGTCCCGAGACGGACCATCGTCGCCCCTTCCTCGATCGCTTCCCGGTAGGAGTCGCTCATCCCCATCGACAGGATCGTCATTCGCGCGTTCGGAAGCCCCAGCCGCTCAAGCGCGTCGAACCGTCGCTTCGTCTCGGCGAAGAACGGCCGGAGCGCGCCGGGCTCGGGGAGCGCAGGTCCCAGGGTCATCAGGCCGCGGACCTCGATCGACGCGAGGGCCGCAATCTCGCGCGCAAGCCCCTCGACGTCCTCCGGGAAGACTCCTGCCTTCTGCGGCTCGCGGCCGCTGTTCACTTCGATCAGGATCGGGACAATGCGGTCAATCCTGTGGCCTTCCGCGTCGAGCTTCTCGGCCAGCCGAAGCGAATCGACGGTCTGGATCAGGTCGAAGAGGCGAACCGCGTCCTTCGCCTTGTTCCGCTGCAACGCACCGATCAGGTGCCACTCCGCTGCGCGGCGGCCGAGCGCGCTCTGCGCGTTCTCTGCTTCTCGAACGTAGTTCTCCCCGACGGAGCGGATCCCGCCCGCCAGCGCGGCGCGGATTTCGTCGGGCGTGCGCGTTTTCGCGGCGGCGACGACCGTAACGTGCGGTGGGATTTCCGCGAGAACCGCTCGCACGCGCTCTTCGATCCCCATGGCTCGCCCTCCCTCCGTGGCTACTCGGCCTTGGCCGCGAGCCCCTCCCACTCACGGTACCTGGCCGCAAGATCGGCGGTCACGGTCTTGTGCTCCACGCCGAGCGAGGCAATCCGCTGGCCGTTTCCCGCCTCGCTCTCCGTCACGAGATCGCGCTCGATCTCGCCGAGCCGCCTCTCCAACTCCTCGATCGCCCGCTCGAGCGCGGCCCGCGCGTCGTCCAGCCTCTTCTGCTCGTACTTGTCGAGCTTCTTCGGACGCGCGCTTGCCACCTCGTCGAGACGAACCGATTTCTCGCTTCGCCGCTCCGTCGACCCGGACGACGCCGCGGCGCGGCCTCCCGCGGCAGCCGCGTGCCGCGCCTCGTCGCTTCGCCGCCGGTACTCGGCGTACCCGTACGACGAGACCGCCAGGCGGCCGTCCTCGACCCGCCACAGCTGCGTCGTCACAGCCTCCAAGAGAGCGCGGTCGTGCGAAACGAGGAGAACCGTGCCGTCGTACGCCTTGAGCGCTTGCTCGAGGATCTCCTGGCTCGCGAGGTCCAGGTGGTTCGTGGGCTCGTCGAGCAACAGGAGGTTCCCTTCCATCAGCGACAGGAGCGCAAGGGCGATCCGGCTCCGCTCTCCGCCCGAGAGGGCCTTCGCCTTCTTCTCGACCTCGTCGCCCGAGAAGAGGAACGATCCGAGCAGGCCGCGGGCTTCGCTGATCGTGAGTGAGCTCTTGCCGAGGATCGTCTCGAGGGCCGTCCGGTCGCCGTGGAGCCCTTCCTGCGTCTGCGAGTACACGGCGACCCGCACGCCGTGGCCGAGCTCCGCCGCGCCGCGGAGGGGCGCCAGCTCGCCCGTGATCGTGCGCAGAAGCGACGTCTTCCCGCATCCGTTCGGCCCGACGACGGCAACCTTCTCCCCGCGGAAGAGCTCGACGTCGCCGCACTCGATGAGCGGCCGGTCGAATCCGACCGCGAGGTCGGAGAGCGACAGGACGCGCTTGCCGCTCGTCGATCCCGAGCGGATGCGGAGCGAGATCCGTTTCGCCTCGCGCGGAGGCTCGATCCGCGCTTCCTCGATGCGCTCGAGCTTCTTCTCGCGATCCTTCGCCTGGCGGTGCTTCTGCCCCATCTTGTGACGGCGGATGAAGTCCTTGTACTTCTCGATCGTCTCTTCCTGCGTCACGAACGCTTCGAGCAGCTTCTCCCGCTCGGCGTCGCGCGCGCCGCGCGACGCCTCGTACCCCAACCGATAGATCGTGACCTGGCCGAAGGCCACCTCCCACGTCCGGTTCGCGACGCGCTCGAGGAGGTGACGATCATGGGAGACGAGAACGAGGGCGCCCGCGAAGCCGAGAAGCTGCTCCTCAAACCAATCGAGGGCCGCGAAGTCCAGGTGATTCGTCGGCTCGTCGAGAAGCAGCACGTCCGGGTTCTCGAGAAGGACTCGGGCGAGGGCCGCACGGGCCTCCTCCCCTCCGGACAGGATCTCGACCGGCTTGTCGAGTTCGTCTTCGCCGAACCCGACGCCGGCCAACGCGGCACGCACGGCGGCGTCGATCTCGTAGCCCCCTTCCGCGTCGAAGCGATGGAGAAGGTCATCGTAGCGGTGGACGGAGTCCGGCAACGCGCCGGAGCCCAGCTCGACCTCGAGAGCGCGCAGCTCCGCCTCCATCGCTCGCAGCGGCGCGAACGCCTCCTCCATCGCCTGCCGAAGTGTTCCCGATCCCTGCAGTCGGGCCGTCTGCGGCATGTAGCCGACACGAACCTGCCCGATCCTTCGGACAACGCCCCCGGACGGGCGCTCCTCGTCCGCGAGGAGCTTCAGCAGTGTCGACTTTCCGACGCCGTTGTCCCCGATCAACGCAATCCTGTCCCCAGGGGCGATCTGCCCCGAGAACGGCGCGAACAGGACATCCATCCCGTACGCCTTGGTGAGCTGCTCCACCTGGATGAGGGACATGGCTCCGGATGGTACGACAACCCCCGAACTCCGGGTAGCCTCGCTTCCTCGCCCGGCGCCCCTGTGCTAGCATGCACGGGGGACTCGAAGATGAAGGAAGCGACGCTCTACGACCACGGCTCCGAAGGCTCGGTGCACTGCCGCCTGTGCGCGCACGGGTGCACGATCGCTCTCGGATCGCGAGGGCTGTGCGGCGTTCGCGAGAACGACGGCGGGACGCTCCGCGCGCTCAGCTACGGTCGCCTGGTCGCCCGCGACGTCGACCCGATCGAGAAGAAGCCGATGTTCCACTTCTACCCGGGGTCGCGTGCCTACTCGATCGCCACCGTCGGCTGCAACTTCACGTGCCAGAACTGCCAGAACCACTTCATTTCGCAGTACCCGCGCCAGCACGACGGCCGTCTCGTCGGGGACGCCGCCGAGCCCGACGAAATCGTCGGGGAAGCAACCCGAACGGGTTGCCGATCGATCGCGTACACCTACACAGAACCAACGATCGCACTTGAGTTCTACCTCGAGGTGATGCGATGCGCCCGCGCCGCCGACCTCGCCAACGTCTGGGTGTCGAACGGGTATTTCTCTCGCGATGCGGCCGACCTCCTCCTTCCCTGGCTGGATGGGATCAACATCGACCTCAAGGGCATCTCCGACGAGTTCTACCACCGCGTGGTCGGCGGCAACGTCCGCCCCGTGCTTGACTCCATCGAGCGCGTCCACGAGGAAGGCGTGTGGGTCGAGGTGACAACCCTTGTGATCGGCGGGCTGAACGACTCGGACGACGCGCTGCGCTGGACGGCGGAGGCCATCGCGGGGATCTCCCCGTCGATTCCGTGGCATGTCAGCAGGTTCTTCCCCGCATTCCGGATGATCCAACACCCTCCGACGCCGGTGGAAGCGCTCGAGAAGGCGCGGCGCATCGGCCTCGACGTCGGGCTTCACTACGTCTATCTCGGCAACGTCCGCGGCGAGGGGGAAGAAACGCACTGCCCGTCGTGCGGCACGATCGTGATTCGGCGCAGGGGGTACTTTGTGTGGGAGAACCGCCTCACCGACGGCACGTGCCCGTCGTGCGGCGCGCCCGTCGACGGGGTCTGGGACGCCGCCTAGCGCGCCGCGGAGGACGGCCGAGACCGGGCTTCCAAGAGCGTGGAGGCTCTTTGCGGCGCTTGGTCTGTCGACTCTGTGCGTCCCCTGCGGTGTACGCTTCGGGAAGCCCACGCCCCCTGGACTGCACACGACACGAAGGGGAGGCGGAGTCATCCTTCTCGCGCGCCGGGGCGGTGATGTTCTCTCTGCGTCCTCCGCGACCTCTGCGGTGCAGTCCGCGGACGAGGATGTGCAGGAACGCGAGCTACTTCGTCCGGAGCAGAACGCGCCGGGAGCCGTCATCGAGGAACTCGATCTCGACAAGCGCGTCGCTCGCTTCGACCAAGCCGTCGATCCGCTCCGGCCACTCGACGACCGTGACGCCGCGGTCCGGCGGGAGGTAGGCGTCGAGACCGACCTCGGCCAGCTCGGCGAGCGATCCCACGCGGTAGGCATCGATATGGTGGAGCGCCAAGCGGCCCTTGTACTCCCGAGCGAGCACGTAGCTCGGCGAGACGATCACGTCGGTGATCAGGAGTCCCTTGGCGATCCCCTTGACGAGCGTCGTCTTCCCCGACCCGAGCGGGCCGACGAGCGACACGAGCATCCCGTCCCGTAGCCGAGAAGCCAGGTTCTCTCCGATGTCTTCCATCTGTGCCGCGTCGTGGGCGAGGATCGTCTTGTTCATGCCGAGCGCACGCGCACATCGATCTCGTCGAGCCGCTTCGTGAGACGCTCGACGATCGCGGCGACCTCCGCGTCGGTGAGGGTGCGGTCCGAGGCGCGCAGAGAGAGTTCGTACGTCAGGCTCTTCCGCCCCTCGCCGACCTGCGCGCCGGCGTACAGGTCGTAGAGAAGGATCGACTCAACCGCGGATTCCGAGGCGAGCACCGAGCGCACGCGCGCCTCCGGAAGCGCGGCCGGGACTGTGAGGGAGAGGTCCCTCTTTGCGGCCGGTACCTGGGGAACCGGCGCATAGCGCACCGAACGGTCGGCCGTCAGGAGGGCGTCAAGCGCGAACTCGAAGGTGTACACCGTCGTCGGGACGGCAAACCGCGCCGCGAGGTCCGGATGGAGCTCCCCGAACGTTCCGGCCGGCCGGCCGTCGCGAGTCCACACGCCGCTCCGCCCCGGGTGCAGGTGCGAGGGCACGCCGTCGGCGACGATGCTCATCCCGTCGAGGCGGAGGCACCCGAACAGCCGATCAAGAAGACCCTTTGCGGCGGAGAAGGAGACGCGCTCCTTCCCCGACAAAGGAAGCCCCGTCCGCCCGAAGAGGGCTCCTCCGAGCGCGTCCGTCTCGCCGCGGGCGACCGAGAAGATCCGCCCCAGCTCGAAAATCATCCCTCCGTCGACGCCGCGGCTGAGGTTCGTCTCGACCGTCGCGAGGAGCCCCGGCAGGAGGCTCCCGCGGAGCACGCCCTGGCCGACCGCCATCGGGTTCCGTACCTTGACCAGATCGGCATCCGCGATCGACAGCGCTTCTCTCCAAACGCGCTCGTCAAAACCATGGTTGACGACCTCGTCCATCCCGAGACCCACGAGCGCGCGACGGATTCGGTCCTTCCCGATCTCGACCTCGTCCTTTCGCCCCACCCGCACGGCCGCACGAGGCGCCGCCGCCTCGAGTCGGTCGTAGCCGTAGATGCGACCGACCTCCTCGATCAGGTCGACCTCACGCTCCAGATCCGGCCGGAACGACGGGATTTCGGCCGTCACCTCGGCCGACGCACCCCGCCCCTTCTTCGCCGGGATCTGCAGTCTCCGGAGGAGGTCGACAACCTCCCCGGCGCCGATCTCCATCCCAAGGAGGGCGCGCGCCCGCTCAGGCCGCAACGTCACGCTTCGTTGGGCGACGGGAGCGGGGTACGCGTCTTCGAGCCCCGCGACGACGGAGCACCCGGTCAGCTTCTGCATCCAGTGCGCCGTGCGCGCCGCGACGAGGGGGATCCCCTCCGGACCGATGCCGCGCTCGAAGCGCTGCGACGCGTCCGTCTGCAGACCGGCCGAGCGCGACGACTCGCGAATCGTCCGGTGCCCGAACGTGGCAACCTCGAGGAGGATCCGCTTCGTCTCGGCGCGGATCTCGCTCTCCTCTCCCCCCATGACCCCGGCGAGGGCGATCGGCCGCCCTCCGTCGGTGATGAGAAGCACCTTGGGATCGAGCGCTCGCTCGACCCCGTCGAGGGTTCGGAACGACTCGCCGCTTCGAGCCCGGCGGACGAGGATCGTCTTCCCGAGCAAGTCCGCGTCGAAGGGGTGGACCGGGTGCCCGAGCTCGAGCATCACGTAGTTCGTGGCGTCCACGGCGTTCGACACCGGACGCATTCCCGCCTTGGTAAGCCGATGCTGGATCCGGAGCGGTGACGGCCCGACGGTCACCCCGTCCATGCGGCGCAGGGCGTAGCGCGGCGTGTCGTTTGAGTCCTCAATCCGGATTTCGATGCGATCGGACGCCCGCGTCTCGTCGCACGACACGTCGAGCGGCCGCAGAGGCCGGTCGAGCACGGCGGCCACCTCGCGTGCGACCCCGTACACCCCAAAGCAGTCGGTCCGGTTCGACTTCACCTTGATGTCAAGGACGTAGTCGTCGTACTCGAGCAGCTCCGCGAGGTCCGCGCCGATCGCTAGGCCGAGTCGCTCGTCGAAGATCCAGATCCCGTCGGACTTCTCCTCGAGGCCCAGCTCCGCCTTCGAGCAGATCATCCCGTCTGACACCTCGCCGCGCACTTTCCGCTTCTCGATTCGGAAGCCCGACGGGAGCTCCGCCCCGATGCGGGCGAGCGGAACCACGGCGTCGACGCGCACGTTGGAGGCGCCGCACACGACGTCGAGCGCTTCCACGCCGACATCGACGCGGCACAGCGACAGATGGTCCGAGTTCGGGTGGGGGCGGCACGCCGTGACCCGTCCTACGACGACGCCCGCAAGCGTCCCCGTCGGTCGAATCTCCTCGACCTCCAACCCCGCCAGGGTCAGTCGCTCCGCGAGCCGCTCGATCTCCGGCCCGCTCACCTCAAGGTCGACGTAGTCGCTCAGCCATCGACTTGGAATCCCCATCGTCCGACTCCTTCGCGCCCTTTCCTACAGCGAGAACCCTACGTAGACGGCGGGAACCGGCTCGCCGGTGACCGGCACGGCCACCCCGACGCGAACAGAGAGGGAGAGGAGCCCGCCCAGTGTGGAGAGGTCGAACTCCTCTTCGATCCCGGCCTCCACGCTGGGGGACGTTGTACTGAATCGCCCGACGCTTGTCCAACCGACGCCGCCGGCAACGTAGACACGCAGGCACTGTCCGTCGATCATCGCCAGGTTGAACAGGTTGTACGGAAGCCCTTCCGCTGACGGGAACTCGAGTTGAAGGCTTGCCGAGAGCTTGTTCGGCAACGGCGGCGGCGCCACGGACACAAGCTCGCCGAAGTCGAAGAGGAGGGTTTGCGGGATGTCTCCGGAGCTGAAGCCGAGGAACCCCGTCCCCTGGAGGTACACCCCCGGGAAGACCCGCAGCTCGTTAAACGCCGTGAGGGAAAGGCGCGCCGATCCTCCGGAGACGAGGTCGACCGCGGCCGCGGCGATCCGGCTCGTCGTGACGGACGGCAGCCGCACGGCCGCCAGCCGTGCAACGTAGAACGGCTCGCCCTGCGAGACCAGCCGGTAGGCCGAGCCGGTGATCGTGAGCGCGGCGTCCCACGTGGTTCCGGGAGCCCCGATCTCGATCGGCTCGTAGTGCGTCACGCCATACGCGAAGCTTCCCACGAGCCCCACGCTCGACAGCGCCGCGGCCGCGGAGAGTTGGACGTCGCGTCCCTGGCGCACGACGACGGTCGCGGAAGTCTCCCCGAGAGCGAGCTCGAATCGATCGAGGCGCGACAGGACGATGCCGCCCGACGTGGTCGGCGACAGGACGTAGGCGTCGAGCGGGTACGCAGCGCGAGTCGCCGCCACGACGATCTTCACCGGGGCGTGGTTGTTGATTCGGTCTCGATCGGGGAGCCGGTGGTCCGGATCGATCGTCACTTCGGCCACGGGGGACGGCGTGTGAAACACCAGTTCTCCCTGGGCGTCCCCTTGTCCCTTGTCCGAGCGCCCCTTGGCGCTCCCGTCGCTTTCCCCCGAGCGCCCCTTGGCGCTCCCGTCATGCAAGCGCCCCTTGGCGCTCCCGTCGCTTTCCCCCGAGCGCCCCTTGGCGCTCCCGTCATCCGAGCGCCCCTTGGCGCTCCCGTCATCCGAGCGCCCCTTGGCGCTCCCTTCATCCGAGCGCCCCTTGGCGCTGCCTTCATCCGAGCGCCCCTTGGCGCTCCCGTCGTCCTCCCCGCTCCAGACGAGGCGCACGGCCGCTCCGGAGGCCATCGTCGCCTCCACCTCGACGGCCTGGACCGTTCCTCCCTCGCGCGTCACGCCGACGGTCGTCTGGTGAACGCCGTCCTTCTCGGCCCGCTCAACGATCCGAACCGAGTAGTCGACGGTCCCCGCGCCGTACACCCACACGTCGAACCACTCCTCCAGCGACACGCCTGACTCCTCCTCGACCAGGGAGCGCAGCAGGGCCGAGTCAAGGCGCGCCGCGCGCCCCGCCTCGACGGCGCGGGCGAGCGCCCGATCGAACGTCTCCTCGCCCACCGCCGCCGCCAGAGCCCGGGCGACCACATAGCCCTTGTCGTAGAGCCGCGTCGGCGTCTCGTTCGCGTAGTCCAGGTCGGCGGCCGGCTTCACCAGCTCCTCGTCGAACGCGCTCCACACCGACGCAAGGTACGGAAGCTCGATCAAGTGCTCGCGGAGGTTCAGGTACCCAAACAGGCGGGAGACGTACTCCTCGACGATTCCCTCGCCGCGGACGTCGATCAGGTTCGGCTCGTCAGTCCCGTGCGCGCGCTCGAAGGTCGACACGGACGCGTACTGCGCCAGCCCCTCCGAGAGCCACCCCTCCGCGTCGAGGTCGACGCCCATCCCCACCCCAAACCACTGGTGAGCGATCTCGTGAGCGAGGACGTATTCGGTGACCCGATGCAGGACTTCGGGAAGCAGGACGTCGCGGTGGGTGAAGAACCGCGTGGACAACCAGACGATCCCGTCGGCCGAGAAGGCGTCGCCCACCGTGTTTGGGTTCTCGACGATCGTCAGGACGGACCGCGGATACGCTCCGTAGCGGGACTCGTATTCCGCAAGGATGTCGCGTGCGTACGTGGCGAGCAGGCGCGCCGTGTTCTCGTGCCCCCGAAGGTACGCGACGCGGATCGGCGTCGGGCCGTCGAGCTCGTACTCGTCGTACGCGGCCCCAAACGCGATCGCGAGCGACCGGGTCGAGGACTCGTTGCGCGCCCGGACGCGCCGAGTACCGTCCTCCGAAAGACCGAGATCCAGAACGACGTCCGCGCCCGCGTAGAACCGGACGTCGCCGGGCAGAGCGAACTCGGCGTCCACGTTCGCTTGCGGCAAGACCAGCGGGAAGGCGCCTTCCTCGCCGTGGACGAGAACCCCGTCCCGCTCCTCGTACGCCCCGTCGTCCTCGACGAGAAGGGGGAACCACCCGAACCGCCATGTGAAGGTTCCATCGGTGATCCCGCCGTCGCCCGAGGCAAGCCGGGGAACCGTCGTCACGAACTCGATTCGGATCGACGGAGACGTCGCGTCGACGGCCAGGACCGTGTTCTCCAGGTTGTAGGTCTGGAACGCGGGCGGCATCGCTAGAAGTCGGTACGGTGCTGGCGATTGATCCTCCTCCCCCCCACACGTCACCGTGACGACGTCGAGCCCTGAGGGCGAGAAGCCGGCGGGATAGGTGGCGTCGATCGACCGCGGGGAGAGGTACGGGTTCGGTTCACGGTCGAGGTTCGGAAGGAGAAGGAAGTAGACCGTGCCGGGCGCCGATTCGAACGTCACGTCCAGGGTTCCGCGCATCTCGCGCCGTTCGGCGTCGTACGCGACATCCAGCCGCTCCGACGGAACCGCCGCCGCCGGCGTCACAACCAGAACCGCAACCCCCACCGCAAAGATGAACCCCATCCACCGTGTTGTCATGAGTCCTCCGGCCAAGCGATCCGGGCCTACCCGTCGCCCTCCGACTCCCCCGAGTACGTGCGGTCGGCGACGACGCGCGCTCGGGTCACCTCACGATCGCTGGCCCGCTCGACGAAGAGCGTGACTCCGCCGATCGTCACCGCGTCGCCCGGCTTGGCGAGGGCGTTCAGGCGGTGCTGGACGAGACCGTTGACCGTGACCCCCTCGTCCTCGGGAAGCTCGATGTCCATCGCCCGGTTCAGGTCGTGGATCGAGATGTCTCCGGAGACAAGCGCCTCGTCGCGTGACAGGCGCTTGGCGAGCAGCATGGGGGCAGGCTCGTCGTACTCGTCCTCAATCTCGCCGACGATCTCCTCCAGGATGTCCTCGAGCGTCACGATCCCCGCCATCCCGCCGAACTCGTCGATCACGACCGACATGTGCACCTTCTGCCGCTGCAGCTCCCGAAGCAGGAGGTTGATCGGCTGCGTCGTCGTCGAGAAGTGCACCGGCCGCAGGAGTTGACGCAGCGTCTTCTCCTCGTTCGCCTCCTCGATGTCGAGGAGATCCTTGGCGTAGAGCGTCCCGATCACGTTGTCGGGAACCTCCTCGTAGACGGGGAAGCGCGAGTGGCCGTCCTTCGCGATCAGGGCGCGCACCTCGGCCATCGGCGTGTCCACGGCGATCGACTCGACATCCGGGCGCGGCACCATCACCTGTTCCGCGGTCACTTCGTCGAAGTCGAGGATCCGGCGAATCATGTCCCCCTCCGCCGGGGCGAGCATCCCGCTCTCCTCGCCGGCGTCGATCAGGGTCTCGATCTGCTCGTCGCTGACACCCAACGGCTCCTTCTCCGAGAGGTCGATGCCGAAGACACGGGCGATCCCCTTCGCGATGGACCGGAAGAGGAAGACGACCGGTCGCAGGACGATCGAGAGCGCGTGGATCTGGTTGATCGTCGCGAGGGCGAACCGCTCCGCGTTGTGCTTCGCCACGTTCTTTGGCGTGATCTCCCCGAACACGAGGAGCGTGATCGTCATGACCGCCGTGGCGATCAGCCCCTGCGAGGTCTGCGACATCGCCGGAAGGACCTGGATCACGATCAGCGTCATCAGCGTGCTCGCCGAAACCCCAACGAGATTGTTCAGAACGAGGATGGCGGTGATCAGGTCGTTGGGCTCGTTCAGCAAGTGCGTCAGCGCGCGTCGTTTGCGTCGATGCGCGTGGATCAGGTGCTTGAGACGGCCGTGCGTCAACGACGTAATGGACGTCTCCGAAACCGAGCTGTACGCAGCGAGGAACACCAACACAAGCAGGAGCGTCACTTCCGCGGCTAGGAATCCCGGAGTACTCATCTCAGTCTGCCCATTCTATAGAGGAGCCCTGAACCCGTGCAAGCAGGCTCGTTGTTGCTTTCGCCTCCCGGCCGATACAATCACCCTGCCTCCAAGGAGGACCATCCGTGGACATGGACCGATTGCGGGAGATCGTCAAGCTCCTGAAGGACGAGGACCTGACGGAGATCACGATCGCCGAGGGCGATACGCACCTCACCGTCCGCCGCGCGCCGGAGCGTGGTGCGTTCCCGACCGCGCCCACCGCCGCCACGCCGGCCGCCGTCCCAGGCATCCCGAGCGGGACCGTGGCGGTCACGGCGCCCCTCGTCGGAACGTTCTACCGCCGGTCCACGCCGGAGTCGCCGCCGCTCGCCGAGGTCGGACAGGTTGTCCATTCCGGCGACACGGTCTGCATCATCGAGGCCATGAAGGTCATGAACGAGATCAAGGCCGAGGTTTCCGGCCGGGTTCGGAGCGTGCAGGCTGAGGACGGAGCGCCGGTCGAGTACGGCCAGGTGCTCTTCGTCCTCGACCCTCTATGAGTTTCCAGACCGTCCTCGTCGCGAACCGGGGCGAGATTGCGCTCCGTGTCATTGAAGCGTGCCGCGAGCTTCGCATTCGCTCGATCGCCGTCTACTCCGAGGCCGACGAGCCGATGCCGTATCTTAAGTTGGCGGACGGCGCCGTGTGCATCGGTCCCGCCGAGGCGGCACGCAGCTACCTGAACGCGGCGGCCATCATCAGCGTTGCCGAGCTCGTCGAGGCCGACGCGATCCACCCGGGCTACGGGTTCCTCGCCGAGAACCCCGGCTTCGTCGAGATCTGCAACGAGCACGGAATCCGGTTCATCGGCCCGTCCCTCACCGCGATGCGCATCGTCGGCGACAAGGTGACGACCCGCGAGTGCGTTGCCGCCGCCGGCGTCCCCGTCCTCCCGGGAGGTCTGGCGCCGAGAAAGCCGGAGGACGCGACGGCGATGGCCGAGGCGATCGGCTACCCGATCCTCATCAAGTCGGTGTACGGGGGAGGTGGACGGGGCCTTCGCTGGGTGGAGACACCGGGCGAGCTCGTCGCCGCGCTCGCCGCCGCCGAGGCCGAAGCCAAGGCCGCAAGCGGTGAAGGCCACCTCTACCTCGAGAAGGCGGTGCGCGACCCGCGCCACGTCGAGGTGCAGGTCCTCGGCGACGAGCGGGGTCGGATCATCACGCTCGGTGAGCGCGATTGCTCGATCCAGCGGCGTCATCAGAAACTGATCGAGGAGTCGCCCGCTCCGAACTTGCCGACCGACACGCGGGAGCGCCTGCGACGGGCGGCCCTCGTCACGGCACACGCCGTCGGGTACTGGAGCGCGGGCACCGTCGAGTTCCTCGTCGCCCCGGACGGAGCCTTCTACTTCATCGAGATGAACGCGCGCATCCAGGTCGAGCACTCCGTCACGGAGGTCGCGTGCCGCATCAATCTGATCCGAGAACAGATCGAGATCGCCGCGGGAGGATCGATCCCCCTCGACCTCGAAGCGACGGCACCGTGCGGACATGCGATCGAGTGCCGGCTCAACGCCGAGGACCCGACACGCGGGTTTCTCCCGTCCACGGGCGTCGTCCACATCGACGAACTCCCCGGTGGACATGGGATCCGCCTCGACACCGCGCTCTACGACGGGATGACCGTGTCGCCGCATTACGACTCGCTTCTCGCGAAGCTCATCGCGTGGGGCGAGGACCGCGACGAGGCCATCGTGCGCATGCAGAGCGCGCTACGCCGGTTCCGGATCTCCGGGGTGGCGACCACGAAAGACCTCGCACTCCGCGTCGTCTCCCACCCCTCGTTCCGCGACGCCGAGCTCTCCACCTCGTTCCTCGACAAGAACGGGCTTCTCGTCTGATCGGCCGATCGGCCCACCAGCCGCCCCGCCGACGAGATCCGTGACCCGCTGTTTCGAACGTCGCACCAAGGTGCGACGCTACGCCCGATCCCCGCCGACGAGATCCGTGACCCGCTGTAGCGTCGGAGCTTGCCTCCGACGTTTCGAACGTCGCACACAAGGTGCGACGCTACAACGGTTCGCGTCCACGAACGTCGCACGCAAGGTGCGACGCTACAACGGTTCGCATCCACGAACGTCGCACACAAGGTGCGACGCTACAACGGTTCGCATCCACGAACGTCGCACGCAAGGTGCGACGCTCCGCCCGATCCCCGCCGCCGAGGTCCCTGACCCGCTGTTTCGAACGTCGCACACAAGGTGCGACGCTACAACGGTTCGCATCCACGAACGTCGCACGCAAGGTGCGACGCTACGCCCGATCCCCGCCGACGAGATCCGTGACCCGCTGTTTCGAACGTCGCACGCAAGGTGCGACGCTACGTCCGATCCCCGTCGACGAGATCCGTGACCCGCTGTTTCGAACGTCGCACCAAGGTGCGACGCTACAACGGTTCGCGTCCACGAACGTCGCACCAAGGTGCGACGCTACGCCCGATCCCCGTCGACGAGATCCGTGACCCGCTGTAGCGTCGGAGCTTGCTCCGACGTTTCGAACGTCGCACCAAGGTGCGACGCTACAACGGTTCGCATCCACGAACGTCGCACACAAGGTGCGACGCTACGCCCGATCCCGCCGGCACTAGTTGCAGGCGATTCTCTTGCCCCGTACGCTTGGCGGGCTCCGCCCGAGCCCGATCGGCGGAGCGAAGGCGGACTCATGTTCGACGCGTTGGCGGAGCGGTTGACGGCGGTCTTCTCCCGGCTGAGGGGAAAGGGAACCCTCACCGAGGCCGACGTCGCCGAGGGCCTGCGCGAGATCCGAATGGCCCTCCTCGAGGCCGACGTGCACTACAAGGTCGTCAAGGAGCTCGTCGCCCGCATCCATGACCGCGCGGTCGGCGAGGACGTCCTTCAGAGCCTCACCCCCGGCCAGCAGGTCGTGAAGATCGTCCGCGACGAGCTCGCCGAGACGATGGGCGGCGAGCGGACGGCTCTGCGCCTCGACCGGCGCCCGGCCGTCGTCCTCCTGGTGGGACTGCAAGGCTCGGGGAAGACCACCACGGCGGCCAAGCTCGCCAACGCCCTCCGGAAGGACGGCCGGAAGCCCGTCCTCGTCGCCGCCGACGTCTACCGCCCGGCGGCCATCGACCAACTGGAGAAGCTCGGGCGCGACCTCGACATCCCCGTCGTCTCGCGCACCTCGTCCGACCCCGTGAAGATCGCCGCTGCGGGCGTCGCGTGGACGAAGGAGAACCTGCGCGACGTCGTCCTCATCGACACGGCGGGGCGCCTGCAGATCGACGACGAGATGATGAAGGAGATCGCCGACATCGCCGCGGCGGTGACGCCGGACGAGACGCTCCTCGTCGCCGACGCGATGACCGGCCAGGAGGCCGTGGCCGTAGCCACCGCGTTCCACGAGCGCGTCGGGCTGACCGCCGTCATCCTGACGAAGATGGACGGCGACGCGCGGGGCGGCGCCGCCCTGTCGATCCGTCATGCCACCGGGCGGCCCATCGTCTACGTCGGGACGGGGGAGAAGATCGACGGCCTCGAGCCGTTCCACCCGAAGCGCATGGCGGACCGCATCCTCGGAATGGGCGACGTCCTCACCCTGATCGAGCAGGCCGAGGCGCAGATGGATACGACGAAGGCCGAGCGCCTCGTCGAGCAGATTCGCAAGAACCGGTTCACCCTCCAGGACTTCCTCGAGCAGCTCGAGGAGGTCCGCAAGCTCGGACCGTTGTCTCAGATCCTCGATCGGCTCCCCGGAGCCGCCAAGCTGATGAAGGGACGCCCCGCGGACGCAGACGAAACCGAGATCCAGAAGACCCTGGCGATCCTCCGATCGATGACCCTGGAAGAACGGACGAACCCGTCTATAATCGGGGGGAGTCGAAAGAAGCGGATCGCCCGCGGAAGCGGGACGAAAGTGAGAGACGTCAACAGCGTTCTTACCCGCTACGAAGAAGCGAAACGCGCTCTGAAGTGGGCCGGGACTCGTCGCGGGAAGGAACGCTTCCCGGCGGACCTGCTCGGAAGCTCCTAGGGCGCTCGAAATCTAGTCTGAGGTGGAGCATGGCAGCGAGAATTCGGTTGAAGAAGGTCGGTCGCAAGGGTCAGCCCTCGTACCGAGTGGTCGTCCTCGACGGACGGAAGCCGCGCGACGCCAAGGTGGTCGCGGACCTCGGGCACTACGACCCGAAGACGGAGCCCGCAACGTTCCAGATCGACAACGAAGTCGCTCTGAAGTGGCTGTGC
>JAQTNX010000020.1 GCA_028713635.1 Candidatus Bipolaricaulis sp.
GTCGCTTTTCATTTGTGAGCTCATTTTTTCTCGCTCTCTTTTTCAGTTTTAATTCTGCCGACGTATGCGTGCGGTCCATCGACGATATAGTGATAATAGCCACCAAAGCCTTTCTTTTTCGTGGCTGCATCGACGAGCTGAGCATATTCTTGGGTTAAAACGCCGTCTTTGCGGTTTTTCTCTTCATAGGCTTTATTGCAGGGCTTGCCTTGTCCTGTTTGGCTGTTAGCCCAAACGACGCCGTTTTCTACGAAAAATGTCTCGGCTGGCTGCTGGGGCTGGCTATTTGATTGCTGGCCTGTTTGTTGGGTGCCGCCTCGTCTGAAAAACTGCTTGGGTTTTAGGAGATTGTCTCGGATGTCGCCGAGGAATAGGATTTGGAGAACTTCAAAGCAGCGCTGCATTTTTTCTCTGCCTGCAGGGTTTTTGGGGTTGCATCCGTCGCTTTGGTCGGCGCACGTGCTGCAGTATCTGCCCATGAATACGGCTAGTGGGCTGGGTTGTTTAGGCGTTGGTTCCTCTTTGGGTTTTTCGGGCGGGGCTGGCTGTTGGGGTTCTGGAGTCGGGCTGGGCTTAGCGTCATTTGGCGCTGTCTCTGCAGCTGGCGCAGGCGCTGGAGTTGCTGCAGCTGGAGCGGTCGTTTCTCCGAAGGCGTTAGATGTAGCGCCGACGTTTTGGGCTGTCTTAATGGCCTGTTCGGTTTTATCCAGCGGCGACGTCGGCGGGGGGATGGGCACGTCTGGAATGGGCAGAAGCCAATAGTAGCGGTCTTTTTCGTTGATATAGTCGCCTCCAAATTTGCGTCGGATAATCTCGGTGATGAGCTGAATGTCCATGCCCTGCAGCTTGGCATATTTAGGCATGGGAAACAGCTTTAATTGACCTTTTTCGTTCTCGGTGGAGCCAAGTTGCGGCGATAGTTGTTCGGGCAACTCAGCCATAATTTTTCGTGCTAGCTCGACGTTTTTCTCATTTTTGAGCATCGGTTTTTCCCTCTCTCTTCTTTTCTGCAATTAGGTTCCTAATAGCTGCTCGCACAGCTTCATTTCGGCTGTTAAAAAAGCCCTGGTTAACGAGCCCTTGCAGCTCGTCTAGGTCTCGCTTTGTTAGGCGAATTGTGATGCGCTCTTTTGTTGCCTGGCTCATTTTGACGCTTCCTTATAAGTTAGAGCTCCTTTATCCAGTCCTCGAAGATTTTGCCTGAGCTCAAATAGCGCTCGTAGAAGCTCTTGATTTCAGCTTTGGACATGCCAGGCGCTGTCTCCCATTCTGCGTTAAATCGCTTGCGGAACTCTGTAGGACTCAGCGCCTTTTTGTAGGTTGTGACGTCTTTTGGGTAGAATATTTCTGATAGGTCGGCTCCGCATTGACCGCAAACGGTTTCTGTTTCAGCTTGGCTCTGCACATAGGTGCCAGTTGTGTAGCTGAAACTATAGGGCGTCTTTGTTCTGACATCAACGCCATTGAGTGACTGATGGCACTCGGGGCACTTTTCAGGTCGAACCATGTTAACATTACCTTCTTAGTGGCCTGTAGCGGAAGGCGTCCTCTGGAATTATTTTGGCTTGTACTGCAGTGGCGATAAAGGTGTTGAGGATTTCGAAGGCTGCCTCGGCTTTTTGCTTGTCGTACTCAATCATCAACGTGCCGACCGTCTCGGTTGTTTCAACCGAGCCTTTGCCCTCGATGTTTTGGAAGCTACGCTTTTCTAGGCGAATTGTGTACCCGTGATTTTCAGGAGTGAGGCTAACTTCGTGGCTCATTTTGCTGTGCTCCTTTGACTGACACATTTTTTATAGTCTAACGGAAATTGCTTTTGACATTCTATGCATCGAATACCGTCATGCAAACAGAGGTCTTCTTCGGCGCTTTCAGCAGCTGCAGTTTTTTTGAGTTGTTCGGCTCCCTCGACCACGCTTTTAGGGATATGAGCGTTGCAGATGTTAGCGAGGTCTTCGGGCTTACAGATAGGTTTTTGTTTGGAGTTTTCAGGGAAAAGTGAGGCAATCATGCTCTCAAAATTGGGCTTTATTTTGCAGACGTCGCTATGTCCGCAGCTGCAGCAGCTAAGTTCTATGGGTTTTTTCTGCATTGTCATTCACCCATTTAGCGAACCCGTAGGGTGACGGGTATCGCTTTGTGGAGTTGGTTAAACTGAAACTCTTTGCCTGTAAGGTCGTTTTTCGGGTTGTGCCAGATTTGAGCTGTTATGTCGTTGTAAGCTGTCCACTTGGTGACGTCTTTGAATGCTTCCTGCTTGACTTGCTCCTCATCGGCGACGTATGCTGGGAGTATTTTTTCAGGCAGGCGTACTCGCTGCAGGAGCTCAACGTCTTTTTTCTGGAGCTTCTCTCGGTTTAAGCGTTGATAGTTCTCGAGGATAAGCCGAGCGTTATCCATTTGCTGCACGAATAGAGTCTTGAGCTGCTCTACGACGCTGCTAAGGCTTTTAGTGTGGGCGTAGTGGACCGCTGTTTCTTGCTTGCCGCCGAATAAGACGCCGTTTGTGCAAGCCGCTCGGAAACTGAAAAGTCCGATACCAAAGCTCTTTTTGCCGTCGATACTGTTAACGACGTCAACGCCTACTCGCACGACTTTGCCGACTTCGGTTTCTTCCCAGTTGTGCTTATTGGTCTCTTTTGGAATGTAGAGAGCGTGCATCTGAGTTTCTTTGTTGTTGCAGAGAACGTGACCGTTAACTTTGCCGAGGCTCCAGTCGCCTTTTGTTAGGCGCTCGAAAAACGGCTCGAAGCCTGCGAGTTTTGCTGCTTGATTGGCGACGTCGAGAACTTCCTCGTTTGGCAGTAGATTGTAGCCTTGACCTGCTATAGCGATAAGCTCTTCTACGTCGTTAAAAGTTCCGCTTGTCGCATCCTCTTTTACTCGGTCTCGGATAATCATTTTTGCCCGGGTCGGTGCGCCGTTGAAAGTAATAGGATACTGGTAAAGGTTGTGCTTAGCCCAGGTCTCGTCGGGTTTGCCAAGCCCGATGCTTGTTTGAGCAGAAAAAACCGCCTTTTCAGGCGCTGCAGGGGAGTTGAGGTTTATGTTTTGCTCGTCTATTGATGCCATATTTTATACCTCGCTCTGCGTTGACGTCGCTAGGGCGTCAACTTGCAGGAGTAAATAGCAAAAAACTATGTGATGCCCACGCACGAGCTTGAAGCAAGTAACTGACCGCAGCTTTGTGCTTTTAGAGTAGAACTAAAAGTCTCGAAGCTAGCCTTAGGCTACTTTCTAGACGCCTTGAAGCGTTTTATCGCTAAGTTTAGCGCTGGGCGCTCTCGCAGACGCCTTGAGCGTTTTTAGCTAACGGTAAAGTTTATCCCAGCTGTCATGCGAGCTGAGAGACTAAACCTAGTAGACGAGACTCTAGACCTAGTCGCCTTAGCGTTAGAGCTTAGCCAGCTTCATTTTCGCTATTGTCTAATGTATCCAGTTTGCTTTAAAAGTTTTACGTTAGTTTTACTTTTCTACATGTAGAAAATAAAAAAAGGGGCAATCACCCGCTTGCGGTGATTGTAACGTCAAAGGAGAAGTCAGTAAAGCCATTTGTCTGTGCTGATGCTGCGAGTTTAAGCTCAACGGGAAGCGCTGCGCCTGGAGCGATTGTTTGGTTTGTGTAGTTCCATGAGAGAGTCAGATACTGCTCAGCTGCTGCAGGGGAATAATTTGAGGCTGCCAATGCTAAGTTTATGGGAGCTGTGCCGTTGTTCTTTATCCAAATTGTGACGTTGCTAAAACTACCTGGGCTAATAGAGTCCCAATCAATAGCGCTTATGACTGCCGTCTGTTCAGGGTTGCCGTAGATTTGGCAGCCGACCGAGCGAATGGAGCCATGCGAGCTAATGGGGTATTGAAAATAGAGTATAGTTGCGATGGCTGCGACTGCGACGAGCGTCACTACACCTGCAATTATGGCGACGCTTTGAGCTTTAGTCACCATAGGCTTAGGCTCCTTGTTTCTTTTCTTGTATGCCCTGGTAAGTGTTGAGAGTAAGGTTTGTTCCGACGTTGACAGCAAAGCCAGCGAGAAAAGCAGCTGCTATAATGTAGGCGACGGGGAGCCCTACTGGAATAGGCCATACCATGAAGACAGCGAGAGCACCGGAGATTGTGAGAATAATTGCAATGATGAGCGTTGCAGCATACTTAGCATCGAAAGTTATTGGTTCTGTTGCTTGGAGAATTTTTGCGCAATACTGGAGCACTGTTTGAGCGATTGCACCGATGACGATAAAGGCGAGAGCGATTAATTCAATTTCCAATTTGTTTTTTGCCTCCAGCGCTGTTTATGCTTGGCTGCTGTTTTAAAAGTTGCCATATCAGAGCTAGACGTTTGTTTAGGAAAAATCCGGATATCTAGCCGCAGACTGCAGGATCCACAGCTCTATATTTGAACAAATGTATAGTAAAAATAGGCGCCGAGCGCTAGCGTGCTATGGGAAAGGAGAAGGTTAGAACGGGAGCGCTCGACGTCGATTAGTTTGTCAGCTATTTTGACTTTTAAGTTTTGTCACATCAACGCTTAGCTCGTTTGTAGGCTTTTAATGCACTAACGTCGGATTTGAGAACATAGAGATAGTCGGCTAGCTGTGATTTTTGGTAGCCTAGCTCCAGTGTTACGTCTAATTGATTACGGTCTTCAAGTGCCTGGAAATAATATTCTGCCCAAATAACTCTAAAGTCAACCTCACTTATCCCCTCGTTTGGTAATGATAGCTCTATCATGTCGCCAGGCAAAATCGGAGTCGAACCATAGTTTAGAACAGAGCTAGTTAAGTGGAGCGAAATTGTGCTTGCTTTTTTGTAGTCCAGGATACTTTTTGCTCGGAGCGTGCATTCATTATCGCTGTTGAGGTCCTCGCAGATGTCAGCATATTGGCGCTCGCCATAAGTTGCGATGCTGCCTGCATCTGATTGTGTGTTACTATAGCGCCCTCTGCCGAAATATAGCTGCCCAATCCAGAGAGCCCCTGACGTCGGGGGAGCTGTAACCGTACAATAAACATAAACTGCTGTCACTTGAGACCAGTCAAACGCTGCAGAGTAATTCCAGTTTTCAGAGCGCACGCCAGCTGCAATCTCATAAGGTGTCCACTCGTTCTCGCCGATGTTACTCAGTGCCTGGCTTGCTGTTGCTCCCCAGGCGTCATAAACCACAATGCGCCCACCGTCGCTTTTCATGTTAGCATCTCGAGCTAGCGCCAAAATCAACGCTGGATAGGTATTTGCATTAACTGCAGTACCAAAAGTGAAAACTGTAGCAGATTCGGTATTATTGCCCGAGTCATTTCTTATGCTATCTGCTGCAGTGCCATATTTTTTAGCGGCATCCAGGGTGAGTGAACCAACAACGCCCGTCCAGCTGCCACTCGCAGGCGTTAGACTCTCGACTGTTTCGTCTTTGTCTGCAGGGCTGCTTTTAGCGTCAGCACCGTAAATAGTAACTTTATTGCGGATTGAGAGAATGTCTATATCTACTTCGGCGTCCTCGATTAGCTCATCTAGGCTTACGCTGCTTGTCTTAGCGCCTCTGTGGAAAAACTCAAAAATACCGTCTGGAGCAACTCTAAAATCGTAGCCGATGACGCCTGAATCGTCAGAGTCTTTAGCAATGCGCTTTATAATATCCCAAACGGGCTGCGTGTCTATATCCAGCAATGCAAAAGTTGTATCGGTATCTTCAACTTGCTCGACAGTTGCACGAGTATGCCCCAGTCCTGAGTAGTAGTCTAGCAGGTCCTTAACAATATCTTCGCCTTTTTCGCTTACATAAATTTTAGAGAGATTTTGTCTGAAGAGTTTTTCGCCCCAATCACGGCCAGAAACTTCGACGTAATGCTCAACTGGCGAGGACCTAAATTTTATGTGCTCATTTCGAGTTGTTATGAGCCTAGGAACCGAGCCAACACGCCCCATCTCAATATAACCGTCTTCACCTGTGGCAATAGGGTCGCCAACGCCTACGCTATATTTGCCATCCCAATTTTGCAGTTTATAGCGAAAACTTGAGACTTCATTAGTGCCGCCCAAATGTACCAGGCAATCAATAATATCGCCTTGAGAAATTGCGCCTCCAGTAGTGCCAGAATACAAAGTTATGGCAGGTTCAACAGTGCTCACGGTGAGTCTTCAATCCCCTGCCGATATATTGTAAGGTCGCCTGACCGTTGAATGTTACGAGCGTTTGTTGTTGTTTGGGCGGTTGCGTTGTTGAAGTTCTGCACGCTTGATGTCGCCGTGTTCATACTTTGTGAGAAGGCATACATAGCAACTGCAGCAGCTGCGATAACAGCAATACCGACGCCAGTTAGGGCTAGGAACGTGGCATAACTAATGTTGAGAGCGTTTTGCACGGCTGTAGCGATTGCACATGCTGCAGAATAGACTTTTTGAGCGGCTGCCACGCCGATACTTGTATTCATAAAAAGCCCCATAACTGAAACAAGCATCAAAACTGAGGAAACAGTCTTGGTTGTTTCGTCGTCAATTAGCCCAAACGAATTAGCAATATGAACCAAAGCCAGCCCCGATGCAGCGACGCCAGCCATTGCTAAGCCCATATTTTTAATTTGCTGCGTTGTCGTTTGAGCATCAGCTTTCACCCGGGCAAAAGTGCTACTTGTACGATTTACAGCTCTGATGGAAAAAACTAGTTCTGAAACACTCATTTTAGGCAGTTCTCCTTATCGCTTCATTAACGGCACGTGCCATGTACTCTCTAATTTGAGACCAATGTTTCTGAATGTTGTTGCTGAGAAAATACAGGCCTTCAATGTAGCGAGTACCGAATTCCTGAAACTTTGCATAATCAGCCCAGGCTCCAATAAAAAGTACCCACTCCTTAACTTTGGCATAAATTGTGCTTCTCAAAAAACCTGTTAATATCGGCGCATCTTGTTCTGCATCACTTTGAATTAAGTTGCCAAAATTTTGTAGCTCTTCTCGCACGGCTAGCTGGATATTGGTGTCTGCCTTATCCATGTAACGCCCGAAGTCGTCGATATTCTCGACGTCAATTACTACTTGAACCGCCGTTTTCTTGTCGCCTTCTGTGCTTGCCTTTCGGCTTTTTCTTTTTCCTCGTTTACTATTTTATCCATCTCATTAATCACGAGGAGATATTGATGGATTGTTTTCGATGGCTGCTTACCTAGCTCTGTGGGAGTCCAACCGAACTCTTTGCAGAGCCTAAATTCTGTGAGGACTGGGTGTGGTCGCTCATTTCTGATTGCTCGGATAAAAAAGCGGCTTCTTCCTGGTTTATGCCGCAGAGCTTGTTTGCAATTTTACTTAGCATTTCACCGATTGGAACTGGCACGCCGTTTTCGTCAGACAGGAGCTTTTCAAGGGTTATAGGTTTGCTGTCAGGTTGACCGTGAATGCAGGCCATAATAGTTTCTGCTTGGATGGCAATGTAGTCGCTGGATATGATGTTTCCCGTCATAGGATGATACTTTGTGTGTTTTTGGATGATGCGGTTTCGTTTAGCCCAGGTTGTCTCTTTTAAAACGTAGTGTCCTTTGAATTCTTCGCCGAAACGCTCATCTAAATCGAATATTTCTTGTTTCATAGTGATTTACCTTAGGGGAAAGTTGGGTTTTTTGCGTATTTAACGCTTGTCACATCAGAGGTTAAGCTATAGTCGTTGCTCCTCGAGCTGAGAATGGCACTGTTGCACTGATGAAGTCCTCGATTTTGCCGTCAAGTCCGAACGCATCCCATTTGATGTACTCTGCTTTAATGTAGTTGGCGCCGCCGATGCCGAATTCGATGCTTGCTTTTTCTGTGTCTGCGAGCAGCTCGTCAAGCTCTGTTTTGCTTTCAAATTCGAATGTTACCTCGCCTGAGACTTTTTGGCTGCCGAAGGGTACGTATTTTGCGATGTGTGCGTTTGCTGCTTTTATGGTGTGAATTTGCCGCACGCTGTTATCAACTTCGATGCGCCATGCTACTGCTCGCTCGTCTGCGCTGCCTGCTATCTTAAAGTAACTCTCTAGCCCTGACGTAACGCCTGAGTATTGTCCATAGCTTGCGTCGGCAACTTTGGCTGTTCCTGTTGCTACGTTTTGCCCGATTAGTGAGACCTCAGCTTCTACAATGCCGTCGATGTCGCAGGTAATGACTGTTTTGTTAAATCGCATGCCAGTGTAGAGTAGGCTTAAGATGTCAGTTGCAGTTAAAAAGGCGCCTTTGTAGTAGAGCACGTTTAAAGAGAGGCTTTTGCCGAGTTCAGGTTTTAGGTACTGCAGAAAATTTGTGGGTGCTGCACTAGGTACGGGGAACTTGACTTTTAGCTCTGGAAGTAGTCGCCCTCGCTTGTTTGCTAAGTAGTTGATGCTACCGCAACCTCTTACCAGGAGGTTATTTGGGTTTATGTTTGGCATAATAGAGCTGCAGGGATGCCCTAGAAAAGCTGGAGTTCCAGGTGTCACTCCGAAAGTAGTCTCGTCGATGTAGTAGAATGCTTCCTCTTCCGCACTATATGTGTCAACCATTTTAGGTCACCGTTAAGTGGTTAAGCTCTCATAGAGCCATGCCACGATTGTAAACTCCGCTTTGTAGACGTAGGGTTTGACTCGAGTCTCATCTACATTGCGGAAGTTGCGATAGTCGGCGAACTTAATCCCGTTTACTTGGGTTGTCACCTGAATAAAATCGCAGTATGCAACAGCTGGAGTTCCCCCGTCGCTGGGGTTTGTTGTTCGAGCAAGCACCCATAGATAGCCGTTTGCGTCGACATAATCCGTTAAGGATGAAGTTAACGCAATCGTTAAGGTCTCATCTGTGCCTGCCGTGCCTGTTTGAGTATTACCCCATGCGCTAGTTGTACTATTCCAGATTTTGAGGGTTAAACCGTTACCGCCTGGAGCTGTGCCGTATCCTGTAAATGCAATAGAGATACTTGTTAGGCATTGTTCTCGAGCCTCATTTCTGAGCTCGCCTGCCTTTAAGCCAATTTTGAAGCGGAAAAGCATCAGTCCATATTGATTAAGAACAGACGTGCTTTTGCTGTGGTCGACTGCATCAAGCGCCCATATTTTAGCATAGTTTGCCGAGGATAACTCAGCCCATGAGCTACTCGATGGCGCCAGTTCTGTTGTTGCTGCAGCGTCATAAGCTCGATGAGTTTCTGCAGCAGCGCCCATGGCATAAAAGTTATAGATACTTTGATAGGGGAGGCGTCGGTTTTGCTGTAGGACAGCCAAAACAGACTCGGTTGCTTTACTGCGCATTGTTTGAGGCGTGTCTGCAGAGGTTTTTAATTTCACTTGACAGGTTAAAACGCCTTTCATAGCATAGTCTCGCACTCTCGTTTTACCGCAGAGTGTTAGTTTTCTTGCGTTACATTCAGGTGTTGATACCGTAAAAGTGACGTCGTAGTTTTTGAGAAGCTCTCGGTCTATGTTTTCAGGTGCACATTTGAAGGATGCCAAGCCGCCGCTATCCAGGACAACTCTAAAGTTGTTTTCAACCAACCGCAGAATAGTAACTTGGGGGTCTTCAAATTCGCTCACGATAGATGCAACCTTCTTAATTGGCTTTTATAATGGAGTACCTCTTTTTCCTGTATAACTTTTTGCACCCACTGGACCTCGTAGTCTACGCCCTGGTGTCGAATTTTATCTCTTGGGCGAACAGGAATTAGGCTATAGAGGTTTTTGTAGTCTGTTAGAATGTAGCCTGCCTCAAGCAGCAGCTCCTCAACTTTGACGTTTGAGACAATCGCAGAAATGGGGAGAGGGTCTGCGTAAGTTGTGACTGACTCGGCTTGCTGTATTGAAAAAAGCTGCACTCGCTCCCCTTCGGTCTCGATTGTATAAACGAGGTCTGTGAGCGGTAAGCTATATTTTATGTACATACGGGCTAGCCAGGCAACCTCAGTCACTGCTTTTTGGGGCGTTATTGGTGAGTAGTCGGTAAAAAGTGGTCCCCAATACATGAATTCGTCAGGGTACTTGTTTGCAATTTGGTAGGCGAGCTCGTAGCTGGGTTTGTCGACGGCTTTGCGGATACTCTCAAGAATGCCTATTGTCACGGCGTCATAGTATGCGCTGTCCGGTGTTTTTGAAACTACGTTAATGTAGCCAGGCCAGCAGACGCAGGGCTGATAAGCTGGATAAGTGCTGTTTTGGGGAATGCTCTGGATTAAGTCGTAAACTCGCTGCACTGTTTCGCTATAGCCTTCGTATGTGTAGAGCCCCAGGAGAGCATAGCTGATGGGGTCGTCATATATTTGGTCGTCTTCAAGTCCGATGCGATACCAAACGCCTGTGCCATAAGGTGGAGGCTGATAGTAGAGGTAGAGGTCCTCGAGTCCTTCTCTGTAGAAGTCTATCATGTCAGCCATCATAGTGTTATAGCGTGTTGCGTTGGTTTTGTCATAGATTCGAGCTAGCATTGAGAGCCCTATTAGGTCGTAGAGGTCTTCAACCATGAAAATTGTACTATAGGCGTCGGCGTCTGTGACGTACATTGCTAAGCCGCCATAGTAGGTATCTGTCAGCCCTGAGCTAGCAGGGTCTTGCTGCATTGTGTAGAGAAAAGTATAGCCAGCTAGCTTTGCTGCAGTGAGATAGTCAGCGTCGTTTGTGAGCTCGTATGCTTTTAGCAGCGCAGGAATACAGCGCCCAGCGTCTATAGAATAGTAGGATGTTGATGTAGTAGAGCTCTTGAAGCCCCCGTAGGCTTTGAGAGCGGCATTTACACATTGCTGAGTTAGGATAAAGTCGGCTAGCTCTGCAATGCGAGTCAGAATTGCAGCTTTAGAGCTGCTAAACTGTCCTGCCTTGTAAGCCTCATAAAGGTACTCAACTGAGAATGCAGCTGCAAAAGCAGCTTTGCCGAAGGTTGCGTCGGGATAGTCCACGATGGCGCCCTTAGCCACATAATAAGTATAAGTGAGGTTTGTTTTCATAGTCACGACGTTACCCACAACTGAGTCTACTTCGTTCCATTCGCTGTGTGCACTGTCTTTTATCCAGACTGGCATATCAGCGGCAAAAACGGAGCCATCCTCGACCTCGACATCTTTTTGAGCAGCTGCTGCATCGGTAGTGACTATTGCAGTTGCAACATAGAGCCACTCGCCAATGTAAAAAACGAAGTCGTGATAGTTCTGCGGAACGGTGCCCAGGGGTTAACCTCTCCTAATACTTGGTTCGGCTGCCAAAGTTGCTGCTCTCTGCAGCTGCTGCATTACAATATCGTTGCTGAGAAGGTCTGCAGGTTGGAAACTAACGTCACCGATGCTCTTTGAAGTCATATCTTTTAGGCTGTTGTAAGTTGCCCGTATTCCAAGCCAGAATTTGCCTCTCTGTTTACTATCGACGTTAAGCGTTTTTGCTCCTGAGCTACCATTCATATTAGGGATGTCTGCGCCTAGGCTGTTCATTATGTCGATTGTTGCGTCTGCCAAGTCCTCGATTGATTGATTAGAGACTGCAGGCGGGATTTTGAGCGTTGATTTGATGAGCTCAGCGTTTATAATACCCATTTTAAACCGCCTTCACTCCTGCCAAAAACAGCACACATTGCATATTTGTACCGGCGTTTGTGCAAGTTACTTGATTGTTTGAGATGCTATTGGTGAGCACTGTTAGGTCGCTTTTTTTAACGAGTGTTGCGACTTTAATGTTTTCTGTAGATGAAAACTCCTGGAGCGTGACGGTGTCGTTTTGGCTCATCTCGACGTCTATTTCCAGCCAAATAAAGTATTTGATGTCCGATTGTCTGTTAACTTGATAGGTACGGTCTACCAATTTGTTACCCTCAAAACTGATTCTGCGTTGACTATGGTTTTTAATTTTTCTATGCGCTCGCCACATTCTGGAAGCCTAAGGATGGGCGTCTCTAGCTACTTTTTAATAAAGAGGGTAGGCTTCCGACGAAAAAAAACCTTAGACATAAACGCCTATGGAAAAATACACATTTTAACGGCAAGTTTCAACCCCCCTTATTTAAATGAAATTAACATATCTATGCATCGGTTTTTTAAACATTCAAACCCAAAAAGGCTGTTTTCAACATACTTTAGCCAATTAAGCCTCTAGGTACTTTTTTTTGCATGTTGACTATATAAGCCAAAAAAACGCAAAAAACCTGCTAAATTGGCGTTTTTGGCTATTTTGGGGGTTCTCGAGTATGTTCTAGCACAATATGGCGAGGTTTAAAGGCTTGAGGCAGCAGCTTACCCGTCTCGAGAGAGCGATTAATGAGCTGCCCTTCTCCACGTGCGATACGCAGCTGATGAGACCGACCGCACGGACAGTCAAGATTGAAAACTATTTCTCGTCGTTTAGGCTTTTCGACGTCTTTATGCTTCTTTTGCATTCTCCTGCACTCCTGGGATGTCTATAGACTTCTTTTTTTGAAATTGGAAAAGCACTTGAGGAAGGTCTGGGCGAGTATAGCTTTCGATAAGCTCACAGCCTGCTTTTTCAAACAGAGGAACATAGTCATGCAGCCAGTTATGAGCTGCTAGCTTCTCAGTCGGGATAGTTTCAAAATACTCAAAGATGAGAAACCGCTCGCCAACTTTGACGATATGACGGATTGTTTTCTCGATTGCCTCCGGGGGAATATGCATCAAAACTGTGCGTGTTACTACGACGTCATAGTTTCCTTGTGGGCTGCACTGTGTTATATCATGGCGCCATAATCGCAGGTTTGGCAAATAGTGCCTACCTTTGCGAAGATTAGCTCTTATGAGCATCTCCTCACTCCAGTCTATACCCACAGATATAGGTATGTGTTTGTATAGAGAGAATAATTCGCCGTTTCCGCAGCCAATTTCAATTAGGCTTTGAGGTTGTAGCTTTTCGATAAACGCTTTGAGAATTGCTCTGCCAAATGGGTCTTCGATATAGTAAGATGGCGCTCGGTTTTCCCAATAATTTAACAGCTGCTGGAGTGTAGGTGAGCGACCACGTGAGCTCATCTTATTGCCTCGTCGAGTTTGCTTTTTTGTGGCACCTTCGACGCTTCTCTGTAGAGTTCTAGGCAGTCCTCTTTTGTGGGTGCCTCAACAACTAAGCCGCCAGTGCTAGGTATTTCAATTCTAAAACGGGGGGGGTTAGTGTCTGCCAAGCTAAGTCCGCTCCAGTATGCGCATGAACCGTGATGCGACGTTAATATCATCGTGTAGTCTATGGCAGAACTCTTCTGTTTTGACACCGAATTCTTGCTGCAGCTTTGGGTCTTGAGCAATCATGTAGCTTTGTGTTCTGAGCTCATCTTCATCAAGCCATTGGATGAACGGCTGCTTGATACCCGCTTCTCTCTCTATGAATGTTGCGACGTCAGGTTTAAGTTTGCAAAATACAGCTGCGCCAAAGATTGATGCTTCGACCGCAACCATACCATAGGAGCCTATGACGTGTTGGTCGTAGAGGACATTAACTGTGCGGAGTAGTCGCAGGCAGCTATCCCAGGGCAAGTCTTTGATGCTTTGGAATTCTACGTCGTCAAGCGTTTCGAGAACTTCTGTTATGATTTTGTAGAAAATTGCGGAGCCTTTAAGCTGCAGGTTTGTTGGTGCGTGTCCGAGAACTGTTCGGCGTTTGAGCTCTGCCCAGCCGTTTAGTGCTGCCATATCCAGGGGATTGTCGCCGTATTTAGTTTTGATTGCCTGGAAGTCTCGAGCAACAGGCATCCAGTGGCTGTTTTCCTTTGGTACAGACGCTAGCAAGTCAGGTGTTGAGACGAGGATTTCAAAGTCGCCCATTACTTCTTTAGCGTCTTTGATTGTTTGTTCTCCATAGTTTCTGCAATCGCTGCCGTGGAAGTAAACGAACTTGCGTTTAGCTTTGAGCTTTTCCTTGTCTAGCTGGAAGGCATCGAAAAATGGTCTCACTGCAGAATGGAAAATTACGACGTCAGCATCTTCAACAATTTTTTTGCAGCCATCTTTGCCGTAGAATCGAGCCTCCGTCATGCTGGGATAGTTTATGTAGTTGTTGCTTGTGCGCAAATTGATACTTTGTACGTCGCCGAGCTTGTTGAGAGCATGACTAAGACAATAGCCTGCGCCTGCCATGTCCTGCGTTGAGAGGTTAAGCACTTTGAGCTTTGTATTCGCTACCGGTGCATCCTTCAATTTGCTTGTATCAATGGCGAGAATGTCTGCGTTCTCTGTAAGTTTAGAGAGCTTAGCAGCTTCTTTGGCGTTAAACTCTTTTTCGTATTCTTCCTGGCTCATTTTTTCTTTGACCTCTCGGGTTTGTTTTCTTGGGTTTTAGGGGCTTCTGTTTTAGCACGGACTTCTGGCCTCACAGATGAGACGTTAACTGCAGCCAGGGAGAGACTATCTCTACCATCAAAAGTTATAGCTACAGTGCACGTTCCCTTTTTCTGCAGTCCTTCAAAAACACCGTAGCCTTTGCCTTGTTCGATGTTTTCGAGAGCTGCTCGCAGTTTTGCCATAAAGTCTGTACCTCTAACAAATTCTTCTATTGTTTGGTTTTTTCTATCCATGGTTTTTTTTCACCTTCTTTCTGCGCTTTGCCTGGGGCAGTTTCAGTCCATCCCCTCTCGGCTAGCGTCAGCATATAGTGTTGATGCGGAATAAGTCGGGATTGGTCCTTGAAGCTCTTTAAATGAACGAGAGCTGCCAAGTCTGTAAAAAACAGTGGGTATTTTTCCTCTATAATGCGGTTGTTTTTGTCTCGCAAATGCCAATGTGTGCCTTTGTAGTGCATACCTGGGCGCTTGATGAAAATACGGGGGTGCCAGCGTGGAATAATACGGTCTTGCTGCAGACCTGGTGTATAAAGCGGTGTTTGCATTGCGATACAGCCTGAATCATAGAACTTTTCGAGCGCTTCCTGTGGGTCACCCATAAACATCTCGTCGGCGTCAATTATGATAAAAGCGTCGCCCTCGGGAACCTGGTCTATGCAAAAGTTACGTTTTACAGCTTGATTTTCCCAGCAGGTTTTTTCGTCAGCTGTTCTAAATAGGCGTACTTCGGGCTTGTCTTTAAAGGCGTTAATAATCTCAATACTGCCGTCAGTGCTCCAGGCGTTGGCTTTAGGTACAAATTCTTTGTAGTGCTGCAGATACTGAATATATGCGCCATCCACGACTATTAGCGAGTCCACAACTTCTCTTATGCTTTCGAGCATTGCTGGAAGGAAAGTACGGTCATTGTAGAGGTTTAGAACTGCATGCAATTTCAAATTTGATTTCTCCAGTTTGGAGAAATGTTTGATAACAAGCCCTTATAAGGCTTGATATATCACAAAAAAAACTAGGGTGCTTCTTTTTGAGCGTAGACGACACGACATTCTAATGTGCCAGTGCCTGCCTCGGTTGTTTTACGAATTTCAATTTTGATGCTTGGGTCTTCAAGTGGTGCTTGATAGCCTGCTAGCTGCTTAGTTGGTGAAGCTGCAATATCTAAGCCTGCTCCGTACATCTTTAGAAAAGCCCAATAGTAGGTAGTATGGGTTGCATCAACGCTGCCTGTTAACACACGATTTTTAGTTGTGACTCTAAGCTCCAGCGTTTCGTTTGTAGTCCAGACCAAGGGCACGATTGAGTAAATTCGAACATTTGTCTTTGTGTCCAATACTGTGTACCAGGTATCTTTCACAGGGTTAAGCTGTGCCAAAACTGCGTCGTCTTGCAGTGCATAGGGAGCATTCAAAGCGACTATAGCGTCATAAATTGCTTTTTGCGCTTCCTCTTTGTTGTTAAAATTTACGGCCATTTTCTTCTAGCTCCAGTTAACGGCTACCAGGTCGAGAATTGCCGAGTAAATTGCCTGCATCGCTGCCTCGTAGGTGTTGAAGTTAACATCTGCCATGGTGAGCCATCCTTTAAATCAATATGGAATACAAGCGCTTTATAAAATTTGAGATGCACTCAAAAAAAGTTAGGAAGCGGTCGAGCCACAAAGGGCTTTCCGCATGCACAGCAGCAGAACTAGTCTACGTGGCTAGTCCAGATACGCACTATTTCTTTGAAGTCCAGGATCTTAATGCCGAATGTGTGGCTTGCAGCAATCTTTAGCTTGCGAGTCTCGATGGTCTTGTCAGTCTCGATGAGCAGTTCACGCTTTGGAGCCAATGCGACCGCACGTTTACCTCGCATTGCATAGCAAAGGTCAACTGTACCGGTGTTGTCGTTGGTTCTTTGCTGGCTAGGTCTGTAGCCGCCGACTACGATGCCCACGCCCATTAGTTCCTCGATTTCTCCAGTTCTAATGAGAGTTGGGTCAGCTGTGGCGATTACTTCGTTTGCCATCAGTTCCTCGAGCAATGCACCGTATGCGTAGCTTGTCAGGTAAACCACCATTTCTGAGGGTCTTACTTTCTTGCCTGCGTTAAGCAACGCACGGATTGACTGGGCAATGTTTGCTGCGTAGAAGTAGGCAGGACCTGAGCTGCGACCGACTTCTCCTGCGAAGTTGGTACTTGTGCCAGCTTCGATGAGAGCCATAATTTTTGCATCCTCTGAGCGTTTAGAGGCGTTTGCAAGCATTGCGTTGATTTCGTCGAGCAGGTTTTGGTTGATGCGTTCTAGGATGTAGTAGGGTATTTGAGTCCAAAGTCCAGCTTCGTATAGTGTAGTTGTCACGCTTGAGACTAGGTCAGTTGTTTCGGCTGCAAATGCATCGCCAACTGCTGCGAGGATTTCAAAGTCTGCGTCCTTTACGTAGGGAATGTTTGCGACGTCGCCTTGGTCGTCTTTAAGGAGTTCGTCTACCCAAACATAGTCTCGTAGGCCTGCAGAGGTTTCTTTACTCGTATAGTTGGGGATAACTACAGTCCACTGCTCAGTCAGCAATGAAGCGTTTTTCTCTTTGCCGACTTTCTTTAGGTTTTCGATGAGTTTTTCCTGTGTTGCACCGCTAGCTCTTAGCTGTCCTTTCTTGCGCTTGTTTTGTTCGAGCCCTTCTGATTTACGGAGCTCTTCAATGATTGATTTAACGAGGGTTTTGTCTCTCTCAGTAAGAGCCTCGACTAGGGAGTCTTTGAAGTTGCTAAAGTCCAGCTTAATTTCCTGGGGTTCTGTTTTTTCTGCCAAGTTTTTCGCCTTCTTTCATTGTGCCCATTGGTGCGCTCGGTGCGCTGACGGCAGCTTAGGCGTAGCGTCTGCCGCCCCCCATCATCCAGGAGGGTTGTCGTGGTCTTGCCCCTTGCGGAGCGTGACTATAGCCATAAAATGGCTGTAAAGTAGCTATTTTATAGCTACATATTGACGGTTATTTTTGCTAACCGTTTTGCTTTTTTGAGGTCAACATCGAGCTTTTCTGCACGCTCAGAAGTTTTGAGCAGCTCCTCGTTTGCTTTAGTAAGCTCCTTGCTAAGTTCACCGTTCTTTTTCAGCATGTCTCTGTATTTCGTGTCTGTATCTGTGCTTGTCTTGCTGAGCTTTTCGTTTTCGCTCTTAGTCTGCTCTAGGGCTTCGTTTGCATCCTGGAGACGTCGCTCGAGCTCCTTAATTCTTGTGCCGTCAGCAATAGTGCCTTTGTTGTTCTCGCTTGCTTGTTTCTCGAGCTTTTCAACCTGCTTTTCCAGCTCCTCGACTCTACCGTCTGCCTTTTGTCTGCGCTTGCTTTCCTCGATGTAGTTTTCCTCTGCTTTGGCTGCCTTGAACTCGGCGCCCTTGACAGCTGCTGCAGCCTCGTTTTTGGAGCTCTCAATTTGAGCTGCAGTTTTGAGCTTGAGGTTTTCAAGTTCCGACTCTGCCCGGGCTTTTGCCACATTTAGGCTAGAAATAACTTGTGCGCTTTGGGTTGTTTTAAGCCTCTCAACCTCGTTAGCGAGGTATGCAAAAAGTTTATCCTTTGTCATACGCTCAGCGACCAGCTTGCGAGCCTCTGCAGGAGTCTTAGCAAGTTTGTAGAGCATAGCATGCGAAACGGTGCTGTTTTTTATGGCTGCACAAATAGCAGCTGCAGAGTCTGCATCGTGGCCTTGAGCCTGCATGTCAGCAATGCACTGGTCCCAGGGATAATCCGCTTCACCTACGGGTTTTTTGCTGTTGTCGCCCACGTTGTCGCCTACACTAACATCTGTTCCTTCGGGGGTTTTACCTGTGCCCTCGTCAGGTACGCAGGCGCCTTTTTCAGCATCCCAATGTTGACCGACTGGGCAGCTTGGATTTCCTTCGCTCATTTTACTCAAACCTTTAACTTGGATTTTCAGCGTTTTTGCTTTTAGCTTTTGCGATGTACTCAACGCCTCAGAGAGCACACTTTCGAGCGGAAAAATTCTCGAGAGCGGTATTCCAGGCAAAGTGTCCTTTGTTAGAAGGGCAGAGCCTGTAAAATGGAACTCGGGGTCTTCGTTTGCCTCAAGGCTTTGGTTGACTATGACGTGCTCATCTATCCACTCATAAAGCGGCTTGCCTTCTCCGACGTCATACATGTGCTGCGTTAAATCAATGTTGCACCGGAGCGACTTTGGAACTTTGAGCACTGCCTCGACGGCGCCATCCTCGAATTTAGCTGCAGCATAACGCACGCCTGGGAGAGTAAGCCCCTTTTCATGGTTGAGGTTACAGTCAAAAGCATCGACTAAACCAGTGGCTGCCTTTGTCAACTTTGGCAGAGTATAAAGATTGTCGTTCATACTCGTTAATGGGAAGCCCACAAGCACCTTATAGTAGACGTTTTCTGTATCCTCTTTGAATTTCTGCAGCATAGGCTTTAGGAAGCTGAATTTTTCTCGCTGCGAGAAGGCATAAGATTTGGTTTCATCTAAGTTAAGCGCTTTGAGCCAAATTTGATACTCTCGGTCGCCTACCTCAACCCCCCCGTAATACTTGATAAACTCGCTTCGAATTCGCTCAAAGTCTGGATGACGTCTTGCTGACATTGTGTTTAACTCCCTGGGCGTCGGTTATTGCAGCTTGTGCAGGCGTATTCGCTATCGCTAATGCGCCAAGCCTTACCAACAATCTTTTTTCTGCAGATTGCACATTTAGACTTTGCGTTGAACTTCCGCTTAGATGCCTCTTTATAGGCTTTTTCTTCACTCATTTTAGGTCACTTTAAGCCATAATGTTATCACTGCCAGGAATCCAATCAGGCGAAACGCCCAAGTCCAACCCCAAATAGGCGAGCGGGTCAGAGATGCGAATTAGAATGCATCGGCAATGAGGATGCACCCAGGCAAGTATAGTATTTTCGTCGCCAATCTCCAAATATGGAAAAACAGACAGCAGCTCGTCGCCTGTAAACGTCGTTTTATCCCAGCTGTTGCAATCCCAGCAGGTGCGGTCGTCAGTTATGGCCTGAAAATACCACCAGTCATGCTCAGAAAAATAGCTAACTCCCTGCCCTGCGTAGTCCTCGGGAAAAACAACTTTAGAAGTCTGCCACTCGAGCAGCTCCTCAAGATAGACAAACGCTGCGACAACTGCAGCGACTTCTCTAAGTTGAGACGTGGACTGTGTATTGTCTACTCTCTCGATGGTCGGCGCCCTCCAGTTTGTGAGCTCCAGTAGGCATTAGGCGCTGTTTAAACTCGCTGCCTAAATTGAACTCCAACACTTTGAAGTAGTTTTCAGCCTCAGGAGATAAGCGAGCCCCTGGAGTATCCTTTTGCAACCGAGCAACAACTTCTCTGCGAGCAGTTCCCACGTGTGCACGAATTGCAGCGGCGCCCTCTTTGTAAGCATCGGCTAGCCCGATGTTTTTCTCAACAAAGTTTTTCTCTACGACATCAAGCGCAGTTTGCAGAGTTTTCATGCGGTCTGGGTCAAGCTGGGGAACATCGGGAAGTCCGATAGTTGGAGCTCCAGTACCAGGCATAGGAGCAGGCGCAGCGGTCGGCAAGTCCATAAGAGGCAGCCCGAGCTTTTTGAGCAAATCCTGTGCTTGTTCAAAGGTAATGCAGCCAGACGTCTTGAGCTCTGCAATGTCTGAGCCGCTAAGCTTCTCCAACCCCGTTTTTTGTCGTCCCCAAGAGAGGTTAGGCAGGGGGTTAGACGGTGAAGCCTTACCGAGAACTTTTTGGAACATGCTGTTTTCTACAGTGCGTTTAAGGCTGTGCTGAATGCCCTGGGCATAGTTCTCGAAAAACTCCAGCATCTTTGTAGCGCTTGCCTCGGTTGCGTTTCTAAGCGTGCTCATAGTTGGAGCATTTAGGTTGTTGGTTATGCGTGTGTCGTTGCTTTGTTGGAAGCCCTCAAAATTAATGCGAATATTCTGCAGCTGAGAGGTTACTTCTTTGATATCGCCTTCCTCAATGCCAGCAAGGAAAACGGCTTCGTCAGGCTCTTTTTTGGTGTACTCGTTATAAAGCAGGTCTCGCACTTTATCGTCTTTACATTCAAACCTGCGGTCGGGATAGCCTAGACGGTGCAGAACTGCGTTTCCGTCGTCTGTCATTTCACGCCTGGCATCGACAAACTCCTCGAGGCAGAACGCTAGCGCTTTGCCATAGGGGTTAATCGGCGTTTCCTTATGAGCCCACCAAATAATGCGGTCTAGGTCTTCACCTTCCCACGTGTCAACAACTGAGCCCCCGAATTCTTGGGTAAACTTGTAAGGTTTTTTCTCGTCAGGCTTGCGCCACATATACATACTCTCGGATGGCAGCACTTTTGGCTCAAAATCGTCGTCAGGGTCTAGGTCAATGGCAAAAAAGCCTTTTTCAAAAGCCTCTCTAACAGCCATCTTTAAGTTTTCATCTACTCGATGCTTTTCAGCCCAAGCGTCGAGCCTCACTTTGTTAGGATGCGGTTTTTCCTTCCCCGTCGTAGGGTCGGTTATTTTCTGGACATCATCGCCCATCTCAGTAAAAAAGCCAGCTGCAACCATCTCTGTTAAATTTGTAATAGCAGAGTCAATGTCAGGGTCGGCGTTAATCTCATCAAGCCGAGACATAATTGCAGGATGCGGAATTTTATCAGTCCACATCATAGAGGCATTGACAAGGCGCCCTTTAGACTTCTCTTTTTTAGCTTTTGAACGCCCTTTCCGCAGGGTAACAACTTTAACAATCTGCTTTTCTATTGTCGGCAGCTGTCCGGTGATAACAGCCCTAATCGCCGAGAGACGTGCATGTTTTTCTTCTTTACTCAAATTCGAGCCCTCTTTGCGGAGACTTGAGACACAGGTTTGATGGGTAGACTATAGCGCCCTGCATCAATCGCATGGTCTCGTTCCTTCACATCCTCTTTGTATTCTAGGGCTTCGCTTATAAAATTCACGCAGCGCTTACTCACAAATTGCCTGGGCAGCCCGTCGCCAGCTATGGCAAAACGGCTGTTGAGCTCTCGCAATCCATCCTCTCGCTTGGTAGTGTAGGCAACGGCGTTAACTCCTCTTATGTGTTCTCCGCTTGGTTTAGTGTAGCCTCTGCGCAGTTTCATAATTGATTGAGGGAACCTGCCGTCACAGTAAAACGTGCCCTTTCCCCACATGTCCTCGAGCTCAACGCAAGCCTCCAGCAGCTGCTCGTCGGTTGTTTCCGTCTTGTAGAACTCATCGACAAAATAGCCCCTGCCGTCATGGTCAAAGGCATTAGCCATCACTGCAGAGGGAGCACTCCAGCCAAAGTCCACGCCATAACGCATGTACTCGATAAACTCTCTATCAATTTCCTTAACGTGCTTGGCAGAGTCAAACGGCAAAGTACCGGCGCCAACTGCAGCAAACCGACCGTAGATAAAACGGTCAGCTAAGCCCCCATGGTGAGTGCGCACAATCTCTGAAATAAAGCTCTTAGGCAGCGCTGGGTTTTCGTAGATGCTCCAGCGGTAAACTTGCATTTCTGGGCTAGCTGTCTCAGGGTTTTCGACCGCATTATAAAGCTGCGTTCCTGGAGCGTCAGGCGTTGTTGTTATCCAGACGCTCGGCTCAATCGGAACCTTGCAGCGCCCAGACTTGCGAAGGCGCCTAACAACTGTAAGCCAGGCAGTCTCAAAATGCCTTACTAGCCGAGCCTCGTCAATGTGTGCATAATCGACGTTAGGACCTTCCGCTCGCTCAGGGTCTTCTAAGCTGACAAACCACCACTGCGAGCCGTTAACCCAATCCAAGCGCAGGTCGTCTCTGCTGAAATTGGCAACGTATGGGTTTTGAGTGTAGGGGAAACGGCAGCCGAAAAAGTCCTGGCTCTCTAGCGTTGGAAATAAAATGCGCTTCATCATGGGATAGCTTGGCTCAAAAATATAGCCGACGCTTCCTGGGAACTCGAGCGCCCAGCGAATGTCCTCGGCTAGCCCACATTTTGTTTTTCCGCTGCCCGTTCCGCAGCTGCAGGCACGTTGAGCAAAAACGCCTTTGCCAGCGTGAAAGTAGGACTGCGCATCATGGGGAACGTAGCGCAGAAAATCAACGCCAGGCAGTAAGCTAAGTTTGACTACTTTCTGCGGCATCTTTAGTCCTCTGTTGTTCTCTCAGCTCTTTTTGCTTGCGTTGCTCCTCGGCACGCTCCAGGAGAACACGCTTAATCTCAGGGTCGCAGGCAAACGGCATCCCGATTGAGTAGTCGTGGTTAATGACTTCCTCGGGCTTGCGGGTAATTTGCCCTATAGACTGCTTAAACTTGTAGTCCTCGACGTTAGCTCTTATGTAAACCTGTAGAGCTTGGATTTTGAGAAACTGCTGCTTGAGGGTAAGTTGCGCTCCTGGTTTAAGCGGCTGAATTTCGAGCAAAGTCTCGGTTGCAATGCGCACGCCAATATCAAAGTTTTCTACCGCTATAGCAGTGGCTTGCTCCTCTTGCTGCACCGCATGAATCCAGCCTGCAGACTCCTTGATAGTTCCATCCTTCTGTTTTTTCCTTACTACGTTCATGTTATAGTAGTCACGGCGCACAGTACCAACGGGAACCTTGAACTCATCAGCAACTGCCTTGAAAACGTAGCTGGGCTTATTTCTGGCAGCAAGCAGAGTCATCATACGCTTGCGACGATTGAAAAGGGCATCATTCACTGCTTATAAACCCCCCATGAAATTGTGCACATTTTTTCTCAAATTCCACTCTTAACCGCTCTATGATTATATGCTTTGCCATACCGTCGAGCTCAGGCTATTATGATAAATTTTAAATTGCCATGCAGACAAAGTAAACAGTCAGCGAGGCTAAACATAGTGGCAGCAAAAAAAACCTTTAAGTTAGTTTTTCGAGTGAAAAAAGCCTACTACGAGCAAATAGTAGCAGGCACCAAAACAACCGAGTTTAGAGCACAAACCCCCTACTGGCAAAAAGTTCTCTCCAGCCTAAACAAGTTCTTCGAGAGAGCCTTTGGCTGGAAGGCGTGGCTACAGACCGACCGCTCCGAGCCCTGGACAGCCGAGGTCGAAGGCATAACCGCCATCTTCATCACCTGTCTAAAAGGACAAAGCCATACTCGACAAGTCACCGCTATAGGGCAAATCTCAACACCTACCGAACTCAAACAGCTAATCAACACGCCTAAATGCTACACGTTCTACCTAGGAGCCGAGGTAAAAGCCCAATGAAACGCTCAGCAGCTTTTGTAACCAAAGACGGCAAAGTTACCGTCCATAAGCTCGAGTTCAAAACAGGTCAGAGCTTCCCCGACATTATCCAGGCGCCTTTTGTCACCGAACACATTACCGAGCCAATCGACCTAACAAACATCGACGTCGTTAAATTCAAACGCAGCGCAGACCTAGCCGAGTGCCCCTGCTGCGGAACTCATCTCGTAACCTATAGGGAGTTGTAGTTATGAGCGAGGACGGCTGGGACGAAGAGAACGGCTGGGATGAGGAAGACGACGACGACGGCTGCAACTACGGCTGCGGCGAATTCTGCAGCGAACCAGGCACCAAAGATGCAGGCCTGTGCACAACCGAATGCGCCGCTTATCTCTGCAATGTAGAAGCCGAGGCAGATGGCGGCACAGATAAATGGAAATGTAACGACTGCGGCTGCACTGACTCGACGCCTTGCATTGGAGAACTAGGTCAAACTTGCCATTGGGTACGCAAAAACCTCTGCAGCAGCTGCGCAGCCAAACGAGCAAAGGAAGACACCGTAAAATGAGCAAAGAACCGCTCACGGCAAATATCCAGTTTTCCCCCGACGTCATAGGCGAGTTTTTAGAACGCATCGTTAAGCCCTACTTTAAAGGCGACCTACACAAAGCCATCGAAGCGCTGATGATTAAAGCACTGCAGGAAGAGGAGCTACTGCAGAAACATAAACCTGCACCGGAGCCAAACACCCTTTGATTTTAGACGTCACCGCAGGCTATCGCATAATGTGGGGAAAAAACCGAGACGACCCAAACGTCATATTTATCGACCAACGCCGAGAGGTTAAGCCTACAATCATAGCAGTTTGGGCTTATCTGCCAATCCGCAGCGAAGTTATCCAGGGCGCCGTTGACGACCCACCGCACATGCTCTACGAGTCCAAAGGGAAGCCCATGGGGTTTAACTTTGTCGAGCGATACGGCAAGCTCAATCCGCTCACATGGAAAAAAGACCTGGCAGCCAACTTTGAGGAAGTCATGCGCAC
>JAQTNX010000021.1 GCA_028713635.1 Candidatus Bipolaricaulis sp.
GTTCGTTGGCGACAAGGCAGCCGCGATTCTGCATCCGCGCTGCGATGTCGGTCGCCTTCCCTCCGGGAGCCGCACAGAGGTCGAGGACCCGCTCGCCGGGCTGCGGATCGAGGGCGGCGACCGGCACGCTCTGCACGACCTCCTGGAGGTAGAAGAGCCCGGCCCAGTGCTCGACCGTCGCCCCCGCCGGCCTCGTGGCCCGGAAGTACGTCGGCTCCCAGGCGAACGGTTCGAGGAGGATGCCGCTTCGCTCGAGGCGGCTACGCAGGTCGTCCGGGGAGATCCGCAGGGTATTCACGCGGAGATCGGTCGAGAGCGGGCGCTCGCACGCGGCGAGGAACCGGTCCCAGTCGGGGATGAGCGACTGGTAGCGCGCGAGGCCCCCGACGGCGGATTCCGTCATGACGTCGCTCGCGGCGGTCGGACGACCGTCAGCATCGAAGGGTGAAGCAGGCCGTTCGATGCGAGCAGCCCTGACTCCGGATCGATGAGGGGGCTTCCGTCGAGAGCCGTCACGGCGCCGCCGGCCTCGGTCACGAGGAGGCGTCCCGCCGCGACGTCCCAATCGTGGAGCGATTGGTACCAGACCGCATCGAAGCGGCCGGCGGCCACGTACGCGAGATCGAGAACCGCCGAGCCGAACAGGCGCAGCGACCGGACGTGGGGAGCCAAGGCGGGGAGTTGCTCGAGTGTGGGTGCTCGCCGCTCGGGGAGCGTTGCGAACCCGACGCCGATGACGGCGCCGTCGAGCCCCGTGAAGCGGCTCACCTCGATCCGGCGGTCATTCACGCGGGCTCCCTGCCCGCGGATTGCGGTGTACAGCTCGTCGCGGCACGGATCGTAGATGCAGGCGAGCGCGGGCCCGCGGTCATCGGCAAGGCCGATCGACGTGGCGAAGTGAGGCACTCCGCGGAGCAGGTTGTTGGTCCCATCCAGCGGATCGACGATCCAGCGGTACGGGGAGGACCCGGGGCGGTTCGTCCCCTCCTCGGAGACGATGCCCCACGTCGGGAAGGCCGACCCGAGCGCCTCGATGAGGATCCGCTCCGCTTCGCAGTCGTAGACGGTCACGGGGTCGTGGCGATGGGCCTTCACGCGGGAGGTCTTGTCGACGTCCCACAAGCCTCGCCGCAGAACCGTTCCGGCCCGGCGCGCGGCGTCCACCGCGACGGCAAGCGCGTCGCGCAGGGTCGCCGCCGTGGGGGAGGGATCGCAAGTTGGCGTCATGGGGGTCGCCTCAGTGGACCCGCATGTCCGGGACGAGCCGAGCGGAGACCGTGCGAGCGATGTCTGCGCAGAGGGCCGAGCCCGCCTCGTCGATCTCGCGCCGCCGTTGCGTGAGCGAAGCCCGCAGCTCTGGGTTCTTGAGCGCGCGCAGGTTCACGTCGACGTTCAAGAGCGAGGAGCGCAACGCCGCCAACGCAAGGTGAGCGCCGGCCCCGACGTCGCTCACGATGGAGTCGGAGGCGTTCGGGGCGAGAGTTTGGAGGCGACGAAGAAGGTCGACGGCGCGTTCGGCGGCCGTCAAGGGAACGAGGGCTGCTTGCTTCAAGCTCTCCTGGAGGCGCGCCGAGCGCGACGGGTCCTCCTTGGGAAGCCGCAGCGCCGCCATCACGACGCGAAACGCCTCTTCGTCGTCCTGGGCAAGGACGAGAAACCCATCTCGTAGCGCCTGGAAGGCGCTTGCGAACTCTGCCCAGTCGAGGGCGTCGCTCTTCCTAGAGACGACCGCGACGACCATGGATCCCAGACTGGCACCGAGCGCGCCTGCCACACAGGCGGCGCTGCCACCGCCGGGCGTCGGCTCGCCCGATCCAAGCCGCTCGAAGTACGTTGCGAGCGACTCATCCGTCCACGCAGAGGAGCTCATCCCGTCGTCTCCACGAGCTTCCGACCGTCCGGGCGCAACGAAAAAGGGACTCGCGATTCGACTCGCCGTCCCTTTTGCGCCGCTTCAGGGTTCCTAGGCCGCTTTCTTGGCAAGGAGCTTCTCGAGATAGGCCGTGGCTTCTCCGACGGTCGAGATCTTCTCGGCCTCCTCGTCCGGGATCTCCACCCCGAACTCGTCCTCGAACTCCATGATCAGCTCGACCGTGTCGAGCGAGTCGGCCCCGAGGTCCTCGACGAAGGACGATGCATCCGTGACCTCATCCGCGTCGACCATCAACTGATCGCAGATGATCGCCTTCACCTTGTCGGCAATGTCACTCATGACAGAGAAACCTCCCTTTGCATGCGCACTCTATGGGAATAGCCCGCCGTTGACGCCGATCACTTGCCCAGTTATATAGGAAGCCTCTGACGAAAGCAAGAAGCACACCGCGTCTGCGATCTCCTCGGGGCGCGCGGGGCGACCGAGCGGGATTCGTCCGACGTACGCGGCGCGTGCTTCGGCCGAGAGGACGGCCGTCATCTCCGTCTCCACGAATCCGGGGGCGACGACGTTGACGCGAACGCCGCGGCCCGCCACCTCCTTGGCGACGCTTCGGCAGAGGGCAACGATGCCGGCCTTCGATGCGGCGTAGTTGGCTTGGCCGACGTTCCCCGTCTCGCCGATGACGGAGGCAATGGCGACGACGGCGGATCCTGGGCGGTGCAGGAGAGTCCGCAGGCACGCCTGGATCGTGTAGAACGTGCCGCTCAGATTGACGTCGAGCACGGCGCTCCAGTCCAGAGGCGACATCCGCAGGGCGAGGGCGTCGCGCGTGATGCCGGCGTTCGCGACGACGAAGTCCACTCCGCCGAATCGCCGCACGATCTCGTCGACAGCCGCACGCACCTCGTCGAGGTTCGCGACGTCTGCCGCAAGGAAGCGAGCGTCGGGCAGATCCTTCACGAAGGCGGCGCCGGACGCCTCGTCCCTGCCGAGGCCGACGACTTGCGCTCCTTCGGCGAGAAGCCTTGCCGCCACCGCGCGACCGATTCCGCGCGTGGCACCCGTGACGAGAGCCACCCTACCCGCAAAGCGCGCCATCGACGGCCTCCTTGTACGTCACGAAGCGAATCCTCTCCGTGGCCCTTCGGCCGAGGTTCGTGAGGACGTTCCCCGGGCCGACCTCTACCGCGAGGGTGATCCCCAGCCCGCCGAGCGCGCGGAGGACGTCCACCCACCGAACGCAAGACGTGATCTGAGTTGCGAGAAGCGCCCGCAGACGAGCCGTGTCGTGCTCCGCGGCTCCGCTGACCGAGGAGACGATCGGTACGCGAGGGGCTGCAAAGGGCGTGCGCGCGATCTCCGGGGCAAGGGCGTCCTCGGCCGGCCGCATGAAGGGTGAGTGGAAGGGGCCCGAAACCCGTAGCGGCAGAGTCTGGCCGCCTCGACTCGCGACGGCCTTGGCAAGGGCTTCGAGGCCGACGTCGGAACCCGAAACGACGACTTGTGTCGGTCCGTTGTGGTTCGCGACGTGGACCTCGGGCCCGACCTCCCGGCACAGCGCACGCACCGCCTCCAGGTCGAGCCTCACGACAGCCGCCATTCCTCCGGGGATGCCGCACATCAGCGCGCCGCGACGCAGGACCAGCCGAAGGGCGGCGTCTGCGGAGAGAACGCCGGCCGCCACGAGGGCCGGGTACTCTCCGAGGCTGTGGCCGGCGACGGCCTCTGGGACGACGCCCGCCGCCTTCAGGACGGCCGTCCGGACCACCGAATCGAGGAAGATGGCCGGCTGGGCGGCGTCGGTGCGGGTCAGACGCTCCGTGTCTCCCTCGACAATCCACTCTCGCAGTGAAAGGCCCGCCTCGGCCGCACGTCCGTACAGGGTCTCGAAATCTGCCGGCGCGGGAATAACCTCGCGCGGCAGCGTTCCTTGGCCGGGGTAGAGGAATGCGGTGCGCTGCGCCATGGGCTCCATCTTCACATCCGAACGATCGCGGCGCCGTACGTGACACCCGCCCCGAAGGCGGTCATCGCGACGACGTCGCCGGGTCGGATCTGCCCCCGGCGCACCGCTTCGTCGAGAGCGATCGGAATGGATGCGGAGGACGTGTTCGCGACGCGGTCGAGGTTCGCGAGGACTCGATCCCGCGGAATCGCCAGGCGGCGCGCCAGAGCGTCAATGATCCGCAGGTTGGCCTGATGAGGAATCACCCAATCCACGTCGTCGAGGCCGACGCCCGCCTTGTCTAGGGCGCGTTCGAGCGCCTGTTCCATGAGCGGGACGGCGCTCCGAAACACGCCCGATCCTTCCATCCTCAAGTAGTGCAGGCGCGCGTCCACAGTGTCGTGGCTTGCCGGAAGGCGAGTTCCTCCCGCCGGCATGTGGAGGAGGAGCGCCTTCTCGGGATCTCCGTGGACGGACACGCCGAGCAGACCCGATCCCTCGGATCCGCGCCGCAAGACCACAGCTCCGGCTCCATCGCCGAACAGGACGCAGGTTCGGCGGTCGTTCCAGTCGGTGACCCGCGACAGAGCTTCGGAGCCGATGAGGAGGACGCACTCGGCCAGTCCCGACGCGAGGAAACCCTCGGCCACGGCGAGCCCGTAGACGAACCCCGTGCAGCCGGCAGTGAGATCGAAGAACGGCGCATCGCCGGTTCCGAGGGCGGCGGCGACGAACGGCGCGGTCCCCGGGCAGATCATGTCCGGGAACGTCGTGGCTACGAGCACGAGATCGACGTCGTCGACGGCGTTCCCGGACGCCGCAAGCGCTGCACGGCCCGCGGCGACGCCCATCCCTGACGGGAGTTCCTGAGGTTCCAGGAGGTGGCGTTCGCGGATCCCGGTTCTCTGGACGATCCACTCGTCCGACGTGTCGACGAGGTTCGCGAGGTCGCTGTTGGCGACGGCGTGGAGAGGCAGATAGGATCCGGTTCCGACGATCCTAGCTCCCATTCCGCGTCCATCCCTGCATGCCGAGTCCGAAGCGTTGGACGAGGCGAGCGTTCACCTGGCGTCGAGCCACGTCGATGGCGCTCTCGATGGCCTCCGCATCGGATCGCCCGTGCGCAATGACAACCGTGCCGTCGACGCCGAGGAGAGGCGCGCCTCCGTGGCGCTCGTACGACAGGACCTGACGAACGTCGGAGAACGCACGCTTGAGCAGGAGCGCGCCGACCTTGGCGAACGCGTTCTGGATGATGGACTTCTTGAGCAGACTCGTGACGGCCGAGATCCCGCCCTCAATCGACTTGAGGAAGATGTTCCCGACGAATCCATCGCAGACGACGACATCCACCGGGCGCTCGGTGAGCAGGTGGTGCGGCTCCACGTTGCCGGCGAAGCCGAGCGACGACGAGTGGAGAAGCGCAAATGCCTCTTGGGCCGTGCGGTTTCCCTTCGACTCCTCCGTCCCGATGTTGAGCAGGCCGACGCGGGGCTGAGCGATCGCGAGGATCTCGCGCGCGTACGTCGCCCCCATTAGACCGAACGCGGCGAGGTGGTCCGGGGAGCAGTCGGTGTTCGCGCCGACATCGATGACCAGGAGGTCCGGTCCGTGCAGCGTGGGGAGGACGGCGAGCAGCCCGGGTCGCGGGATCGCGGCGATCCGGCCGAGGGTGAAGAGCGAAGCGACGACCACGGCGCCGGTGTTGCCCGGGGAGACGAAGCCGTCGGCCTCGCCGCGGTGCAGCGCCTCGAGTCCGAGCACGAGGGACGAGTTCTTCTTCTCTCGGACCGCCCTCACGGGGGAGTCGTCCATCGCGACGACGTCCGTACTGGGGACGACGCTATACCGTTCTCCTAGACGCTCTCCGGCGGCGGCCAATGCGGCCTCGATGGTGCGTGGATCACCGGCGAAGACGACGTCGATCGACTGGTTTCGCGAGGCTGCGATACCGCCTTGGATCAGCTCGCGGGGAGGGAGATCTCCTCCCATAACGTCGAGAAGGATTCGCATCGTCGCTCACTTTCCCGGATGACGAACGAAAGAGGAATGCCGAGGGCGGGACTTGAACCCGCACGGACGTTGTATGTCCACATGGCCCTCAACCATGCGCGTCTGCCAATTCCGCCACCTCGGCAACGCGCAGCATGGTAGCGAACGGGTCCGGGGTTTTCAACAGCTCGACCTGAGGAATACTCATAGAAGGGATCGCGGAAGAGGCCGAGACTTGCCTTCTTTCTGGGATCGAAGTATGATGACCGTAGGCAATGATCGGTGGGGACTTGATTCGGGCGGAGGTGGCCGGATGAAACGCAGGACGCACACCGGGTTGGTGGGGCGTGGGGTCGTCGCTGTGGTTCTTGCTGTCTTGATTGTCGCAGCCGTGTTGGTGGGTCAGCCGACCACGTACTTCGGGATCACGTACCCATCTGGCGATCGCGCGTTCGCGGACCGCGTCGTGGAGTACGTGACGGCCAGCTGTGTGCGGGGAGCCTTCGACGACCCGGAAGAGGCCCTCGGGCCTCCTGACGCGGCGCCCTGCGGGTGTCAGACTTGCAGCGGACGCGACCCAAGCCAGAGTTCCCAAGGATCGGACCAAGGGAACTCGCCCGCGGTGGCCCAGGGATCGGGCATCGACCAGCTCAAGGCCTGCTCTGGCTGCGACACGAACGCGGTGGCCCTCGGATTCCGCCTCAGCGATCTCGACACCCGCGGATTCCTCACCGTCGAGTTCATCGACAACGTCTTGGTGGACGGACTCGGCCCTGACCTCTTCATCTACATCACGAACGACCATCCGGCCCGCGTGGAGATCAGCGAGGATGGCGTCAGGTTCCTGTTCGTGGGGCAGACGCTCGGGTATCCCGGCATGATTGACATCGCGCCGTACGCCGGTCCTGACGATCGGTTCCGCTTCGTGCGGGTGAGCGACGTCCCGGCGGACGAAAACCGCTCGGACTGCGCTGGCCCGAGCATCGACGCCATCGGAGCGATGGGACCCGCCGAGGAGATCGTCGTCGGTGAGGAATTCGGCAGCCTGGAGCTGCAGCCGGCCGGCGAGCTCTCGCTCTCCCTGAATCGGTCCCCGGACAGCCTCTTGATCATGCTTGACACGTCGTCCAGCATGGGGGAGTTCATCGAGGGACAGGTCAAGATCGACGTCGCGAAGACGGTGATCATCGACCTGCTCGGTACGCTATCGCCCGCGATGTCCGTCGGGATGCGCTCGTTCGGCGGCTGCGAGCACAGCGAGGTCATCTCGGAGATCGTTTCTGAGCCGGACCACGACTGGTTCGCGGCCCAAGTGCGCGCCATGAGCCCGAACGGGGCGACCCCGCTGGCGTACGCGCTCGATCTCGCCAAGGACGACTTTGCCGAGGCTCCCGGCAGGAAGTTGATCCTCCTGGTCAGCGACGGGATGGAGACCTGCGGCGGCAATCCGGTGGAGGCGGCGCGGCAGCTCATCGCAGCCGGCTACGACCTCCGGATCGATGTCGTCGGGTTCTCTCTCGGGCAGGACAACAGGGCGCGTGAACAGCTGATGGAGATCGCCAAGACGACGAACGGCCTGTACTTCGACGCGAACAACAGCGCCGAGCTGCGGGCCGCCCTCAGTGTGGCCGCGGCCTTCACGTACACCGTGTACGACGCGGCTGGAAACGCCGTCTACTCCGGAACCCTCGGAGACCAGGGTCCGAAGTTGCCTGCGGGGACGTACCGCGTCGTCATCAACACATCGCCGGAGATTGTGCTCGAACAGGTGGTCATCTCGGATCAACAGACGACGACGATCAAGGTCGAGCGCTCCAACGGCGGGTACGAGGCGGCGGTCGGAGGATAGCGAGCTACAGCAGCGCACCCCCGTGCACGTTGATGATCGCGCCCGTCACGTAGGACGCGTCCTCCGAGGCGAGGAAGCGCACGACGTGTGCGATCTCAGCCGGATCGGCGGGCCTTCCGCAGGGAATCGCGGACGGGTCGACGTGCGGAGCAACGCTCGGCACGACGTACCCAGGGCACACGGCGTTGACCCGGATTCCGTATGGCCCCTCCGACTTTGCGAGCGACTTCGTCAGGAGCACGAGCCCGGTCTTCGCCACGGCGTACGGCAGTGTGTTTGGAACCGCCCGTAGGGTGTCTGCATGCATCGAAGCAATCGAGATGATCTGTCCGCCGCGCTCCCTCAACATGGGCAGCGACGCCTTCGTGCAGAGGAACGCGCTCGTCAGGTTGCTCCGGAGGACGCCTTCCCATTCGACCAAGGTCGTGTCAAGGAGGGGCTTGAACAGGAAGTCCCCGACGTTGTTCACCAGGAGATCGACGCGCCCCTCGGTATCCCTCACGTTGCCGAACAGCCGGCGAACGTCTTCCTCGGCTGTGACGTCGGCGCGCGAGGCGCGGACCGTCATCCCGAGCGCTGCGAGCCGGCCCACGGCGCTCGCGGCTTGCTCCGCGTCGGCTCGATAGACGAGGACGAGGCGGTACCCGAGGTCGCCCAGCGCCTCCGCGATCGCGAGGCCGATCTTCCTCGTCCCGCCGGTGACGACGGCGCGCTTGGCCGGTGGTTGAGAGCTACTCCGTGGGGCAGTCAAGGTCCCGAATCACCACGGCGAGGTCCTCGCGCACCTTGAGCAGTCCCGAGCGGATGTGCGACGGCGCGATCGGTGCAAGTCGAAGGAGAGGGTCATCGTCGATGTGCTCGATGTAGCCGTCGATTTCGCGAATGACCTGCCCCAAGTGGAGGAGACCGCCGGCGCGATGGGCCGTGTCAAGGTAGTCGATGGACTGCCGAAGGCCATCAATCGCGTGTCCAATCAAGACCAAGAGGTCTGCCTGTTCCTCCGTTCGATTCACTCCCTGATCCTCCATACCGCTTGATTATTCCACGTTGCGCTCGTGCCCAGTTGCCTCACTCGCCGGGCCGAGCGGGCCGACGAAGCGTGTCGCGGAGATCGGAGAGGGCACGCTCCCTGATGCGCGACACCTGGCGTTGTGAGATCCCCAGTTCCTCCCCGACCTCGAACTGGCTCTTGCCTCGGTAGAAGAGCCCCTGGAGAATCTGCTGTTGGATCTCTGCAAGCTGCTCGATGGCGACCACGATGCGGAGGCGGATGTCGAGCGGCATCTCCGCCCCGGACAGCGGAAGGACCTCGTCCAGCGAGGGAGGCGAAGGGTTCGGGTCGCTCGAGCGGCGTTCTCGGTCGATCGACACGTAGGTCATGGACTCCCGGCCCCGGAGCAGCGCCGCCAGCTGGTCGGGGGTCAACTCGAGAGACGCCGCCAGTTCCGCCAGCGTCGGGGCTTGGCCGAGTTCCTTGAACAGGGACTCCTCGGCCTCCTTGATTCGCCGGTTCATCGTCTGAACCCACTGAGGAACGCGAATCGGCGTGTGCTTGTCCCGAATGAAGTGGCGGATCTCTCCCTGGATGAGGTAGGTCGCGTACGTCGAGAACCGCGTATTGCGCGCGAGATCGAAGTTGGCCACGGCGTTGAGCAGACCGATGTAGCCGGCCTGGACCAGGTCGTCGAGAGGCTCGCCGGACGTCAGAAACTTGGCGGCGATCGACTTCACCAGCCCGATGTTCCGCGTGACAATCTCCTCACGCAGCAGCGAGACGTCGACGTGCGTACGAGGGGTATCGCCGGCCTTGCGAAGAAGGTCGATGAGTTCTTCGTTCTCCAGCCGGCCAAGAGGGATCGACCGCGTTCGGCGCTCCCTGCGCTCTCCGTCGCTCAAGGTGCCTCCGTCAGTAGTATACCGTTCCTCGGCGAGCGGGTCCTCGGATCTAGGAGAACTGCAGGAGGGCGAAGAGGACGACAAGTCCTACGAGGAGAGCGAGGCGAGCGACCTCTCGCCAGGGGAAGGCCGAGAGGTCGATCCGAGCGAGGGGAGACGGACACTCGGACCGGGCGCAGCGGCTGATCGCATCCATCAACCGGAGTTCTTGAGAGCGATCGCCTCCGACGACGACGGTGTCTCCGACGAACACGATGGGAACCGTGGCCGTCTTCTCGGCGAGCTCGTACGCCGCCATGAGCCGGCGCAGGATTCTCATGGAGCCGGGCTCCGAAATCTCGTACCGGCGCACGGCGGACGCTGGCAGGTCCGAGGCAAGGGCGACGAGAACCTCGTCGATCCGGGCGCAATCGGGGCACCCTTCTTCGTAGAACGCGACGACGACGGGCAAGTCCTCGGCCGAGCCGCAGACGCCCGCGACGGCGCAGAAAGACAGCACGAGAAGCGAGAGCGCCGCGAAATGACCGCTCATGGCATCCCCTCCCGTTTTCCTGCGCCGACGGGGCGGAGCAGGAACCCTAGCGGACCCCTGTTGCCGCTCAGCACGATCGGGCCCGTAGCGACCCCACGCGCTACGGCCTCAGGATGAACTGATCCTTGTAGGCAATCGCCCACGCGTTGAGCCCACCCAGAAGGCTGCGGGCATCGTTGAACCCGGCCGTCAGGAGCTCCTGAACCGCTTGGTCGCTCTGGACGCCGTCCTGGTCGTAGAGGACGATGATGACTCCCTTGGGGAGGCGCTCGACCCACGCGGAGAACTCGGCGTACGGGATGTTGAGCGCCCCCATGAGGTGCCCGGCCTCGTAGGCGTCGGGCTCGCGAAGATCGATCAGAATGTAGAAGAGGTAGTTCAGGTCCCCGACCGTGATGTTGTACGCCTGAGCCCGGAGCACAGTCCCTGCCACATGCAGCGCGAGCGTTGTGGACTCCGAGGAGCCCGCGGCGTAGTCGACGTAGATCGACTTGACGACGTCGCCGCTGAACCCGCTCGTGTCCACACGCGCCTCAAGCTGCACGGACTCGCCTGCGGCGAGCGAGTAGTCGGAGAGGGCGGTTGCCGTGCAGCCGCAGCTTGCGCGGACCTTCGAGATCTGGATCGGCTGCGTCCCGAGATTCGAGAGGACAAACGTGTGAACGACGATCGTCCCCTCGACGACGTTCCCGAAGTTGTAGTCCACGGCATCCGCGAACAGCGTGGGAGCCGCCGAAGCCGCAACGCCCAGCGTGGCGGCGATCGAAAGAGCCAAGAGCGTCTTCTTCATTCGTTTCTCCTTCCCAGCGAAGGCCGGATCGATTGGCCGGGCCGATCGTCGATAGCGAACCTACCCGCGAAGAGGCCTTCCGTGTCGAAGATCGATCATACGAGGGAACGCTGGGAAAGTCGACTGTGCCGCGCCTGGAGCGGTTTGCGGGAGCGTCTCCATCGCCCTATCATTCGTGCGCAGAGAGGGGTGCGCATGCACGACGTTCGTTTTACGGGAGAGGACATCCTGGCACGTCAGCTCGAGCTGGCCGAGGCCAACTACCGGAGGCTCCGGGAGAAGCATGTCCGGGCAATCAGCGTGCTGGGGGCCATCGGCAGCGGCAAGACGACGCTCGTCGAGCAGGCGATCGACCGGCTTCAGGGCCGCGGACTCCGCGTGGCGGCGATCGCCGCGGACTCCGCCGGAGACGACGACCACCGCCGATTCATCGCGCGTGGAGCGAAGTCCGTCAACGTCAACACGCAGGACGACTGTCACCTGGACGCACACAGGGTGGATCACGCGCTGGACGAGCTCCCGCTCGAGGACGTCGACGTGCTCTTCATCGAGAACGTCGGAAACCTGATCTGCCCCGCCGACTTCCCGCTCGGCGCGGACGCCGAAGTGGTCGTGATCTCGGTCACGGAAGGCGATGACATGGTGCGGAAGCACCCGAAGATCTTCGCCCAGACGGACTTCGTCGTCGTCAACAAAGTCGACCTGGCCGCGGCCGTCGGCGTCGACCCCAAGCGGATCGTCGGCGACTACTCGGCGGTGAACCCTCACGGCAAGCTGTTCCTGACCTCGTTACGGCGAGGGGAAGGTCTCGACGAGCTGCTCAACGCCCTGGGACTTGGATGCACGAATACACAGTGGTAGACGAGCTGATCGGCGCGCTCGTGCCGAGGCTCTGCGAGCACCCCGGGCGGGTGCGGGCGGTCGTTGTTCGGAAAGGGGAGCTCCGAATCCTGTCCGACCATGCTCTCGTGAGTGCCTTCGAGATCCTGGCCCGCGGAACACGCCTCGAGGGTGCGGAGCTCGTCGTCGAGACCGTGGCGACGGTCGTGTCGTGTGCCGCGTGCGGCTATCGAGGGTCCACGGGGCGTCTCGTCGAGGAGGGCGATCACTTCTCGATTCCCGTTCTGTCCTGCCCCCGGTGCGGCTCGGAGGTCCGCGTCGACGCCGGACGCGAGCTCTACGTCGATCACGTCACGCTGTCCGACGATTCGCCGGCCGACGGGTGAGGCGATGATCGCACGACGTCGGATCCTTGTCCGTGGGGTCGTCCAGGGCGTCGGCTTCCGCCCGTTTGTGTACCGCACCGCCGTGGCTCTCGGACTCGGTGGGACCGTGTGCAACCGCGGCGACTCGGGCGTCGAGATCCTCGTGGAAGGCGGAGTGTCGGCGATCGACGCCTTCGTCGTTGCGCTCCGGCGTGACGCGCCTCCGCTCGCGTCGGTGGACGGCGTCTCGGTGGAAGAGGTCGTTCCAGTTGGAGAGAGCCGTTTCACGATCTCGCCTTCGCAGGGTGAAGGGAGAGCAAGCGGCACGATCCCGCCGGACACGGCGATCTGCCCGGCGTGCCTCGGCGAGGTCCGAGGTTCGACGCGGTACAGCGGCTACTGGGCGACGAGCTGTACCGATTGCGGGCCTCGATTCACGATCATCGAGGAACTTCCCTACGATCGCCCGCGCACCGCGATGCGGGACTATCCTCTGTGCCCTGCCTGCGAGGCCGAGTACCTCGACCCCGCGAACCGGCGGTACCACGCGGAGTCGACGGCCTGCCCGGTCTGCGGGCCGCGCCTTCTGTTCGACGGCTCGGGAGACGAGCCAATCCGTCGCGCGACGATGGCCCTCGCGAACGGGAAGATCCTGGCCATCAAGGGAATCGGAGGAACCCACCTCGCCTGCGATGCGACGGAAGGCGCCGCCGTGGAGCTGCTGCGGCGACGGCTCGGTCGCGGAGGCCAACCGTTCGCCGTCATGGCGAGCGAAGCGATGGTGCCTTCGTTCGCCGTTCCTGACGAGAGGGAGTGGGAGCTCTTGCGGCGACCGGAACGGCCGATCGTCGCCGTGCGGCAGCGGGACGGGGCACTTCCCGCGGCGGTCGCGCCCGGGCTCCACACGGTCGGAGCCATGCTCCCCTACACGGCGCTTCACGCGCTTCTCTTCGAGCGTCTCCGCGGACCGCTCGTGATGACGAGCGCGAATCGTCCGGGTCGCCCGATGTGGATCGAGGACGAGGAGATCGCCCGCAAGTCGGTCGGGATCGCCGACCACAGGCTGACCCACGACCGCCGGATCGTCGCCCGATGTGACGACTCGGTGGTGCGCCGGGCAGGGGGAAGGACCGTCTTCCTTCGACGGTCGCGCGGGTACACGCCGGCGCGGTTTCCTGTCGACCTTGGCAGAGAGCCGATCCTCGCTCTCGGGCCCGAGACGGGGCTCACGTTCGCTCTGTACGACGCGGGCGGGCTGACGATGTCGCAGCACATCGGATCGGTCGACAACCTCGAGACGTACGCCTACCTCGAGGAGGCCGTCGAGCACCTGCGGCGGCTGCTCGGCGTGGCGACTCCACGAGTCGTCGTGTGCGACGCGCACCCCCGATTCCTCACGACGTCTCTTGCCGAGAGGATGGCGCTTGCATCGGGTGGGAAGGCTGTGCGCGTTCAGCACCACGTGGCCCACGTCGCGGCGGCGATGGCCGAGCACCACCTGGAGGAGGCCGTCGGCGTCGTCCTCGACGGCTACGGATACGGTGCCGACGGCTCGGCGTGGGGAGGCGAGATCCTCGTATCACGCGGCGGGACCGTCGAACGGGCGGCGTCCCTCCGTCCCATACGCCTTCCGGGTGGGGATCTCGCGACGCGGTTCCCTCTGCGGGTGGCCGCCGCCTACCTCGCGGAGGGTGGCGTTCCTCTCGCGGAGATCGAAGGCGCGCTCCGCAAGCGCGGTCTGTCGCCCGAGGCCGCCGCGCTGGTCGTGCGACAATGGGAGAGCGGGGTGAACACGCCGCAGACGACGAGTGCGGGCCGGTTCCTCGACGGAATCGCGGCCTGGCTCGGCGTCTGCCGGCAGCGGACGTACGAAGGAGAGCCGGCGATGAGGCTTGAGGCGCTTGCAGCCCGCGGGACGGCGCTGGCCGTGGACGTGCCGGTCCGCCGGGCGGGGTCCGGGTGGGTGATCGATCTCGTTCCGGCCTTCTGTGCGCTTGTGGAAGCATCCTCCGTCGAACCGGCCGAGCGGATTGCGGCGGCGGCCCAGAGCGCCCTCGCTCGGGGCGCGGCCGCGGCGGCGATTGCCGTTGCCGAGGAGCGCCGAATCGGCACCGTCTGTCTGTCGGGGGGAGTCGCCGTGAACGACGCGATCGCCTCCGAGGTCCGTGCAGCGATGGAAGCGGCAGGACTCGCCTTCGTGACGAACGAGTGGGCGCCGTGCGGAGACGGCGGTGTGGCGTTCGGGCAGGCCGTGGCGGCGGGACTTGGATGGCGTCTGCTGGAAGCGGACGGGATCGATGCAGCAGACGGCGAGGCCGGCGGCAGAGCGGCGAGCTCATGGCACGCCAGGCGGAGCCACCTGTTCCGGTCGGGCTCCGGGGCTTGAGGCAGCGTCGGGATCCCTTGGCGCGGACGCTGCCTGCCTACGGGGCCAGCGACGGAGTGGTCAGCCACGAGAGAACCTTGCGGTCCCACTCCGCCTGAGCGACGGCGCTGTTGCCGTGATCCGTCTCACGATCGTACTGGCTCTGAACGGCCAGCATTCGGTCGAGGATCGGGTCCGCCGTGCGGTGCAGAAGCTGGCGCAGAGCGTCCTTCGTGGTCTGCGGGATCGGCAAGAGACCGCACAGGGCGTTCTCAAGCTTGCGACGGTAGACCTCGTTGAGGTTGAAGTGGGTCTGCTCGTGTCTCAGCGTCTCCGCCGTCATGCGGGGGGCGTACGCCCAGGAGCGAGAGGGGTCCATGAAGTTGAACACGGCGATGGAGGTCGCCGTGACCAACTCCGGGGACGTCCCGCATTGGACGTTGTACTGATACGGCCAGGAGATCGTCATGTGGATCGCGGCGGCGTCCGTCAAGCTGGCGACGTTGACGGGCGCAGGTCCCCGAAAGTCGTTCCAGGTCAGCGGACGGCCTGAGTTCCACGAGACCACACCGGGCGGCAACTCGTAGCCGGCGGCGGTCCCGGCGGACAGCGCGAGCACGGCGAATACCAAGATGAGACCAAGTGATTGCAGTTTCATGAGGTGAGCCCGTCCCCCTTTCGTAGCGGCATCGTACAGGGCGGGTGTGAACGTTGTGTGAATGCGGGGGGGACTACCAGCCGCGTCCGCCGCCTCCGCCGAAGCCGCCGCCGGAGAATCCCCCGCCAAACGTCGAGCGACCGCCCCACGCCGAGCGGCCGGTCGTCGGCGCCGTCCGCGGCATCGAGACGAACGTGCTCTGCATCCCAGACGCCAGGCGGCCGAGCGACAGGCCGAACAGGTGGCTGTTGAACGTCGGCGCGCCCGAGTACCACTGCGGCGGCTCGCGGAGGAGCCCCTCGAACTGGCGGATCCAGATCGACGTGAGCCCGAGGGCGACGGCGTACGGGAGGAGTTTCTCGAACCGCTCGGGGCTCTTCGCCGGCGCGTCGGTGAACTCGATGCGGTCGACCTCGGCGCGGTGGATGTACTCGGAGAGACCGAGGACCTCGACGAGGGCCTCGGTGCCCTTGGCCGTCTTGCGCGGCATGACCGGCGAGAAGGCGAGAACGACGAGACCCGAAACGGCCAGGGCGACTCCCGCGTAGACGGACGCGAACACGACGCCCAGACCGACGCCCGCCGCGACGAGGGCGCCCCCCCATCCGACGTACGACGCCCGCACGCGCTCCGGGTTCCGAGCATAGAGCTGTTTCCCGATCAGCTCGTCGAACAGGCGCATGCGGATGGTCGGCAGGTGCTTGTAGAACCGGTTCTCGAGCGAGTCGAGCGACGTCTCTTTTGCCTCCGCGTCCGGGAAGATCGCGTCGTACAGAGCGTGCTCCGCCGGGGACAGGCCATCGGGCGAGCGTCGTCCGCGGACGAACGTGTACTTCGTCGCCGAGCCGCCAACCCACGCGCGGGCCTTGTCGGCGAGCGACTCGGTCTCGGGCGAGTCCTCGCGGATCGAGAGGTAGCCGCCGACGGCAAGTCCGATCACCATCGCCGAGACGTCGCGCAGGTCCATTCGGTCGTCGACGAGCACACCGGCCGCCCCGGGCCCGAGGTCGGAGGGGGGCTCGAACGCCGGAGCGATGACGCCCTTTCGGGGATCCTTCCCGATGCGGTACCAGAGGACGATCATGAACGCCAACGTCAGGATCGGTAGAGCGGCGAGCTTGTTGTCCCACAGGAAGCGCCCGAGCTTCTCGGCGAACGACGGCGGCGAGATGGGAAGGACGGCCCGGGGAATCGAGATGTCGATCGTGAGTCCGGAGCCCGGGTTGAGGGTTCCGGCCGCGAAAACGAATCGGCCCGCGGCGTCGACCGTGGCAGGCTGCCCGAGCGCCGTGCTTCCCGTCGGCCCTACGTAGCTCGTCGTGCTGACGTTCTCGGAAGGCGTCCCGGGAGGCAACGCGAACACCGCGGTCGCTCGTCGGATGGGGATCTCCCAGTCATTGCCGGTGATGTTCCAGTAGAGCTGGAGGTAGTCGTCGTGGAAGAGGAGCGCACGGCCGGCGGTGTAGGCGATCCGGTAGACGTGGGTCCCAGTGATGGTCCGATCCGGATCTCCGATTCGGACGTACTGCCGCGCACCGGAACGGTGCTTCTCGACCGGCACGGGCGCACCATCCAGGCTGACCTCGCCGAGGCGGAGGTCGATCGTCACGCGCCTGCCGAGGCGGGTCTTGTCCGAGATGGTGATGTACCGCTCGATCCCGTGGTGGGGAGTGACGAAGACCACCGTCAGGGTCTCGACCACGTCGAGGGAGCCCGTCGACGTGAGGTTGACCGCGGCATCGAAGCTCTCGATGTAGAGGGTCGCCCCGGCGCAGACGCCGACGGCGACGACGAAGCACAGCGAAGCGACGAGACAGCGCATTAGAACTTGACCTTCGGCGCCTCGCGCTGCTCTGCATCCTCGAGCATGTAGAACTCCCTTGCCTTGAACCCGAACAGGCTCGCGACGAGGCTGCCCGGAAAGACCTGGAGCGCCGTGTTGTAGTCGCGAACGACGGCGTTGTAGTACCGGCGCGACTTTTGGACGGCGTCCTCGACCTCTTCGAGCGATCCCTGCAGCTGGAGGAAGTTCTCGTTCGCCTTGAGCTGCGGGTACGCCTCGGCGACCGCGAAGAGGTTGACCATCGCGTTTCGGAGCTGAGTCTCTGCAGCGGCCAGCTCCTTCGGTCCCGTCGCCGCCTGCGCGTGGGCGCGGGCCTCGGTGACCTTCGTGAAGACCTCTCGTTCGTGGGTGGCGTACCCTTTGACGGTCTCGACGAGGTTCGGGATGAGATCCCACCGTCGCTTCAGCTGCGTGTCGATGTCGCGCCAGGACTCCTCGCCCTGCACTCGAAGGCGCACGAGGCGGTTGTAGACTCCAATGGCCCACAACACGATGACCACGACGGCGGCCAGGATGCCGATCACGATGGGACTCATCTTTCCCTCCTTAGGGTTCTCACATTGATTCTAGTCGCGACCGGCGGCAACGCCAAGGTGTGGGGACTTGGAGCGGGTAGGATCTCACGTTCTTGCGGGTGACAGAGGACAAGGGTATCCTCGCAGCGCCGTCCAATGACGTAGCAGGGAGGCGATGAGGCGATGAGATTCAAGCGTCTGTTTACCCCGGGACCGACCCAGGTGCGTCCGGAGATCCTCAAGGAACTGGCGACACCTCAGATCCACCATCGATCGCCGGAGTTCTCCGAGCTGTACGCGGCGATCCAGCCGAAGCTTCAGCAGGTTCTCTACACGAGGAACCCTGTGCTGCTGTTCACGTCTTCGTCCACAGGGGCGATGGAGGCCGGAGTCACGAACCTGGTCGCGAGACGCTGCCTGAACCTTGTGAACGGGGCGTTCTCGCACCGGTGGCATGAGATCACGAAGGGCAATGGGATTCCGTGCGACGAGTTCGCAATCCCATGGGACAAGGCGATCAAGCCCTCGATGGTCGACGAGCAGCTCGCGACGGGGAAGTACGACGCTGTCACCCTTGTCTTCAACGAGACGTCGACGGGGACGATGAACCCGCTTGAGGCGATCGCCGAGGTCGTGCGACAGCATCGCGATGTCTTCCTCCTCGTGGACGCCGTCAGCGGCATGGCGGGCGCGAAGATCGACACCGACGCGTGGGGCATCGACTACGTGCTGGCTGGCGTCCAGAAGGCGTTTGCGCTTCCTCCCGGCCTCGCCGTGGCCGCGGTGAGCGAGCGTGCGCTCGAGCGCGCGAAGACCGTGCCTCCGCGGAGCTACTACTTCAACTTGCCGGACATGTACAAATTCCATCAGAAGAACCAGACCCCGGCCACGCCGGCGATCCCTCACCTGTTCGCGCTGAACGCCCAGCTCACCGACATGCTCGCTGAGGGGATGGACAAGCGCTTCGAGCGTCACGCGACGATGGCGGGCATCGTCCAGGCATGGGCCAAGAAGCACTTCGACATCTACCCCGAGGAGGGGTACTGGTCGCAGACCCTGACCTGCGTGAAGAACACCCAGAGTATCGATGCGTCGGCGATGGTGAAGACGCTGGCGAGCGGGTACAACGCGCGGATCGAGAACGGCTACGGTGACCTGAAGGGAAAGACGTTCCGCATCGCCCACATGGGCGATCTCCAGGTTGACGAGATCCAGGGGCTCCTTCGGGCGCTTGACGACATCCTCGGGTTCTAGGAGGAGGAGGTGCACATGGCATTCAGAGTCTTGGCGTCCGATCCGCTCGATGCATCGGCCGTAGAGGCGATGCGTCGAGCTGGACTCACGGTCGATGAGAAGACCGATCTCTCTCCCGACCAGCTGAAGGCCGAGATCGCGGCCTACGACGCGATTGTGGTGCGGAGTGCGACAAAGGTGCGGGCTCCGATCATCGACGCCGCGAAGAACCTGAAGCTGATCGTGCGCGCCGGCGTTGGCTTGGACAACGTTGACGCCGAGTACGCAGCGACGAAGGGGATTGCCGTTCGGAACACCCCGGCCGCGAGCTCGAACTCCGTTGCGGAGCTTGCGCTTGGCCACATCCTGTCCCTCGCGCGTCACATCGGGCGGGCGACCGCGTCGATGAAGGCTGGAAAGTGGGAGAAGAAGCAGCTCTCGGGAGTGGAGATCGAGGGAAAGACCCTCGGCATCGTCGGAATCGGTCGAATCGGGCAGGCTCTCGCGGCGAAGGCGAACGCCCTAGGGATGAGGGTCGTCTGCTGCGACGCGTACCTCAAGACGAGCCCCATTCCGAAGATTGCGCGGATGGTGCCGCTGGACGAGCTCCTCGCGGCGTCCGACTTCATCTCCCTCCACGTGCCGTTCGATCCGAGCGTCGGCGCGGTGATCGGGGCGAAGGAGATTCAGAGGATGAAGGACGGCGCCAGGATCGTGAACTGCGCCCGCGGCGGCGTGGTCGACGAAGCTGCGCTCGTCGAGGCGCTGCGAACGGGGAAGGTTGCCGGGGCGGCGCTCGACGTGTTCGCCGCCGAGCCGCCCGCGGCCGATCACCCACTCTTCGCACTGGAGGGCATTTCGCTGACCCCGCACATCGGAGCGGCCACGGAGGAGGCGCAAGCGCGCGTCGGCGATGAGGCGGCGAGGATCGTGATTGAGTTCGCTCGAACCCGGTAAGGAGAGGCGATGGCCGAGATCAGAGCATTCCGCGGCGTCCGGTACGACCCGAAGAAGATCGGCTCCCTGACCGACGTCGTCACGCCGCCGTACGACCGCGTGCCGGAGGACGTCCAGACGGCGCTCTACGCACGGAGCCCCCTGAACATGGTTCGGATCATCAAAGGGCGGGCGGAACCGGGCGACGACGAGCGGAACAACGTCTACACGCGTGCGGCTCGCACGTTTCAGGAGTGGCTCGCCTCCGGCGTCCTTGTTCGCGATCCCGAGCCGTCCCTCTACGTCTACCATCAGGAGTACACCTTCGCTGGCGAGCGGTTGGTCCGCAAGGGCGTCATGGGCCTGGCAAAGCTCGAGCCGGAGAAGGTTCACGCCCACGAGAAGACCCTGAAAGGTCCGAAGGAAGATCGACTGAAGCTCATGCGCGCCTCGGAGGCGAACTTCGAGCACGTGTTCATGCTCTACAACGACGCCAAGCGGGCCGCAGATCGTGCACTGGCCGCGGCCATCGCTGATCGGACGCCCGACATGACGGCGGAGGACGCCGACCGCAACCAGCACCGCGTCTGGCGCATCTCCGACCCGAAGACGATCGCCGCGGTAGAGACGGCGCTGCGAGACAAGGACCTCTACATCGCGGACGGCCACCACCGGTACGAAACCTCCGTGAACTACATGCGCGAGTGCCGCGAGCGGGGGTGGACCCCCGCCGCGCCGGAGTCGTTCGACACCCGCTTGATGACGCTGTTCAACGTCGCCGAGCCCGGGATGTCGATCCGTCCCATCCATCGCATGGTGCACGGGATTCCGGGGTTTGAGCCGGAGGTGTTTCTGGCGAAGGCGACCGAGCGGTTCGCCGTGGCTCGCTCTGCAAGCTTCGAGGACATGGAGAAGGCGGTCCGCGCCGGGAGTGGAAGGCATACCTTCGGCTTCTACGCGCGGGGCGTGGCGGCCACTCTGCAGTTGCGCGACGAGCGCGTCATGGACGAACTGATCGGCGGCGCGTGGTCGAACGACTACCGCAGGCTTGACGTCTCGATCCTCCACGCGGCGATCCTCGAGCCGCTGCTCGGCATCGATGCGAAGGCACTCGAGGATCAGACGAACATCAACTACTCCGTCACGCTCGAGAAGGGGAAGAAGGGTGTGGAATCGGGTACGGAACAGATGTTCTTCCTTCTCAACGCAACCTCGGCGGACGAGGTCGTGCGCGTCGCCGACCACGGCGAGAAGATGCCGCAGAAGTCGACCGACTTCTACCCGAAGCTCCTGACCGGCCTGGTGTTCTCCAAGATGGAGATCCGCAAGCCGTAGCGTAGTCCCGTCGGACGCCGGTCTCCGCCGCGGGGCGCACGGTACAGGTGTCCCCGCGTGCGGTGACGAATCCACGCCCAGTCTCTGTCCCATTTCCGCCCGGACCGGCCTGCCGCTTCCTACGCTTGGGGAGTGAGCCAGGACGGTCTGTCTTGGGAGGAGGACACTCATGCATCGGATGTGCGCGCAGTGGGCTGCACTGATCGCCCTACTCCTCGCCGCGAGCGGGGCCGCGGCGGCGGGGGACCTCGGCTTCTCCGCGGACATCGGGCTGGAGGTCACGTACGCTCCGGTGCCCCCGGCGTCCTACGACATTACGTCGGGCCTCACCCTCGCGTTCGCGATCAGCGGAGTCAGCCTGGCGTCGGAGACCGAGTTCAGTCTGGCGGGGTTCTCCTCGGAGTGCATGACGATCGGCGCCGATCTCGGCGCCGTGCGCATCGGGGAAGAGATCCGCTTCGAGCCGTACTTCGCCTGGAACGACCTGTCGTTCGATCTCTCGATCGTCGGAATCGAGATTGGCATGCAATGGATCTTTGCCGACATCGGCGGACCTCAGACCCCGTCATACAGCATGGGGACCGTCTTCCGGTTGGCGAGCAGCCTCGCGTGCGGGTTCTCGATCACAAGCCTGACGGGGTTTGGCGCCACGGGCCTCGTGAACCTTCTCGACGGGGTCCTGGCTCCGTTCTCGCACGAGCTGCTCTGCGTGTTCGAGCACCTCGACGCCCTGTGCGAGGAGACCGCAGACTTGGATGTGACGATTGTCGACGGCTTCTACTTCGAAGAAGAACTGGTGCGGCTCGAGGCGGACTACCTCGGGATGATGGCGAGCGGCACGACGTGGTTCGACGCCTACGGGCTCTCGAGTATGCTGTTCGAGCTCGGGTATCGGTTCGACGATCCCACGCTCCGCTTCCTGACGAGCATGGCCCTCGATGGGACGTTCGGCATCGTCGGAGCGGGATTCATCCTCGACCTCGAGATCGAGACCGTACGGTTCACGTCGCACACAATGTTCGCCGCCCCCGTGGTGCCGACGCTGATTCCGATCGCCTTTGACGGACAGCGCTTCGGCGTGTCGTTCGAGGTGTGCGGGGTGCTCGTCACAAGTTCGACGGACTTCGACGACGCGTTCCTCTTCAGCCGGGAGCTGATCGGCATCGAGGCCGCGATCGGACCGGTGACGTTCGCCAGCCTGACGACGTTCGACGCGAGCGGGTTCGCGGAGCAGCGGGTCTGCGCGGGGGTCACCTTCTCGGGCGTCGTGCTGTTCACGCACACCGAGTTCGACGTCACGGGGATCCAGCTCGTGACGTTCGGCTTCCACGTCGTGATCTGACCATGACGACCAACCAGCGGCGAAGCGCGGCGGGACAGGACTCAGACGACTTGGCAGAGCTCCTGGAGCGTGGAAAGACTAACGGAGACGCGCGGGAGGAAGCACTCCGTCGAGCGACTCCGTGGATTCAGGAGGTCATCGAGGAGTCGTTCGCTCACAGCGGGTATGAGGTGGACGAGCTCTTCCGGCCGGGGTACCTAGGTCTTCTGAATGCAGTCTGCAACTTCGAACTCGCCCGGGGGCGGCCGTTCCGCGAATACGCCGGGAACCTCATCCGCGGCGAGATACGGCAGCACATCCGCGACCGCGAGCGGCCGCTTCGCGTGTCTCCCTGGATGGACGACCTCAACCGGCAGATCGAGGCCGCCGAGGCGCGGCTCCTGCGCGAGACGGGACGACTGCCGACCCTTGCCGAGCTGGCCGACGCCGTGAACATCTCCGAGGACGGGATCGTCGAGATCTTCAAGGCTCGGGAGGCGCTGAGCTACGTGTCTCTGGACGCCGAGCAGCGAGCCAACGACCCTGCACCCACGATCCGGGCCGAACTCATCCGAAGCAAGCGTCCGGTGGCGTTTCCCATCGAGCACCGGATCCGGATTGCGTCCGCGCTTGAGCGCCTGGCTGAGCTCCAGCAGTACTTGTTCCGTCACCTGTTCGAGACGCCGCCCGACACGAGGGGCTGAGCTTCTGGGGCGAGGGTGCAACTCTGATCGTGGGTGGGAGAGCGCGCTACGTGGGGAGCGTGGCGAAGCGCGTTGCGCCTTGGCTCCGTGCGACCCCCGGGGAGAGCACTCGTGGATTACCGGCCTTGGAGCAACCCTCGAGGTCCCAGCGCTCGCCCCTGGCGTGAGGGCGGCAACGCTGCCAGTACGACGATCACCCCGGCATCGGTGACGTACAACCCCAAGGATGGCTACATGCGGTTCACCTACCCACGGACCACGAACCCACGATCTCCAATCCCCGCGCACTGAGTGCTCGGCGCGGGCGAGTGCATGGGCGCCGAGGACGTGGTCGGCGGGTGCGCGTCGACCTTCACCTGGGTAGCGTCTCTCTTTCGCGGCATGAGGTTCGTCGTCTCGTCGCGAAACCAGAGGTTCTGCGTCTATCTTGGCGGTCAGCGGACCGAGGCGGAGACCCAGCCGACCGCGGCGTGGACGGGTGGGTCCGGCACGCCGCTCACAGGGACCATCGAGGGGCCGGGCGCACTGTGGCGTCGATCCCGCTCGACGTGCCGGGGGACGACGCGTTCGGCTTCCCGGCGATTGAGGCGCGGGCACGTATCCGGCGTCGACAGTGAGGGTGCCCCGCGTGACGAGTTCTGTGGCGGGGTGGACGCTCGACTACGCGCTCGCATTCTCCATCCCATCGCAAGTCACGCAGGCCGTGGCCGCGGTTGTCTCTCACCTCACGTTCGGCGGCTCCACCGCGTTGTCCGGGATCCCTGGCGTTGACGTCACCTACGCCTGCGGGATGGATCTGGAAGGCTTTGCCGGACTGCCCCAGGGAGCCCGCTTGATCACCATTGGCTACACCGTTGCGATCGACCGGGGGAATGACCCTGGCTGCGCAGAGCCACCTCGACCCGACGAGGGCTGTCGCACTTGCTGCGGCGCTGGGCGCGGCGGTCATGGTTGTCTCACTCCGTGCCTACGGGGTGCGCTGGTCCCCTGCGGAGCGTGACGTGAGTCAGTCGCCGGGCACCGGGGCGACGTACGTGTCCGCCTTGTGCAACGGCGGTTCGAGGAGTCGGGGCGGGACTAGTTTGTCCAGTTTCGGAAGAGGGTTGACACATTCACACCTCCTGACGGACTTCGTGACTGATTGCACCCCAGAAGACTTCGGCTGGGGTGCGTCCTTTGGTGCGGTAACCCTGGTGCGGGCGCTCGAAGTTGTAGAACTGAAGGAACCCGTCGAGCGATGCCTGTAGCTGGAAGCGCTTGCGGAAGTACCTGCGGCGGAAGGCA
>JAQTNX010000022.1 GCA_028713635.1 Candidatus Bipolaricaulis sp.
TTGCTTGCGTAGTAGAGGTAGATCGTCCCCTTGGCGATCCCTGCCTCCCGCGCGATCTCGGCCACCGTCGTTTCATGGAAGCCGCGCCGTGCGAACACGGCGAGCGCTGCCTTGCGGATCTGATCCTTCTTGCTGTCGTCCACGGGCCCTCCCCAGTTGCCACTGACTGACCGGTCAGTCATTCTACAACCATCTGCTCCAACGTCAAGAGCAAACGGGCGTGCCGCGCCGATGAGGTTGGCTGCTCTAGACGCGCGACGGATCGCTCATCCAGCGAGACGCGAGGGCGAGGATGCGCGCGGTCCAGTCGACGGCGCGCGCGTCCTTGCCTCGCCACGTCGACGAAAGGGGAAGAGCGGATGCGAACGACGCGCGAGGGCCGAGATCCCACAGCCCGTCGCTGCGGCGGCTTGTCTCGAGCGCGTCGAGGATCGGCCCCACGGCGGCGTGCGTTGCGAGGCGCGCAAGGATCTCGTGAGTCCAAATCCACCGCTCGATGAAACCGCTCGTAGCGCCGCCGGACGGAGGAACAGCCGGAGGGGCTTCGAAGTAGCCGAGCCCCGTCGGGTGATTCCACAGCCAGCGGTAGAGGGTCGCGCGTACGTGGGGATCCATCCGGTCGCCGCGGGCGGCGAGCAGGGTCACGGTGTAGCGGTTCGCGAGCGTGAGGTACGTGGCGCGGACCGACGCGCCGGTGAGGTCGCGGTGTGCGGCTGCCTCGGCGGTCGGATCGAAGGTTCCGCCTGCCAAGGCGCGCCGGGCGATCTCGTGCCACAGAGCCCAGATCGGGTCGAGCGCCGGGTGCTCGGAGTCGACGAGGGCAAGCGTCGACGCCGCGAAGAGCGTGACGCCGGTCGGCCAACGGTCGTTTCGTTCTGGAGGGTCGCTCGGCACCGCATGCCCCGTGACCACCGCGGCCAGGTAGTCGGCGGCACTCCGAAGCGTCGGGTGGTCCCTGTCGACGCCGAGGGCGACCGCTCGCTCGACGGCCCACTCGGTCGTCGGAACGGACGTCGCGGCGTGAGTGTCGCGGGAGTGCAGCCGGCCCCAGCTGCCGTCGTCGTGTTGCTCCGTCATCAGAAGGCGGACGTGCGGCGAGTCCTTGAGCGATTCGCGCGCGGCGCGAAGACGGGGATCGTCGGGCGACGCGCCGAGGACATCGCGAAGGAGCCGGACCCGCACCGGCGGATCCGGCTCCCGGCGCAGCACCTGCACCGCAACGGCTCGAAGATCGTCCTTCCGCAATCGGCTACTCATACCGCAGCGCGTCGACCACCGGCATCCGGGCGGCTCGCCACGCCGGCCACAACCCCGAAACGGCTCCGAGGGCGAACGCGCCGACGAGCGTGGCAGCGATGAGCGTAGGGCTCGCGATGAACGGGAACGCGGCGCCTCCGGGCATGCTGGTCAGCGCGTTGATCATCAGGCATATCAGCGCTGCGGCACCCAGCCCAAACATGGTGCCGATCACGCCTCCGAACAGGCCGATCAGGCCGGACTCGATGAGGAAGACTGCGAGGATGTGTCGATTCTTTGCGCCGACGGCCTTCATCACCCCGATGTCCTTGGTTCGTTCCAGCACCGACGTGAACATCGTGTTCATGACGCCGACGCCGCCGACCAGAAGAGAGATCCCGGCCAGTCCGGCGAGGAAGATGTTGATGTACGTCATCCACTGGTCGATCAAGCTCGTGATGTCTCCCGACGTGATGGCCGCGACCCGGGAGCCCTCGGCCTTCAGAGCCGCCTCCGCCCGATCGGCCACCTCGTCCACTTCGTAGCCCGGAAGGGTTCGAGCCACGGTCACGAGGAAGTCATTGCCCTCCGGCCAGAGCCGGTCCATCGTCGCGTACGGGATGTAGATCGTGTCGGCGCTGGACGCGCTCATGCTCATTCCGAATTCCTGGTCCTGTTCCTTCTCTTCGGACGCGGCGAGGATCCCGATGACGGTCGCGGTGATCTCGTTCGACTTTTCGCCGGCGATGAGGATTGCATCCCCCACACCCACTCCGAGACGATCGGCGAGCTGCCGCCGGACGACGGCGACGTCGACGTCGGTCTCGGCGATCTGGCGCCCGCCTTCTTCGAACACGAGATCGCCCGTAAACGCGGTGAAGTCCGTCAGAAGCTCGGGCGAGAGCCCCATCACGGGGAAGAATCCCTGCTGGGCCTTGCCCGAATCGTCCGTTCCGCCCTGTATGAACGCTGTGCGCTGGCGGACGGCGGCCACCGTCTTGACTCCCTCGACGCCCCTCAGCGTCTCGAGATCGAGGGCGTACTCCTTCACCGTGTTGCTGTGGCTTCTGCTGAAGACGTTCTCGTCCATGATCATGAACGTGTCGACGCCGAAGACCTTCGAGACCTCGCCTGTCATGAGGCCTTTGAGAGAGAGACCGAAGGAGATCAACATCACGACGGCCATGATCCCAATCAGGACGCCGAGCACGGCGAGGATGCTCCGCAGCTTGCGATGCAGCACGCTTTGCCCGGCGAGCCGGAGGAACTCAATGAACATGCCGCACCTCCTCGACGACGCGGCCATCGCGCAGCCGCACGATGCGGTCGGCGATCGCGGCGGCGTCGGGATCGTGAGTGATGAGGATCATCGTCTTCTCCTCGTCCTCGCACAGCTGCTTCAGGAGCCGGAGGATCGTCGCGCCCGTCTCCGAGTCGAGGTTTCCCGTCGGTTCGTCGGCGAGGAGGATCTCCGGGTCGTTGGCGAGCGCGCGGGCAATGGCGACCCGCTGACGTTCGCCGCCCGACAATTCGTTCGGCCGGTGTCCCACGCGCTCGGCGAGGCCGACCTTGGCGAGCAAGGCGCGCGCCCGTTCCGCGCGCTCGCCTCGGCGCACGCCGAGAAAGGTCATCGGGAGCTCGACGTTCTGCTGCGCCGTCAGGGTCTGAATCAGGTTGAACGTCTGGAAGACGAAGCCCACCTTCCTTCCTCGCAAGGTCACCAGCGCGTCCTCGGAGAGGTCGCGGAGATCCTGGCCCTGGAACCGCGCCTCTCCGTCCGTCGGAGCATCGAGCGCTCCGAGGATGTGCATCAGCGTGGACTTCCCCGATCCCGACGGGCCCATGATTGCCACGATCTCCCCCCTCTCGATGGAGAGGTCGAGGCCTCGCAACGCGTTGACGGTCGTGCTGCCGAGCGGGTAGTCCTTCGTAACGCCCTGGAGATCAAGCAGCGCCATGTCTAGCTCCCGGTCACCGTGTACTCGACAAGCTCCAGCGAGAAGACCTCGACCCATTGGCCGTTGCGGAGCTCCTCGACGCGGATGAGCGGCGAAATGTAGACCGGCTTCGACAGGGCAAACGCCACCGTCGTTCGGACGTCTGGGCTGTCCGGGTCGACGAGGGTCCCCTGCAGACACCACACGCCCGCGATCGTCACGCCGGTGATGCTGGTGAACGATCCTCCGCCGGGGAGCAGGTATTCCTGGCCCTCCTGGAGGCGATTACGTTGGTCCATGAGCGCCTCGAGCGACGTGTAGCTGACGTCGTGCCCGCTGGAGCTGACGGACGTCATGCCGCCGATGAAGCCGAACGACCCCAACTCGTCCTCCGTGCCGGTTCCCTCGGTCATCATGCGCACTGTGTACGTGGCATCTCCGTGCGCGGTGACGGTGAATTCGAGGGGCATCGACCGGCTCATGTCTTCCGTTCGCATCGTGTAGACCATCGTCGTCGTCCCGACAGGGAAGACGCTCAGATCGGCCTGTCCGAACGCCGTGCCGGCGACCGTGATCCCTGCAACCACACAGAGCAAACCTGCGATCCTCTTCATGTCACTCCTCTCGTGTCCTGACTTCCCGAACCGATGCTACGCAACCTTCTTGTGCAATCTGTGAAGCCTCCAGTGCTCTTCTTCATGCCCGGGCGGAGGCCTGGCCGCGGAACTGGCTCATGTAGAGACGGTAGTAGGCGCCCTGGGCCTGCATGAGCTCCTCGTGGGATCCGCGTTCCACAATCTCTCCCTGATCGATCATGATCACCTGGTCGGCGCCGCGGATGGTGGAGAGCCGATGCGCGATGACGAAACTGGTTCGCCCCTTCATCAGTTCAAGCAGGGCTTCCTGGATGCCCACCTCGGTGCGCGTGTCCACGCTCGACGTCGCTTCGTCCAGGATGAGGATTCGCGGATCCGCAAGGATGGCTCGCGCGATCGCGATCAGCTGACGTTGCCCCTCGGACAGGTTTGCGCCGCGCTCCGAGAGGACCGTGGAGTAGCCCTTCGGAAGGCGGCGGATGAATCCGTCGGCGCGCGCGAGGGTCGCGGCGGCGACGACGTCCTCGTCGGCTGCCTCTGGGCGTCCGTAGCGGATGTTCTCCATCACGCTCTCCGCAAACAGGAACGACTGCTGCAGCACGGTGCCCAGATTCCGGCGCAGGCTGGCGCGCGACGCCCGGCGCACGTCGACCCCGTCGACCTCGATGGCCCCGGAGTCGAGGTCGTAGAAGCGCGACAAGAGATTCACCATCGTTGTCTTGCCCGCGCCGGTGGGACCGACGAGGGCGATTCGCTCGCCCGGCCGCGCACGGAGCGACACATCCTTCAGGACCGGGACGCCCGGCACGTAGGAGAACGTTACGTGGTCGAAGAGCACCTCGCCCTCGACGCGCCCCAGTTCGACGGCGTCGTCCGGGTCGGTCTGATCGGGCGCGGTGTCGATGATGCCGAAGATGCGCTCCGCGCCCGCCACCGCCGCCTGGACCTGGTTGTAGAGGTCGCCCAGCATGCGGAGGGGCTCGGCGAACCGGTTCGAGTACCCGATGAACGACGCAATCGTGCCGACGGTTGCCATGCCGAGAATCGTCATCCAGCCGCCGAGTCCGGCGACGATCGCGATGTTGACGTTCGAGAGGATCCCCATCAGCGGCATCACCAGGAGGGAGTACGTCATGGCGTGGGTTCCCACTTTGCGCACGGCCTCGTTCGCGGCGTCGAACTTCTCGAGGACGGCGTCCTGCTGCCCGTACGCCATAACGACCCGCTGGCCGCTGTAGGCCTCCTCGAGGATCCCGTTCAGCGTCCCCAGGTTCGCTTGGTATCCACGGAATGTCTTGCGCGTCTTGGACCCGACCAACCCGACCAGACCCACCATCAACGGGAACGCCACGAGGGTCCCGAGCGCAAGGAGCGGATTGAGGATGAACATGATGACCAGCACGCCGACGAGGGTCAGGACTCCGGAGAAGAGCTGTGTGATGTTCTGAGAGAGGACGCGGCTCACGGCGTCCATGTCGTTCGTGAGGCGGCTCATCAGCTCGCCCGCCGCCCGAGAGTCGAAGAAGCGCAGCGACAGAGTCTGGAGATGGTCGAACAGCTCCGCGCGAAGTGTCCGCATGATCTTCTGGGCGACGGCCGCGACGATCCACCCTTGGGCGGCGCTGGCGACCCACGACACGGCGTAGACGCCGATCATGGTGAGGATGATCCGGAATAGGGCGTCCAACCCCGCTTGCCCGATGGCGATCCGAAGGATCGCGTCGACGCCTCTCCCGAGGAGATACGGGCCGGCGAGCCCCGTGCCGGTGCCCACCGCGGCAAGCACGACGACCGCGATGAGGGCCGCGCGGTGCGGTGCGGCGTACTGCACCAGCCTTCTCAGAGTTCCGCGCACGTTCTTGGCGCGTTCGACGGCCATCATTCCGTGGCCGCGAGGTCCGGGGCCCGGTCCCGGCATACGGGGCCTGGGGGTCTGCTGGGTGCGAGCGTCAGTCATGCTGCGCCTCCCCAGCCGACGCGGACCGATCTGCGTCGGCCGCCGACCGCCGGCTGTCTCCCAGCTGCGAGTGGTAGATCTCCCGGTACACGGGGCTCGCTTCCATCAACTCCCGATGGGTTCCTGCGGCGACGATTCGCCCGCCGTCGAGCACGAGGATCTGGTCGGCCAAGAGCACCGTCGAAATTCGCTGGGCGACGATGAACCGAGTCGTCACGTGCTCCGACTCCGCGACGAGGCGGTCCAGGGCGTCCTGAAGCTTGACCTCGGTCTCGATGTCGACCGCGCTCGTCGAGTCGTCGAGGATGAGCACCTTGGGCCGCACAACGAGCGCGCGGGCGATGGCCAGGCGCTGGCGCTGCCCGCCGGACAGCGTCGTGCCTCGCTCGCCGATCACCGTGTCGTAGCCGTCCGGCAGAGCGGAGATGAACTCCGCCGCCTGCGCGGCGTCCGCCGCCGCCTCGATCTCCGCCTGCGACGCCTCGGGACGCCCGTAGCGGATGTTGTCGCGGACTGTGCCGCTGAACAGGACGGACTCCTGAAGCGCGACGCCGATGTGCGATCGCAGCGCCGCGATCGTCAGGTCACGGACGTCGACGCCGTCGAACGTCACGCGCCCTGCGGTCACGTCGTAGAAGCGAGGGATCAAGTGGATGAGCGTCGACTTGCCCGATCCCGTGGCGCCGAGAATCGCCACCGTCTCGCCCGGCTCTGCGACGAAGCTGACGTCGCGGAGAACGGGGTCTGCGCCGTTGCCGCCGTACGCGAACGACACGGTCTCGAAGGCGATCCGGCCGCGTGGGGCCGTGAGGGCCTTCGCTCCGGGACGCTCCTTGACCTCGGGCTCGCCGTCGAGAACCTCGAGGATCCTGCTGGCCGAGGCGTCGGCGGCGGCCAGCGGGGCCACCATCCCGGCGAGCATCAGGAGCGGGAAAAGGGCCATCGACAGGTAGTTGACGGAGGCGACGACCTGCCCCACCGACATGCGCCCTTCGAGCGTCATCGACCCGCCGAACCACAAGGCCGCGATGACGGCCGCGTTCATGACGACCATCATGAGCGGCATGAGGAGGGCGAGCACGCGGAACACGCGGATCGACTGCGCGGTCAGCGCCTCGTTCGCGGATCCGAAACGCTCGGTCTCTTGGTCCTCGCGGACAAACGCCTTGACGACGCGGACGCCCGCGAGGTTCTCCTGAAGGACCGTGTTCAGTCGATCGAGACGTTTCTGGACGACCAGGAACATCTTCGTCGCCGGGCCGGTGAAGACGACCATGAACAGGATGATGACCGGGAAGAAGGCGAGCACGATCCACCCAAGCTCGATGCTCGTGGCGAACAGGAACCCGATTGCGCCGAGCATCCAGATCGGTGCGCGCGTCAGGATGCGCAGGCTCATCTGGACGATCATCTGGACGAAGTTGACGTCGCTCGTCGAGCGGACGATGAGCTGCCCGGTCTGGAGCCGATCGAGGTTCCCGAACGAGAACGTCTGGACCCTTCGGAGCAGAGCGCTGCGTACGTCGGCGGCAAACCCCTGTCCGACCTGAACGGACAGCGCGTTGTTCACGACGGCGAAGCCGGCGCTCGCGAGCGCCGTGCCGAGCATGATGAGCGCCGTGGTCCAGACGATGTGAAGGTCCTGCCGCGCGATGCCTTGGTCGATGATGCGCTGGGACAGCCGCGGGATCGCGAGATCGGCGGCGACCATGCCGAGCAGCAGGGCGAGCGCGCCGATCGCCTTCCACCGGTAGGGGGCCACGAATCGATACAGCCGAACGAGGGACTTCACGAGCCTTCCTCCGCGTCGCCCTCGCCGGCGAGCCAACCGAATCGGTGTTGGTGAAGCGGCGGCATGTGCCGCCGGAACTCCGCATGCACTTTCATCAGAAGCTCCCGCAGGACCGCCTGCTCGTCGGTCGAGAGGGCTCCCGCGACCTCGGCGTCGAGCTCGCGGAAGATCGTCGTGGCCTGCCGGCGGAGCGCCCCCGCCTTCTCCGTCATGTAGACGCGCGAGATCCGTTGGTCGTCAGGGTCGGTCCGCCGCTCCACCCACCCGTCGCGCTCCATGCGCTGGAGCATCGGCGTCACGGCCGCCGGCGTGACGTGGATTCTTCTTGCGAGCTCGTTCTGTGCAAGCCCGTCGTGGTGCCACAGACAGAAGAGGGCGAACGCCTGTGCCCGGTGGAGCCCGATTTGCTTCATCTGGATGCGGAGGCGGTCGCCGGTCAGACGGGCAACCTCGGTCAGCAGCTGACCGAGCGTCATCTCTTCCGGTTTCCGCGCGTGGGGATTCATCCAGCTCGCTCCTCGATCGTCAAACACCTAATCGTTAAGCAGCGAACGATACGCGACGGCGCCTGGTCTGTCAAGGGATGCATAACTGAGACGGAGCCTGCGGATTTCGGCGCTCGCGCACGGCCTTCGTGGAGGATGAAGGCCATGGAAGGGCGCGAGCGTCGTACCCAGACCTGGGTGCGCCGGGGCGTGTGGATTGCCTTGTGTGGGCTCGGCGTTCTCGGGTCGGCGCAGAGCGTCGATGTGGACGTCGACCCCGCGGCCGTCCGGGCGGGCGTCGAGCAAACCACTCGCGCCTACGCGCTCGCTGCGTCCGCGGTTGTGGGAGGCGTCGGGCCGCTTCCGGAGATTGTCGTCGAGAACACCCCCCACTTGGCGTACTTCAACCGGCTAACCCACCGGATTGTCCTTCCGTACTGGCCCCCGCAGGAGTCCACGGTGACCTTCTTTCTGACTCTGACGGCCGGGGACGAAGCCGCCGCGCGGGAGTTGTTCACGGAGCTGTTCGACTGGTTTCTGGTCGCCCACGAGCTAACGCACTGGCTGCAGACGGTGCGGGGGGCCGCCTTGGACTACTACCACGCCGAGATCTCGGCGAACGACGGCGCCGTGGCATTCTACGGCCTGTCCCCGGAGAGCGAAGAGCGCCTTCTCCGGCTCGACGCACTTCTCGCGGCCGCCCTCGAGCGGCTCACCGATCCCACACCCCCGGCACTCGATCCGGTCACGTACTTCAACGCCTTCTACGCGACCCTCACCGGCGACCCGTATCGCTACGGGTATTACCAGTTCCGTTTCATCCGCGACTCCATCGCCCGAAGGCACGAACTCGCCTTCGCAGAGGTCGTCGCAGCGCTTCGCCTGTCCGGGACGGACGTCGAGCCGTGATCGCGGCGACGTCCGGCGACGCTAGAGGGTGACCCGGAAGCGGCACTCGTCGCCGCCGGAAACAACCGTCTTGACCCGCTCGACGCGGACGGAACGCCCCATGGCCTGCTCGAACAGCTCGCGGATCCATCCCACCGAGCAGTGGCAATAGGCGTCCGGCACGTCCCCTGCGGGGATCCCTTTGATCTGGTCGCAGTAGCATTGGGGGTAGACGACGTAGACGGCGTCGTCCTCGATCTGGAGGGCGTCGAACACCTCGCCGAGGCGGGCGAGGAACTCGGGGACCCCGGCTGACCTCTTGTAGATCTCCTTGGCCTTCTCGATCAGACTCACCGGCGTGCAGTGTCGGCCGCACGACTCGAGGATGCGCGCGCATGTCGCTGGGTCGGTGTTCTTCTCCACCTCACGGACGACGTTGGCGATCCACGCCTGCGTTCGCTTGCTCATCCCGTTCACCCTCCGTGTCGCGGTCAGGTTGCGCGGCCGTTACTCAAACCGCTCGTAGACGAGGAACGACTCGAGGTCCTTCCTCTCCGGCGGCTCCGGCCAGCTCTCGGGAATCCCGACCGGGGTCAGGATCACGAACTCGTACCGCTCGGGGATCGAGAACACCTCGCGGACCGCCGTCTCGGGAATGCCGTCGGTTCCGTAGATGGTCCCGTACCCGAGCGCGCGGGCCGCGAGCATCAGATTGGCGGCCGCCAAGGCGCCGTCGTGACGGCTGTAGCGGGCCCACTTGGCTTGCTTGTCGACGAGGATTGCGACGAGGACGGGGGCGGAGAGGCAGCCGGCGATGTACTCCGTATGCGTCCTCCGCTGTTCTTCGATCTGCTCCGCGGTCATCCCGAGCTTCGTGCGGCAGTAGTCGAGCGTCACCCGCACGGCGGCGTCCCGCAGCTCGTCCATCCGCTTCCGGTCGCGCACGACGAGGAATTTCCACGGCTGCTCGTTCCCCGAGCTCGGCGCATAGCGGGCGGCATCGAGGATTCTGCGGACGTCGTCCTCCGGAACCGGAGCGTCCGTGTAGCGGCGCACGGTCCTTCGCCCCTCGATCACCTGGCGAAGGGCGTCGTAGGTCTTGTTCGGCATCGGCCCCCCTACGTGCGGTCGCGCGTGACCGATTCGTGCATCTGGAACACGGCCATCAGGATCTCGCAGACGACGCGAACGATGACGGGGCCGACGAAGAGGATGATCAGGCCGTCGACGATTCCCATCGCCTGATGATAGACGCTGGCCGTCGCCATCATCGTGATGCCTCTGAGAACGCACACCCCGATGCCAATCCAGAAGAGGATGTGGATCAGCTCCGGCGTGAAGAACTTCCGAAACGACAGGAACCCGTGCATGTGCCCCTCCTTGTTGAGCGCTCGCGTGCTCTCATCGCGTACGATACCGCGCCTTCCGGGGATCGCCAAGCGACGTCGGGATCGCAGGGCGGGAGACGCGTACGAAACGGCGTATCCGTACGCTATTGGCCAACGACGAAGAGGGAGGATGGGTGAAGGTTCTCGTTCTGCACGGCAGCGCCCGGAAGGGCGGAGACACGGACACCCTGGCCGAGCGCTTCCTGGCGGGAATGGCCGAAGAGGGCCCGCACGAGGTTCGCCACTTCTACGCGATCGACATGACCATCGCCCACTGTCGGGGAGCCGCGTGCATGGCGTGCGAGGGGGACGGCGGCACAAGAGGATGCGTTGTGGAAGACGACATGCAGGCGGTCTATCCCGCCTTGCGGGAGGCGCAGGTCGTCGTCCTGGCGACGCCGATGTTCTGGGGGTACATGACGTCGCAGCTGAAGACGCTCTTCGACCGGCTCGAGGCCGCGGTGTCTCCCGCCTACTTCGGGGGAAAGGACTTCGTTCTCCTCATCGGGTATCGCCACTACCACGGCTCCATCGTCGAGTGGCTGAACCGGATCACCCGGGCATTCCAGAGTCGCTGCCATTCGATCGTCTGCCAGACGTACGACCCGCAGACCGACCGCGACGTTCCGATCGGCGAGACCCCCGAGCGCCTCGAAGAAGCCTTCGCGTTGGGGCGGCGCATCGCCGCAAGCCGCTCGTCCTAGACGACCAACACGACCAGGAAGACGCCGGCCACGGCGAACGCAAGACCGAGGATCGCTCGCCGTGTCGGCCGCTCGCGCAGGAAGACGACGGAGTACGCGAAGGCGAAGGCCATCGTTGCCCCGCGAACCGGGGAGAGGATGCTTGCCGGGGCCTGGGCGAGAGCGACGAGCCAGAGAATCCACCCGAGGAACGCGCCGCCGACGGCAGACAGGACGACGAACGACAGGCCGCGGCGCTCAGTCCGGCGCGGGATACGGCGCCGCAGAAGCGGCATCAGGGCGAGCACACCCAGGGCTCCGGAGACGGCGAAGAGGAAGAGAAGCGTCGCCGGGGAGAGTCCACTGTCGAGGGCGAGTTTCGACGGAACCGTCTCGGCGAATCCCCACAGGACCCCCGCCGCGAGGGCAAGGAGAGTCCCTGCGAGATCCGACGGTCGGCCGTTCGCAGCGTCGCGCTCCGTCAGGAACCACGCGCCGACGACGACCAGCCCTGCCGCCACGAACACGCCCCATCGCAGCGGCTCGCCAAGGAATGCGACGGAGGCGAGGACGCCCCAGAACGGCGCCGTGTTCGAGAGGGTGGTCGCCTGGTACGCCGACGTCCGCTGGAGGGCCGTCACGTACAGAATGCCTCCGACGGAGGCGTCGAGGACGCCGGCAAGCGCCGCCATCGCCGCAGGCCTCCATCCCGGGAACGCGAGCTGCCCACTCACCCCGGCGTAGAGAAGCGCCAGCAGCGCGACCAGAACCCAACGTCCGAGAAGGTACGACAGCCCGTCCCAGGACCGCAGGGCCGGCTTGGCCGCCGTCATCCCCAGCGCCCACGCCGCGGCGGCGCCCACGGCCAGAGGAATCGCCCACGTCGACATCCGAGCCCCCTCACGTGACAGGTCTGCGCGACAGACCCGCACGATACTACCTTGTTGCGGACGGGGGGGCACGGGGAGGCTATCATGGCCGACGACCGTTCGGGAGGGATGCCGTGGAACTCGCAAGGATGACGTGGGAAGAGGTCGCCTGCCTGCCGCCCGATTGCGTGGCGCTCCTTCCGGTCGGCGCTGTCGAGCAGCACGGCCCCGTCCTTCCTCTCGGGACGGACGCCGCCATTGCCTCTCACCTCGCGCGCGCCGCAGCGACGCGAGGCAACCGGGTTCTCCTTCCAACCCTGGCCGTCGGCGTGTCCCACGAGCACCGGCAGTTCCCGGGCACCCTGTCGGTACCCCCGGACCAGGTGCGGGATCTGGCGATCTCCTTGGGGCGATCGCTCGCTGCCCACGACGTTCGCCGGCTCGTCTTCGTCAACGGACACGGATCGAATGCGGCGCCCCTGGCCGAGGCGGCGCTTCGGCTGCGCGAGGAGTCGGCCTACGCGTTCGTCTTCAACTGGTGGCAGTCGATCCCGGAGACAATCGCTGCGCTCTTCCCGAGCGGCGACGCGCACGGAGGCGCGGTCGAGGCGAGCGCGATGCTCGTCATCGACCCGGAGTCCGTCCGCACGGGCCGCATGGCGCACGCGAGCGCAGATCGCGGCGCGCGCGTGCCGTGGGGAGAGTTTGTCGAAGGAGTGCAGGTTGCGTTCGACGCCGCCGAGTTCTCCGATCTCGGCAACGTCGGAGATCCTTCTCTGGCGGACGCCGAGACGGGAAAGACGATCCTACGCGAGGCCGCGGAGTGTCTGGATCGGTTCTGCTCGTGGCTGGCGGCGCAGCGTGACGATGTGCTCCGCCCTCCCTCATCGCGGCGCTAGACGCGTTGCGCCTTCCTTCAGACTGGGTTCACAGCGAGAACACACCGCCTCCACGAAAGTGGATATCATGGTCCAATATACCTGGAGGTGCGCCTTGGGAAGCAAAGTCAACGGAAGAAGAGCCGCCCGCGCGGCCTGGGCCGCGGGAACGCTCCTTGTGTGCGTCGGGATTCTGGCCGCGGGAGCGGGGGACAACCCCCTCGAGACCATCACGTCGGAGATCGTACCTGCTGCGGGAACCGCGACGGAGTATGGGATACCGCTGTCCCTGGAGTCTCTACCGCTCTTCGTCGGCTGGTGGTACTCGCTCGTCCCCGCCGCGGAGGCGGACCCGCGGTACGCCGCGGCGCTTTCCGCGCTCGTCGCTCCGTGCTGCGACGACAACACCGCATTCCATTGCTGCTGCGAGACGGAAGCGGGTCAGGCGTGCAACATCATCCGAAGCGGCAAAGGGCTTGCCGCGCACCTCATTCTCGACCTCGACTTCACGGCCGACCAGGTACGTGAGGGGGTTCTCCAGTGGTTCCGCTTCGCTCGCTGGGACTACTACGTCGCCGCCGAGATGGTCGCGCGGGGGATCGACCCGGCCGCTTACGACCTGACGACCCAAGGCTCGTGCTACCGCGGTCTCTGCTCGACTCCGATCAGTCAGGGAGGGTGCGGTGGCATGCAGGAGCTGGTCGAGCCGTCGATCGGCGCTTCCCAGGGCTGAGGACCGGCGAAGCGCGGCGCCGGTCCCTGTGCCGTCGTCAGGCGCGGAACGGAGCGAACGAGGGGATGCCGTGGCGCGGGTGGCCAAGCAGAAACTGATCCACCTCGAACCGCGTCGGCAGAGACGGCTGCGCCCCCGCGCGAGTTGTCGCCAATGCCGCGGCGGCGTTCGCCGTTCGGATGGCCGTGGCGAAGGGGTCTCCGTTCGACAGGCAAACGGCGAGCGCGCCCGCGAACGCGTCGCCGGCCGCGGTCGTGTCTACGGCGTGCACCGGGAACGCCGGGAAGTGGGTCGTTCCCCTGCGCTCGATTAGGTAGCTGCCGTCCGATCCGCACGTGCAGATGATGCACTGGACGCCTCGATCGAGCAGGCGCCGACCGCCGGCCTCGACGTCGTCCGCGCCCGTCAGCGCCGCCAACTCGGCCTGGTTCGGGATCATGACGTCGATCCGGGCGAGGGGAAGATCAGAGATGTCCCGCGCGGGGGCGGGGTCGACGATCACCCTCGGACGACTCGGCGGGAGGCGGTCGAGCAGCCGGCGTACCGCCTCGGACGGAACCTCGAACTGCAGCAAGAGCGTGTCGGCGAGCGCGACGTCGCCCACCACGGAATCGACGTAGTCTCCGTCCACCTCTCCATTGGCGCCGGCGACCACGACGATCATGTTCTCGCCCGCGTCGCTGACGAACACGATCGCCGTTCCCGTATCACCCTCCTTCGTCCGCCCGACGTTTCTCGTCTCGACGCCCTCGGTTTGCAGTGCGGCGAGGAGACGGTCCCCCGCGTCGTCGGCTCCGGCCTTCCCGTAGAACGCGACGCGGGCCGACAAGCGTGCCGCGGCCACGGCCTGGTTGGCCCCCTTTCCTCCCGAGTATCGCGACAGCGAGCGGCTGAGAACCGTCTCTCCCGGCCGCGGCAGCGAGGCCACGCGGGCAACGAGGTCGGCGTTGACCGATCCGAACACGGACACCCTGGCTGGTGCGCTCATGGCACGGCCCGCCTCAACGGCCGAACTTCCTTTCCGCCGCGGCAAACACGCGATCGAAGATTCCTAGAGCCCGGTCGATTGTCGACCGACGGATGGTGAGCGGCGGGATGAGCTGGAATCGGTTGTGGAAGTACCCGCCCTTCTCGAACACCATCCCCTCGCGAACGCACTCCTTGAGGATGAAGCCGGCTTCGTCGGGCGCGGGCTCGCGCGTGTCGCGGTTCCTGACGAGCTCGAGGCCGATGTACATGCCGCGAGCGTTGATGTGGCCGATCAGAGGATGCTTCTTCGCGAGCGCCGTCAGTCCAGCCTCGAAGTACGCGCCGTCGGCACGAACCTTGTCGAGGAAGCCGTTCGCCGTGAGGAGCTCGAGGGCCTTGTTCCCGGCGGCGCACGCGAGGACGTTGCCCGCCTGGGTCGACACGTGCGCTCCCGGTCCCCACGCCTCGAGGATGTCGGCGCGGGCCACGACGGCGGAGAGCGGCAGACCGCCTCCGAGCGCCTTCGACGTGACGAGCATGTCGGGTCTCACGTCTTCCCAGTCGGAGGCCCAGAGCTTTCCGGTACGCCCGAGCCCCGTCTGGATCTCGTCGACGATCAGGAGGATTCCGTACTCGTCCGCCAGGCGCCGCAGGAGCTTCAGGTATCCGGCGGAAGGAAGGATGTACCCGGCGGAGCTCTGGAACGGCTCGACGACGAACGCGGCGACGTTCGTGATCCCACCCTTCACTTCGCGGTAGGGCGATTCTTTGCTTCGGAAGTAGTACTCGAAGTAGTCGCGCAATCGGTCGAGACACCAGGCCTGGTCGTCTTCGCCGGCCGGCGGACGCCCGAACGGGGACTGGTAGGGGTAGGGGAACGGGAAGTAGCCGACGCCCTCGCAGTGCGGGAGCACCGGGTAGAAGTACGCCCACATGCCGCCCTTGCCCGTCAGGGCCATCGTGCTGTACGTCACACCGTGGTAGTCGCCGAAGGCGGTCAGAATCATGGGACGGCCGGTGTAGAAGCGCGCGGCGCGAACCGCCAACTCGATGGCGTCCGCTCCGGTGACGCCGAACAGGACGCGGGAGTCGCCACCGGCGGTCGGCGAGATCTCCTTCAACCGCTCGGCAAGCTTGATTCGCTCCGGGTGGGGCAGATCGAAGTAGTGGACCAACGTTCCGGCCTGGTTGCGGATGACCTCGGCGATCTCCTTGTTGCACTGCCCAAGGGAGGAGACCGAGAACCCCGCCAAGAGGTCGACGTACTCTTTCCCGTCGGCGTCGATCAAGAGGTCGTTCTCTGCGCGCTCGACGATCGGCGGGAGATCGAACAGCGCGAGGCCGACCTGCCCCCACGACTCGGCGGACAGCCAGCGGCTCGCCCACTTCTTCGAGGTCGGCCCGAACGGTGCGTCCGCGATGCGTCGATCGATCTCGGCCTGCGAGATCTGCATCCTCTTACGCTGCGCCAGGTAGTCGTCCATCATGTCGTGCTCCTTTGTCCGAACGTGGGGCGCCCGGCCCGAACCGGGTCAGGCGCCCCGTTTCCTCGTTCTCGGGTCGAGGTAGTCTCGAAGCCCGTCTCCGGCGAGGTTGATCGCCAGAACCGTGATGAAGATGGCGAGACCCGGGAACGTGATGAACCACCATGCGGAGAGAAGGTACTTCCGGCCGATGTTGAGCATGGCGCCCCATTCGGCGGTCGGTTCCTGCACGCCCAATCCGATGAAACTCAGTGCCGCCGTCGTCAGGATCGCGTACCCCATGTCAAGCGTCGCCTGAACGATGAGGGGCGACAGCGAGTTCGGGAGGATGTGCGAGCGAAGGATGCGCCACGTAGGGACGCCCAACGCTCGCGCCGCTTCCACGAAGTCGGCCTGCTTGTGCATCAGCGCCTCCGACCTCGCCAAGCGGGCGTACCACGGCCACCAGACGATGGACAGCGCGACGATCGTCGGGACAACGCCGGGGCCGAGGACGACGGCGACGGCCATGGCAAGGATGAGCCCAGGAAACGCCAGGAAGATGTCCGTCGTTCGCATCATCAGTTCGTCCGCCATTCCGCCGAAGTACCCGGCCGTCAGGCCGACCACCAGGCCGAATACGGAAGCGCAGGCAACGACGATGACGCTGACCAGGAGCGAGGTGCGCGCTCCATGCACGACACGACTGAACATGTCGCGGCCAAGGTCGTCGGTTCCCATCGGGTGCGCCGCGGACGGCGGGAGAAGCTTGTCGCGCATGCTCACGGACTGGGGATCCTGAAGCGGGAGCCACGGCGCGAAGAGCGCGAGAAGCAAGATGGCGAGCAGGGCGGCCGCTCCCGCGGCGGCGAGCGGCCGCCCTGCCATCCATCGTCCGAGCTTCTTCCAGAGCGCCTTCATGCCTGTTCGCACCCCTAGTAGTGAATCCGCGGGTCGATGACCCCGTACAAGACGTCGACGATCAGATTGACTCCGGAGTAGACGATGGCCGTGATCAGCGTGACGCCGAGGATCGCCTGGAAGTCGACGAACGTAATGGATTGGACCGCGTACAGCCCGATCCCGGGCCAGCTGAAGACGACTTCGATCAGCACCGCGCCGGCGAGGAGCACGCCGACCTGCAGGCCGATGACGGTGAGGCTTGGCAGGAGGGCGTTCCGCAGCGCGTGCTTGAGGATGACGACCTTCTCGGCCAGTCCCTTGGAGCGAGCGGTTCGAACGTAGTCGAGGGAGAGGATCTCGAGGAGGCTCGAGCGTGTCATCCGCGTGATCACCGCGATCGAGCTGGCCGCGAGAGCCGTGCCTGGGAGGATGAGGTGGACGAAGCTGTCTCCGAAAGCGGTCCAGTTCCCCGAAAGCAGACTGTCAACCACGTATAGCCCCGTTGCGTGGGCGGGGGGCGAGAGGTAGAAGCCGAGGCGTCCCGTCGCCGGAAGGATCTGAAGCCAACGGAAGAACAGCAGCTGCAAGAGCAGGCCGAGCCAGAAGGTCGGCATCGAGACCGCGGCCGTCGCCGCGACGCGCGAGACGTGGTCGATGACCGACTCTCGCTTCACGGCCGAGAGGATCCCGGACGGGATCCCGATGAGAAGGCAGAGGATCATCGCGAAGGCGGTGAGTTCGACGGTTGCGGGGAAGTACTCGGCCAGGTCGGCGGAGACCGGGCGTCTCGTCCGGATGGACTCTCCGAGGTCCCCTCGAACCACGCCGGCGATGTAGCGCCCGTACTGCTGCCACAGCGGTCGGTCGAGTCCGAGTCTCGTCCGCAGCGCCTCGACCTGCTCGGGCTTGGCGCGTACGCCCGCCGCAAGCCGGGCCGGGTCTCCCGGGACGACGTGCGAAACGAAGAACGTGAGCGTCAACACGCCCAGGAGCGTGACGGTCAAGAGCGCCAAGCGCTTCACGATGTAGCGAGCCATGGCCTGCCGATCCGAAGAGGGGGGAGTCCTCTCCCACGTGAAGGGACTCCCCCATCCGAACGCTGGTGCTTACTTCTTGTAGAGGTCGTAGAAGTTGAACGACGAGAACGCGGCCGGCTCGAACACGTACCCCTGCACATTGCTGCGCATGCAGACCGTGACCGGGACCGCCGTGATCCAGATGTTGGAGGCGCCGGTCAAGAGGAGCGACTGGGCCTCCGCCAAGAGCTGGAGCCTCTTCGTCTCATCGGGTTCCTTTCCCGACGCGTCGAGGACGGCGTTCACCCGCGGATCCGCGAACCGCGAGAGGTTGTAGCCCGCCGGGGGCGCGCTGTCCCCGTGGTAGAGCGGCACGAGGACGGACGAAGGGTCGGGGTAGTCGATACCCCACCGGTAGTTGGCGAGATCCGGCATCGTCGCGATGTTCGAGACTCGGTCCCAGTGACCGGCGACCGTGACTTCGGTGACCTTCAGATCGACGCCGATCTTCCGCAATGTGTCCTGCCACAGGACGCCGACCCGGCGACCCTCCGGCTCTTCCGTGACCCAGGTGTACTCGAGCGTGAGTCCGTTGCCGTACCCCGCCTCGATCAAGAGCTGCTTCGCCACGTCGAGGTCGAAGACGTAGTGCGGCAAGCTGTCGTCGTGTCCGGGCATGCCGATCGGGATCTGGCCGATGAGCGGGGTCGTGTACCCGGCGAAGACCTCCATCGCGCTCGCGTAGTCGAACGAGTAGGAGAGGGCTCGGCGGACGCGAACGTCAGCGAGCGGGCCCTTCGTCGTATTCATCGCGATCATGTTCGTCGTGAATGTGTTGTGGACGCCGACGACGACGCCGGGCTTGCCGTTCAGGCTCGTCAGCTCATCGAGCGGGATTCCGTACGCGATGTCGAGGTCGCCGCTCTCGAGGAGCAGAGCCATCGTCGTCGTGTCGAGGATCTTCCGCAGGACGATGCGCTTCACATGGTCGCCGGCCCAGCCACCCCAATACCCATCGAAACGCTCGAACACCATTTGCTGGCCCTCGACCCACTCGACGAGTTTGTACGGGCCGGTTCCCACGAGGTGGTTCCGGAAGAACGCTTTCCCCATGTCGTCGCCCGCGTTCTGGGTGATGGCCGTGGGGCTGGCGATGCACATGCCCCAATAGGAGCTGAGCACGCGCAGGAACGGGACGAACGGGTAGGTCTTCATCGTGAATCGGACCGTCGCGTCATCGAGGACGTCGATCGAGTCGACGTACGACGTGAGCATCCACGCCGGTCCCTCGTTGATCGTCATCACGCGGTCGTAGGCCGTCTTCACCGCGGCGGCGTCGAACACCGCCCCGTCGTGGAACGTCACGCCCTGGCGGAGGTGGAAGGTGTAGAACTTCCCGTCGTCCGACACGTCCCAGGAGAGCGCCAGTTGCGGCTCGATCTTCCCGGACGCCGTGTTGAAGGTCACGAGTCTCTCGTACGCGGCCCGGAAGAGCGGTCCGCTTCCAAACGTGTAGTCGATGGCGGGATCCATCGTCGTGACTTCCTCCACGACCCCGACCACCAAAGTGTCGGCGGGGGTGGAGGCGATCGCGGAGACCGCCAAGACGCCGAGCAACGCCACAAGGAAACAGGCAAAACGGATTCTCATGGTTCAAGCCTCCCTGCACACTTGCCGTAGCCTACGCTCCCGAACTGCCTTTTGACGATCGATCACCTCGCTTTCGGGCTCGCTCAGGACGGCCCGATCGTGTCTTCGCTTGCGCGCACGTGGAGTCTCCGATCACCAAGCTCACCGGGAGACGGGTCGGCTCCACCGCGCCGTCGTAGGACTGGATGCGAGCGACGAGGACCCGAGCCGCGGACCGCCCGATCTCCAGGAAAGGGACTCGCACTGTGGTGAGCCGTGGCCTCGCGAGGGCCGCCCATTGAATGTCGTCGAATCCGGCGACTCCAAGGTCCTCGGGCACTCTCCGACCCGCGGCGATGGCCGCGTGGAGGACGCCGATTGCCATCAGGTCGTTGCCTGCGACGACCGCGTCCAGTCGCCTGTCCCTCAGGATCTCAGTGCCCAAGGACACTCCGGAGTCGTACGTGAAGTCCCCCCGGCGAACCGCCGGGGGAGCGGCCCCCCCCGCGGCGAGGCCTTCGAGGAAGCCCTGAAGCCGGTCCTCGGCCGTACTGACCTCTTGCGGGCCCCCGAGGTACGCAATCCTTTGGTAGCCGAGGCCGACGAGGCACGTCGCCAGATCGCGGCTGCCCCCGGCGTTGTCGGCCTCTACGTGCGGAATCCCCGCGACCCGGCGATCGGCCGTCACCACGGGGATGTTCGAACGTTCCAGCCTGTCCAGACTCGCGCGGTCGGGCCGTCCCACCGGAACCAGGATCACCCCGTCCACGTTCTGCCGGAGGAGAACGCTCATGTACTGCCGCTCCTCATCCCTGGAGTTGTTGGTGTCGCAGATGAGCGTCGAGTACCCCACCTTGAATCCGGCGGCCTCCACCCCGCGCGCGAGGAGCGAGAAGAACGGATTGGAGATGTCGGGGACGAGGAGAGCCATGACGTGAGTTCTCCGCCGTCGTAGGTCGCGGGCGGCCTTCACCGGCGTGTAGTCGAGGGCGGCCATTGCGTCGATGACGCGCTCTCGCGTCGCATCCCGCATCTGGGACGAGTCCTTGTGGTTGATCACGCGGGAGACCGTGCTGATCGAAACCCCAGCGCGGAGGGCGACGTCGCGGATTGTGGCTCGCTTCTTCGGCTCTCGTCGATTCATGGGTTGTTTCGGAAAACGTTTTCGCGCTGTTCAGTCCTTAGGTGTATCGTTTTCCGAAATCGTTGTCATTATAGTCCGAGGTCAGTCCTCGTCAATACCGACGCACGTCGCTACAAGTCGATGGAACGCAACAGACGGGCGCGCTACTCCCACATGTCGCGCATCCGTTGGCGCACGTCCGCGTCGACGTCGTAGAACGATCCCCCGTCGTCTTTCTCCTCGGGTGCGGCGAGCGCGACGTCCTCGACGGTGTCGAGCACGTCCTTCGTGAAGAACCGGCAGAGTTGGGCGTAGCTGTGGTCGTCGCCGAGCGCGTACCACTTGTGGTAGTAGCGCAGAGGCCACGTGATGTAGAGGCGATCCTTCGCGCGGGTGAGTGCTACGTAGACAAGGCGACGCTCCTCCTCGATCTCGTCCTGCGAGCCGGTCGATAGGTCGGACGGGAGGAATCCGTCGGCGGCGTGGATGAGATAGACGACGTCCCACTCGCATCCCTTCGCCGAGTGGATCGTCGACAGGACGAGCCAGTCCTCGTCCAGGTACGGTGCGCCGGCGAGGTCGCTCGTCGACGTCGGTGGGTCGAGCTGGACATCGGCGAGGAATTGGTGCCGAGACCGGTATCCGCCGGCGATCTGCTCGAGGCTGATGAGGTCGCGGACGCGGGCGGCCGGGTTCTCGTACGTTCTCTCGAACAAGGGGTCGTAGAACCGCCGGATCCGCTCGACCTGCGCCTCGGGGTTCTTCGGCCCCAGAGGGACCAGGTCGTCGAAGACGTCGGCGAGGTCGGCCAGCCCGGCGCGCGCGGCGGGCGACCCTCCAAACGACCGGACGGCTCGGGGGTCGTTGCCGCTCTGTCCGACGTGCTCGACGACGCGCGACGCCGTGGTCGGGCCGACTCCGTCGAGGAGTTCGAGGACGCGAAACCACGCCAGCTCGTCACGGGGGTTCTCGAGCACGCGGAGGAACGCGAGGAGGTCCTTCACGTGGGCGGCCTCCAGGAAGCGCAGCCCGCCGTACTTGTGGTACGGAATGTTGCGCCGCGCGAGCTCGACCTCGAGCGTGTCGGAAAGGTGGGAGGCGCGGAACAGAACGGCTTGGCGGCGGAGGGGGATGCCCTCTTCGTAGTGTCGAAGCACGGCGTCGACGACGTACTCGTCCTGTTCGGTTGCATCCTTGCACGTGACGAGCTTCGGCCGGGAGGTGCTCTTGCGCTCGGACCAGAGGTCCTTCGCGAACCGCTCGTTCGCCCCGGCGATCAGTCGATTCGCCGTGTCGAGGATCGGAAGGACGGACCGGTAGTTCTGCTCGAGCTTGACGATCGTCGCTCCGGGGAACTGCGTCGGGAAGTCGAGCATGTTCCGCACCGTCGCACCGCGGAACGCGTAGATGCTCTGGGCATCGTCGCCGACGACCATGAGGTTGCGGCACGCCTTGCGCATCCCGAGCAGGATGCGCGCCTGGACGATGTTCGTGTCCTGGTACTCGTCCACGAGGACGTGGTCGAATCGGCCGCCGATCTCGTCCGCCAGCCCGGGGACGTCGAGGAGCGCCTTCCAGTAGAGGAGGAGGTCGTCGTAGTCGAGGACGTTCCGGTCCTGTTTGCGGACGACGTACTTCTTGAACAGCGTCCGGAGCTCCTCCTCCCACTCGTCGCACCACGGGAAGTCGCGCTCGAGGACGGCCTTGAGATCGTCGCCGGAGTTCACGCAGCGCGAGTAGACGGCGAGACACGTTCCCTTCCGCGGAAACCGTTTCTCCTTCTCGTGGAGGCCCATCTCGTGGCGGATGAGGTGGATCAGGTTCTCTGCGTCGCCCTGGTCGAGGACGGTGAAGTCGCGCGCGATCCCGATGGAGGGGGCGTAGAGCCGGAGGAGACGGTGGGCCATCGAGTGGAACGTCCCTCCCCACACTCGCCCCGCCGAGGAGGCACCGCGCGCGACGATGGTGGACGCGCGCTCGAGCATCTCCTGCGCGGCGCGGCGCGTGAAGGTCAGGAGGAGGATGCGCCCCGGATCGACCCCGCGAGAGATCAGGTACGCCACGCGGTACGCGAGCGTCTTCGTTTTTCCGGTTCCCGCGCCCGCCACGACGAGGAGCGGGCCGTCTCCGTGCGTCACGGCAGCACGTTGCGCTGCGTTCAGCTCGTCCAACCAGGAATCGTGGGCCATCGTCCCCCTCACCGGCTACCATAGCCGATCAGGGTTGGGCTCGCCACGGCGCAGGGTTTGGAGCCGGGCGGACTCGAGGAGGCAATCACAGAATCATGCGCTACGCCATCAGCGCGGGGTCGATCGTGGTTCGAGACGGCTGCCTCCTGCTCGTTCACCACCGCGGAGGCGCCGACGACTTCTGGGTTCCGCCCGGCGGCCGGCTGCGCGGCGAGGAGTCCGTGTTCGACTGCGCCCGGCGGGAAACCTACGAAGAGACAGGCCTCGACGTCGCCCCGGAGCGCGTCGTCTACATCCAGGAGTTCCTGGAACGGGATCTCCACTTCTGCAAGTTCTGGATTCTCGCCCGGACAGGCGCCGGGACACCGACCGTCGAACATCGAGATTCGGACGAGGAGTTCGTCGTTGAGGCACGCTTCACGTCTCGCGGCGAGATGGCCGATTGGACGGTCCATCCCGCGATCCTGAAAGGGCTCTTCTGGGAGGATCTGGAGCGTGGGTTTCCGCAGGCACGTTACCTGGGCCTCGAGCGCATCGAGTAGGAGGACGGCATGTTCGAGCTTCCAGAGGTCATCCACCTGGCGAGCCAACTTCACGAGGCGATCGCCGGAAAGAGGATCGTCCGCGTGAACGTGCCTGCAGGGCGTCCGAAGTTCCTCTTCCTCTTGCCCGACGCGCCCGCGTTCCAAAAGGTTCTGATCGACCGCCGCGTCGAGGGAGCCTCGCCGCGGGGGCGATGGATCTTCTGCCCGTTGGACGACGGGCGAACGCTCCTCTTCGGCGAGTTCGGCGGGCGCCTCCTCTTCCACCCGGTGGGGACGCCGGTCCCCGCGAAGCGGCATTGGATCGCAGAGTTCGACGACGGAGCCACGCTCACGCTTGCGATCCAGATGTGGGGATTCCTCGGGGTGCTGACCGGAACGGAGATCGCA
>JAQTNX010000023.1 GCA_028713635.1 Candidatus Bipolaricaulis sp.
ACCTCGCGCGGCAGCCGTGGCAAGCAGCCTGCAAGGTTCGTCTGGACTCCACAAGCGGGATGTTCATGGCGCTGAAGAGGTGTCCGGATGTGCGCTCCTCCGGCGTGCGCACGTCAATCGCGAGGTAGAAGACGAGATTCAGATCGCCCACGAAGATCTCCAGAACGACGGGCGCCGCCGATCCAGCTACTGCGACGACGACCTGCAGCTCGGTAGTTGGGTCGGCCGGGTCGTTGGAGCCTACACTGACTGCCCGCGTGACCGTTCCGCGGAATCCATTCGTGTTCACAGATGCGTTCAGGTAGACCAACTCGCCGGGAGCCAGAGTCTGCTTCGGCATGGCAGCCGCCGTGCACCCGCACGACGTGGGATGCTCGTGGTGTTCCGCGTCTCGTCGCCAACGTTCGTGATGGTGAACGAGTGGGTGACAATCGAGCCCGATTGCATCATCACCGAGTAGACCGGGGTGTCCACATTGAACATCGGCGCAGCAACCGCCACGAATCCGCAGGCTCCCAACGCAAGCAGCATCACGACTAGCGTCCTCACTGCTGATGACCTTCGCCGTTCCTTGTGCGTCGTTTCGAGGCATCCAGCCTCGAAGAGAGGCAGGATCGTGCCTGGAGGTCCGGTTTACGCAACACGCACGCTGACTCATCCGGGCGGACGCATTGTGCGACGCTGACTTGCTCACCAAAGCGGGTCCGCGGGGTGAGCACACCCGCCGACTCTAGCTGGCAGCCCTTTGAGCGCGACAAGAATCGGATCGCAGGGAGTGACCATGCTCCGTCGACTCCCCAACGTGCGATAGTGCCCTCTCGCTTGCCCTTTCCGAGGAGCAGGACCGCCGCCTCAGGCTGAGGCGGCGGCTTCCTCTTCGCCGGCCTCGGAGCGACCGATGGGCAAGACCACGTGGAAGCAAGCGCCGCCTTGAGGGACGTTCTCCGCCCAGATTCGCCCTCCGTGTGCCTCGACAAGGACCTTGGCGATCGAGAGGCCGAGACCGGCCCCGCCGTCGTCACTCGACCTCGAAGCATCCGCGCGGTAGAAGCGCTCAAAGACGCGCTCCAGGTCCTCCGGGCGGAGCCCGGGGCCGGTGTCGCACACGCTGACCACGACGCCTTCCTCCGCCTCTCTCCGCGCGGAGAGCCGGATCGTTCCCCCGCTTGGGGTGTGGCGGATGGCGTTGGACAGGAGGTTCAGGAAGACCTGCTCGATCCGGTGCGCGTCGAGGTCGAGGGTCGGCAGCCGCGGGTCGATGTCCTCTTTCCACACGATCCCCGCGTCCTCTACCTCGGCGCCGACTGTGTCGACGATTCCTTCGAGGACCGAGCCGATCGGAGTCGGCCTCTTCTCAATCGAGAGTTGGCCGGCATCCGCGAGGGTCAGCTGGTGGAGGTCATTGACGAGCCTCGTGAACAGGAGAAGGCGGTTGTGAAGGGCAGTGAACGTCGCCTGAGATGGTTCGATCAGCCCGTCCCGGAGCCCTTCGAGCGCGGAGCGAACCGCGGAGAGGGGCGTTCTCAACTCGTGGGAAATGTCGGCGATCATCTGCTGCTTCGCCCGCTCGGCGGACTCAAGGGTTGCCGCCATGTCGTTGAAGGACGCCGCCAGGCGTCCGATCTCGTCTGACGAGTCGAGGTGAACGCGCTCGTCAAGGTGCCCCTCCGCGATGCGGCGCGTCGCGGCCTCCAGCCGTCGAAGCGGGCTGGTCGTCTGGCGAAGGAGCAGGATGGCCAGCAAGAGGCCGGCCGCCCCGGCGGTGAACCCGGCGAGCCACAGCGCGCGTCGCGTCGTGAGCAGAAACCCTCGCTCCAGCGCTCCGAACGGCCGAGGCGGCTCGGGCGGATAGCGAAGAGCCGTCCATACCTCTCCCGTCGCCAGGATCACGCGTTGGCCTTGCCGAACCTCGTCTTCGGCCAACTGCTTGCCGACCCTCCGCGGATCCGGGGAGACGATCACCGTGCGGGACGAATCGACCAGCGTGAACGGAATCCCTCGTGGTCCGCGTCCGAGAACCTCCGCCACCCCTTCGAGGCTGCCGCTCCGCTGGTAGTAGTTGGCGATCAGCTGGATGAGCAGCTGATCCTCGAGCGAGAGCCGCTGGACGGCGAAGCTCGAGAAGGCGCGGTTGACCGATTGGTTGATGAACACGTATCCACCAATCGTTGCGAGGACGATGACCGCGGCGAAGGACGCCAAGAGCTTCGTCTGGAATGACAAGCGATGCAGCGGATTCTTCACGCCCCGCTCTCCCCGGACGCGGCGTCTTCGCGGGGCGGCGACTCATCGCCCCGCGCCATCTTGTACCCGATGCCGAACACGGTCAGAACGTGCTTCGGATCCGCCGGATCTTCCTCGATTCTCTGGCGGAGACGCTTGATGTGGGAGTCGACCGATCGCTCGAAGCTTCCGTACGTTTCGCCCCGCACGGCCTCGAGCAGCTCGAGGCGAGTGAAGACCCTTCCCGGATGGGTCATGAGGAACGCCAAGAGGTCGAACGCCATGGCGGACAGGTCGATCGGGCGGCCTCGCACCCATGCCATGCGCTGCTCTCGATCGAGGCGTACGTCGCCGACCTGAAGAATCGGGGACTCGTCTCCGGCAAACCGCCGGAGCACCGCGCGAACTCGGGCTTCCAGTTCGCGAGCGCTGAATGGTTTGACCACGTAGTCGTCGACACCTGCGGCGAATCCCTGGAGTCGGTCCTCCTCGCCGGTCTTCGCCGTCAGCATGATGATCGGCGCCCTCGACGTTCGGCGGATGTGCTCCGCGACCGAGATTCCATCGAGCTTCGGCAGCAACCAGTCGAGGATCACCAGATCGGGGTTGTGGCGTGCGAACTCGTCGAGTGCCGCTGCGCCGTCGTAGGCAAAGGCAACCTCGTAGCCGGCTTCCGCGAGGTAGCGGCGTACGGCGTCGACCACCCACTTCTCGTCGTCCACGACAAGCACCCTCTGAGCCATCGCCTTCGCAGTATACGAGGCCGTGTGGGGAAGTTGCGGCAACCGAGTGTCCCTGCTCTGGGGCGGTGGACGCCAGGGCCGCTTCGTCCGGTGAACCTTCGGGCTCCTCGAGAGCGACGTAGAGGAGACGATGCGGCAGTATCAAGGGGTGTTTGAGGCAACACCGTCGGAACGGTACTCTCTCGCCGCGAACACGACGTGTCCGCGGGGCTCGAAGGGGCGGAGGGGGCTCCCGCTTCGTCTGAAGGGAGGATGGGAACGTGCTAGGGGAAAGCCGTCTGGCTGAGATTGCGCAGCGGGTGCTGCGCGAGGCCAAAGCCGACCAGACCGAGGTGATGGTCGCGGCCACCGATTCGCACCTCACTCGGTTCGCGGTCAACACGATTCACCAGAACGTCTCAGAGACCGACGCCACGGTGCGCGTGCGGTCGATCCTCGGGCGGAAGACCGGCGTCGCCTCGGGAAACGAACTCTCCGAGGCCGCCCTCCGCAAGCTGGTTCGATCTGCGGAGACCGTGGCCAGTTTCCAGGAGGAGAACCCGGAGTTCGGATCGCTGCCCGGTCCGAAGCAGGCGCAGAAGGTCGATGCCTTCGTGGAGCGTACGGCCGAGTACGCTCCTGCCGAGCGGGCCCGCGGCGTCGAGAAGATTCTCTCGATGTCACGGAAGAACCACCTCGACGCGGCCGGCGCGTTCTCGACCGAAGCGAACGAGACCTACATCGCGAACTCGCTCGGCGTCTCGGCTTACCACCGCGGAACCGTCGCCAGCATCGTCACGGTCATCATGGGAGCGGACAGCTCGGGGTACGCGACGGCGGCCTCCATCGACGTGGCCGATCTCGATCCGGAGGCGGTCGGGCGAATCGCCGTCGAGAAAGCACTCTCGAGCAAGAACCCGACGCCGATCGAGCCGGGAGAGTACACCGTCATTCTCGAGGAGGCGGCCGTCGGAGACATGCTGTTCTTCCTTGGTTGGATGGGGCTTGGAGCTCTGGCCGTCCAGGAAGGGCGAAGCTTCATGAACGGGAAGTTCGGCGAGCGGATCACCGGCGAGAAGATCACGATCTGGGATGACGGTGCCGACCCGCGCGGCCTTCCGCTGCCGTTCGACTTCGAAGGCGTGCCGAAACAGAAGGTCACGCTGATCGAGAAGGGCGTGGCGAAGAACGTCGTCTACGATTCATTCACGGCCGGGCGGGAGAAGGGGAAGACCTCGACCGGGCACAGCCTGCCGGCCCCGAACACCGCCGGACCGATCCCGCTCAACCTCTTCATGGCGCCGGGAACCGCGACGAAGGAGGAAATGCTCGCCTCGACGAAGCGCGGGATCTGGGTGACGCGCTTCCACTACACGAACATCCTCCATCCCGTCCAAACGATTCTTACGGGGATGACGCGGGACGGGACGTACCTGATCGAGGATGGGAAGATCGTTCGTCCGCTCCGCAACCTTCGATTCACGCAGAGCATCCTCGAGGCGTTCTCGAACATCGAGGCGTTGGGAAAGAACCTCGTGCTCCTGAAGGACGAGTGGAACTCCGTCGGGACCTGCGCTCCGGCAGCCAAGATCCGCAACTTCCGGTTCACCGGGACGACCGACTAGGGCTCCCAGAAAGGAGAACCATGCGAGACTACGCAAATCGTGCACTGAACCAAGCTCAGGCGAAGGGAGCCACCTACGCCGACATTCGCATCGTCCGCCGGGAGACCCAGAACATCGAGGTGAAGAACGGGATCGTCCAGACCCTTTCCCTCGGAGACACGTACGGGTTCGGAATCCGAGTCGTGGCGAACGGCGCGTGGGGATTCGCGAGCAGCCACCGGCTTGAGAATGCGGAGATCGACCGCGTCGCCGCGCTGGCGGTCGCGATCGCCAAAGCGAGCGCCATCAGCAAAGCGGCCGACGTCGATCTGGGTCCCGCGGAGTGCCATGTCGGCACCTACGCGACGCCGATGAAGACCGACCCGTTCCAGGTGTCGCTTGAGAAGAAGATCGACTACCTTCTCAGCTCCGACAAGGAGGCGCGCGCCGTGCAGGGCGTGCGCGTGGCGGAAAGCACCCTAGGCCTCGAGCGGAACCACAAGATCTTCGCGAGCACAGAGGGCAGCTACATCGAGCAGACCCTGACCGAGACCGGGGTCGGCGTCGTCGTGACGGCCGTGTCCGAGGGAGAGATGCAGCAGCGCTCGTACCCGAACTCGTTTGGCCGCCACCAAGGGACGGGCGGATACGAGTTTGCCGAGACATGGGACTTGCCAGGAAACGCCCGCCGCGTGGCCGAGGAGGCCGTGGCGCTTCTGTCAGCGCCTCAGTGTTCGAGCGGCGTGACGTCGATCATCTTGGACGGTCCGCAGCTTGGACTCCAGGTTCACGAGTCCTGCGGACACCCGATCGAGCTCGATCGCGTGTTCGGCACCGAAGCCGCGTATGCCGGAACGAGCTTCCTCACTCCCGAGAAGTTCCGGAACTTCCAGTACGGGTCGAAGATCGTGAACATCGTCTCCGACGCCGTGACGCCGGGGGGCTTGGGCACGTACGGCTATGACGACGAGGGCGTGCCGGCCCAGACGACCGATATCGTCAAGAACGGCCAATTCGTAGGGTACTTGACATCGCGCGAGACGGCGAGCCAGCTGCGGAAGATCCATCCCGACGCGCCCGCGCGATCGAACGGCGCGATGAGGGCCGACGGGTGGAACCGAATCCCGATCATCCGCATGAACAACGTGAGCCTTCTTCCAGGCACGTGGACGCTGGACGACTTGATCGCCGACACCGACGACGGAATCTATATGATCACCAACAAGAGCTGGTCGATCGACGACAAGCGCCTGAACTTCCAGTTCGGAACGGAGCTCGCCTACGAGATCAAGAAGGGCAAGCTCGGCCGAATGGTGAAGAACGCGACGTACACGGGGATGACGCCCAAGTTCTGGGCCGGCTGCGACGCGATCTGCAACAAGGACCACTGGCACGTCTGGGGAACCCCGAACTGCGGGAAGGGACAGCCGGGCCAGGTCGCTCATACGGGCCATGGGGCGGCTCCGTCCCGGTTCCGGAACGTCCAGGTTGGGGTGATGAAGTAGTCCGACGGAAGAGCTTGGTCGGGGAGAAGGAGGGCGGCCTTGCCGCCCTCCTTCTCTTCCGGACGTCCCCCTGTCTCTGGAACGAGGGCGCGCCTGGCGCCTCGTTCAGTAGTAGTACTGCGTGACGTTCTCGACCTCGAGCCCGCCGGCTCCACGACCCGTGTACTCAAGGCCGAGGATCACCGAGCGGCCCTGCATCCGGACATTCAGGAGACCCCACAAGAGGCTTCCGTGCCCCAGGATGGGCGTCAGCCCGACATCCTCCGCTTCGAACGGCGCAAGCGTGAACTGCCGTTCGTCCACGGGGGTCCCGAGCGAGTTGAACACCGTGACCGTGCAGGTTACGGACTCGTTCCACGGGTTCAACAGCACGTACGTCGTCGACGCGTCGCGAACCTGGGTGTAGTACGCGCCGAGCCAGAAGGGCTCCGTCGGGTCGAGAACGGGGACCTCGCTTGACACGGTGTCAGTCGAGACGAGGACTCCTCCCACCGAATACTCGAGGCCGATGAGGAAACGACCGGTCGACTCGACGGTCACGACCCCCCACGCATACGGGATTCCCGCCACGCGACTGCGCAGGCTTACGACGTCGGACGCGCCTGGTCCGAGCTCGCCGGAGTACGACCAGATCTCCGCGCCGTACGCGTCGTGTACGGCGATCGCGTACCGGGACATGTCGGGAACCGTACTGATCAGGCTGATCTCGAGGTCTCTCTCGCCGAGCGTGTTGTAGTAGAACGCATAGTGGAACTGAGCCGCGCTCGTTACCCCGACCAGCAGCAGCAACCCAAGAAGAGCCAGTGCGTGCCTCATTCGTTCCCCCTTTGCTTCTTCCCGGTCGTAAGACTAGTCGAATCGGCCGAGGACGCAAGGACAGAGCGCCTGGGAATCTGCCGCGTACGGGACCGAGGATCCGCGGGCATCTTCCAGCGGCGTCTTCCGTCGGGTATTCTGGCGGGACCTGGAGGGCTGAGGGTCGCTCGCGGTGGAGGTGGGACGATGGAAGGAATCGCCAGACTGATCTCTGCATCCGCCTGGGGGCTCGTGGCGGTCATGTTGGCCGCCGGGATCCCGTTTGCCTGGCGGAAAGTCCTGGCCTGGCTCGACGCCAAAGCGCAGGTCGCGATGGCTGAGGCCGTGCGAAAGATGATCGACAAATAAGAGACAGCGGCTCTGGCGCGCCGCTGACACGATGGCCCGGGGGCCGACGGCAGCGAGGGAGGAGCGACCGGAGATGTCGCCGCGGAGGCTGCCCGGGTTCCCGGGCAGCCTCCGCCGCTTGGCGACTAGCTTCTGTTCTCCTCGCGATCCAAGTACTGCAGAATGGCTTCCACGACGAGGTAGTTCACTGACCGATCTTTCTTAGCCCCGACCTTCATCAGCCGCTCGACGGGCTGCTGTGCAACCTTGGACTTCGGCACGTAGATCGAAAGCTTGTCGACGAGTTCCTTCTTAGGCATGACTCCCCCTTCTCTTTCCTGAGAACGTCTCTGCTGTCCCTGCACCCGACTCATGGACTGTTCCACCCAAACATACGCGGTGCGTGAGGGTGATGTGGAGGAAACATGATCCTTCGTAGTGTCTAGTACCCCGTCCATGGGCCGAGCCCCTTTCCCATCGTAACCTTACCCACAGGTCCTGGAGGTTCGCGTCGGCGACCCGGAACGTCAGGCCGTCGACGGCATTCCGTACTGCGCTATTTTACGAAAGGTGGAGGCTGTCTACCAGGGGGACATCCGAACCTTCCTAACCAGCGTGTACAGGGGCGAATGCGCCGCCTCCAGCCACATGATGGGCCCAGCGAGTGGGTTCGGGAAGCCGATGGCTCGCCACGCACCGGAGCGTGAACTCGACGGCGTGCACGAGGTCGATCCGGTGCCCCGGCGAGACGAACAAGGGATGGGTTGCGTCCTTCGTCCTTACGACGGCGCCAAGAACGCGTCTCGGGTCTCCCTCGTCCAAGAGGTCCGCAACGGCGCCGCGATGGGGCGCGGGCTCCATCGCTACGCCGCAGAGACGCGACTTCGCGACCCCGATCGTCGGGACGTCGAGCCAGAGACCCATGTGTGCGGCGATCCCCATCCCTCGAGGGTGCGCGGTTCCCTGGCCGTCGAACAAGACGAGATCCGGCTTCCGTTCGAGCTTCTCCCACGCGGCGAGGATGCCGGGGCCCTCTCGAAACGAGAGGAGCCCCGGCACGTACGGAAACGGCGTCTTCATCTCCGCGGTCACGCTGGTGCGGGGACGGAGATCGGGAAACCCGAGCACGACGACGGCCGCCCGCGCCGTATCTCGGACGACGCTGACGTCGATCCCGGCGACGAGGTCCACGATCCGTCCGTCCCACGTGAGATCGAGCCGATTGCGAAGCTCTACCTGGATTCCCGCCGCCTGTCTCGCCGTCACGTTCCAGGGATGCAGCTGTCCGCCCATGGGCACCGCCTCTTCGGTCGATCCTAGAGCATGCGGCCGGCGCAGGCGAACCGATGGATCGGCAACGGCCAAGGTTTCCTCTGCTTCACGCCTCGAGAAAGATTTCGACTACTCCTCGGGAACCTGGACGCGTCGAGCTCCGACGAGGGTGGCTCGCCCCGTCGCCAGGAACGGGATGCGAACGGCGGCCGGAGTGTTGTCGAAGCTCTGGACCCACAGCGTCCCATCATCCTGCAGGAGGCCGTGCTCGACCTCACGCGGCCACCACGACGGGGAATCGTAGATCGGGCGTGAGAACGCGAACGTGCCCGGGTGTTCGATGCAGTAGCGCTCCATCGCGCGGAATGCCCGCCCGTCGACCGATCCCTCTCGCCGGAGGTCGCGGCGCTGGGGATAGAGACAACCGTCGAAGGTGCCTCCCAGCACGCCGCCGGAGACGTGATGGCGGCCGGCTCGTCCCCCGAAGACGGCTGCAGACGCGCCAAGGAGTCCGCTCCGCTGCGATCCCTGGCGCACACACCCAGGGCGCGACCGACCGAACGCGACGATGATGCGATCCTCCACGGCATCGTCGCCGCGGGGGCCCCCTCCTGTTGCTCGGGCGGAGGCGTGGTCGAACAGGAACTCGAACCCACCGTCGGAGAATCGCACGGCGTTGGCCGAAGCCGAGGTCATTCTTCGGTACGCACGCAGCCAGAGCGAGGGAAGCGCCTTCCCGAGTCGATCGACGAGCGCGTCGTAGTCCGCGGCGGAAAGCCGAGACAGCAAGGCTTCGTAGTTGATGGAGGGACCCCTCACTCCGCTCCTGCCTTCGCCCACCCGGTACGAGTCCTCAGAATACCAAACGGGGTGGGGAGAAAGCAAGAACCTCGATTCGCGGCCCCGCGGTCTCGCCGCCGCACTCGCCTAGGCAGGAATCGGCGAAGACCCGACGTATTCCTCGGCGAGAAGGTCCATGAGAAGCAGATCGGACTTGCGGGCGCCGAGGATGACCGCCTGACGCTTCCTGCCGACGACCTGGAAGCCGAGCTTCTCGTAGCACCGCCGGGCGCGGGCGTTGTCGTCGCGGACGACGAGTTCGATGCTGTTGAGGTTCACGATGTGAAACCCGTACCCAATCAGCACGCGCAGCGCGTCCTCTCCGTATCCTTTTCCCCAGTACTCCTTCTCACCGATCAGCACGGAGAGCACTGCTCGCCGGCTTGGCACGTCGGCGACGGAGAGCGCACACCATCCGATCGGGCGGTCGCTGGCCGCATCCGCAATCAGGAAGGCGTGCGCCTTCTGTTCGACGTACCGTGCGATCGTCTGCTGGTACTCCGTGAGCGTTCCCGGCGTTCGGTGACCGGGGCTCGAGGCGAGGAGCCCCGTTTCGAGGTCGTTGTGCCATCGGTACCACAGTTCCGCCGCTTGCGGCTCCAAGGGTGAGAGGTACGTGAGAGTCCCGCCGAGCTTTCGGACCAAGTCCATGGCGCCTCCTTGACGAGGAGGACTCTACTTGGTCCACGTCTCCGGGGGATCTACTTCGCCTTCTCGAAGAACGCGTCGACGTCCGCCTTGAACGCTGCAAGCGAGTCCAGGTCGAGGTAGAACATGTGCCCGGCCTCGTACGTGTGCATCTCGAGGTTCGCGCGCAGTTCTGGATCGACGTTCATATGGCTCACCATGTACTCCGTCGCGAGGAGCGGGGTGGCGAGGTCGTAGTATCCCTGCCCGACGAACACTTTCATGTACGGGTTCTTGGCCATCGCAGCGCGCAACGTCTCGCCCGTCGCGGGGAGGTACCCCTTTTCGTACTCCCACTTCTCGTTCACCGTGTTCGACAGGGTTTCATAGACGAGGTCGGTCTCGATCCCCAGCCGAGTGCGGACGTAGTGGCAGAACGTCGACGTGTACGGCGGGGTGATCGCGTGCATCGACGGGTCGAACTCAGGAACCTCGGTCACGGCGAGGGCTTCGACACCCCGGAAGCGGGAATCGAGACGGCCGACACTGCGCTTTTCGTCGCGCAGGAGCTCTTTGCAGAAGCGGAAGATGTCGACGCGCAGGTTGGAGCCGAGAACGTACTCGAGGTCAAGGCCGATGTAGTCCGCCAGCTTCCTCGCCACGGCTCGCCGTTCTCCGTCGCCGAGCCGATCCCCTTTCATGAGTGCCGCAGTAAGCGGGCCTTCCGACCACGCCTTCACCTCCGCCACGAGATCGCCGAGCGTCCTGCTCTGGAGGGACTCCCGCAGCTGCTTGTGGTACCACGCCGTGGCGGCGTAGGTCGGGACGAAGAGCTGGAACGGAAGGTCGTTCGCACGGCCGAAGCGGATGGCGAGGTGATCGAGGACGGTCGAGATCAGGAAGATGCCGTTGAACGTGATGCCTCGATCGACGAGGTGGCCGGCAAGTCCGGCGGCGCGTGTCGTGCCGTAGCTCTCGCCTGCAAGGAAGAGGGGCGAGGTCCACCGCGCATACCTCGTCAGGTAGAGGCGGATGAATTGGCCGACGGATTCGATGTCGCCCTGGAAGCTCCAGAACTTCTTGTCCAGCTCTTCCTTGGCGGCGCGGCTGTACCCGGTTCCTGCGGGGTCGACGAACACGAGGTCGGTCTGGTCGAGCCACGTCTGCTCGTTGTCATCGAGCAGGAACGGAGGTCGCGGCATCCAGCCCTCCTTCTCCATCCGCACGCGCTTCGGGCTCAGTGCTCCCAGGTGGAGCCAGATGGACGCCGATCCCGGTCCCCCGTTGAAGGCGAACGTGAGCGGCCGTGCCGCGCGATTCTCGACGCCGTCGAGCTCGTACGCGGTGAAGAAGATCTCCGCCTCCGTCTCGTCGAACTCGTCCTTCAGCGACAGAGCCCCCGCTCGCGCGGTGTAGCGAAGCTTGCGATTGCCCAGCACGATCTCGTGATGGGTCTCGACGGGCTCGATGCCAAGGAGCTTTCGCCTCTTCTCCTTCGGCTCTCCGTCCTTCTTCGCCTCGGCGCTCTTGGTCTCTTCGGCCATGTCCACGCTCCTCGGATCGCGACGTTGTCTTGTCCCGATTGTACAAGGAGACGCTTCGGCCACCGCGCGGATGCGTCGAGTCCAACCGCGGCGTATCCTGTCGAAGGAATGGAGCGATTGGAGGCCTTGCGCGTCGTCGTCGACGGAATCCTTGACGGGATCGAGAACCCTGAGGACCGCCGCTGCGGATTCGTCCACCTCTACGGCGTCTCCGCGACGGCGGTCCTGCTGGCCCTGCGGCGCGGACGGAACGCCGAGCTTGCCGCGGCCGCGGGAATGCTCCACGACCTCGCGACCTACGAGACGGGCACGTCGGACGACCACGCCGCGCGAGGTGCTCGCCGCGCGAGCGAGATCCTCCGTGGTCTAGGGACGTTCACCGACGCAGACGTCGAGGCCATCGGCCGCGCCGTCGCCCACCACAGCGACAAGGCAGCCGTCCACGACGCGTTCTCCGAGCTCCTGAAAGACGCCGATGTGCTGCAGCACTTTGTGTCGAACCCCGAGACGCCGCCCCTCGCGCTTCACGCCGCTCGCCGGGAGGCGCTGAGACAGGAGCTGGGCCTCTAGATCCCGGTCCCCTTACGGCGTTCGTCCACCGGACCGGGCAAACCGGTCATCGGGTACGCGAAGCGCGGCGCGCGGTAGACTAGACAGTATGGCGACAGAACTGGGCGCGAACCGAACCAAGATCGTCTGCACGATCGGGCCCGCAACGCGAGCCCCCGAGACCCTGCAAGCGCTCGTGCGGGCCGGGATGAACGTCGCTCGGGTCAACTACTCCCACGGAACGGTCGACGAGCATGCCGAAACCATCCGACGTATCCGCCGAGTCGCCGCTTCCGAGCGCGCCGTCGTCGCTGTCCTCGCGGATCTTCAGGGTCCAAAACTGCGTCTTGGGGACCTCGCTCGCCCGTTCGATCTCGCGGTGGGCGAGCGGATCACGCTCACGAGCGACGCCGGAGCCGACGGCTCCCACGGTCGCTTTCCGCTCCCTCACCCGGAGCTGATCGAGGCGGCGCGCCCCGGCGGACGACTCGTGTTCGGCGACGGGGAGCCTGAGGCGGTTGTGCGCGAGGCTCTTCCCCACGCTCTCGTGGCGGAGATCACGGCGGCCGGGCGGCTCTCCTCCCGTCGTGGCGTTGCGGCGCCCGGGATTGGAGGCTCGCTCGAGGCGCTCACGGTCAAGGATCGAGACGATGCGAGAGCGGCCGTCGCGAGCGGCGCGGACTACGTGGCGCTCTCCTTCGTCCGCACGGGGAGCGACGTGCGTCGACTCCGAGAGCACCTTGCGACGCTTCCCGACGGCGCGGGCGTCGGCATCGTCGCGAAGATCGAGAAGCCCGAGGCCATCGAGAACCTCGACGACATCCTCGAGGTCTCGGACGCCGTGATGGTGGCGCGCGGCGATCTCGGAGTCGAGATGTCACCGCAGGACGTTCCGATGCACCAGAAGGCGATCATTCGCCAGTGCAATCGACTCGGGAAGCCCGTGATCACGGCGACGCAGATGCTTCAGTCGATGACCGACAGTCCGCGACCGACGCGCGCCGAGGCGAGTGACGTCGCGAACGCGATTCTTGACGGAACGGACGCCGTCATGCTGTCTGCCGAGACCGCAACAGGCCGGTTTCCCATCCAAGCCGCGGCCATGATGCGCGAGATCGCCGCCATCGCCGAGCGACAGATGCCTTGGCATATCGACGACATCGCAACCCGCAAGGCCGAACACCCGCACGCGGTAACGGACGCAATCAGCGACGCCGCCGTGCGAATCGCCGACGAGGTCGGCGCGCGGTTGATCGTGACCTCGACGTGGTCGGGGTACACGGCACGGCAGATCGCCCGGGAACGGCCGCATCAGACGATCGTCGCCCTCACGCCAAACGCCACGGTCGAGAGACAGCTGGCGCTCGTGTGGGGCGTTGTCCCTGTCTTGGTTCCTCAGTACGGGGGGACGGACGAGATGCTCCGCGTGGCGACGGAATCGCTTCTCCGAGAGCAGTACGCCGTCCCGGGAGAGCTCGTCGTCCTTTGCGCGGGGGTTCCGACCGGCGGCGGAGGGACCACCAACTTCATCAAGGTCGAGCGGCTCGGCGGGGCCTGAGGCGCACAGCGCACGCCCCAGGCCGACGCCGGCCGAGCAACCAGCGGCCTACCCCTTCACGACAATCGCGAAGACGATTCCGAGGGCAACCAGCAACCCGGCGACAATCCACACGACGGTTGAGTCCATGTTCCACCTCCTTCACTCCGGAAGATCCGCGAGCAGCCCCTTCATCTGGCGGCGATACGTGTCGAAGGCCCGTCTCCCTGCCGCGGTGAGCTTCACCATCGTGTGCGGCTTGCGGCCCACGAAGTCCTTGACGATCTCGACGTAGCCAGCCTCCTCGAGCTTCGACAGGTGCGACGAGAGGTTGCCCCACGTGAAGTCCGTGTTCTGCATGAGGAAGACGTAGTCGGCGCTTTCCACAACGTAGAGGTGCGCGACGAGCAGCAGCCTCGCCGGCTCGTGGATCACGCGATCGATCTCGACTCTTCGGGGTTCGCTATCTCGCGGCACGGGCGTCCTCCTCGCAGGGCTCGCTCGGCGCGAGAACAGGACGCGGAACCACGCGCAGGAACCGGACATACACGCCAATCCCCACAGCGAGGCTCACACAGGCGGCGGTGCCGTACGCGATGGCTCCGCCGAATGGGAACCGCGAGGGCAGCTTGGCCACGATGTGGAGGAATTCCACGACCACGAACAGCCCCCCGTGCAGGAGGAGTCGAGGGTAGTCGAGGAACAGGGCCAGTCCCCCCACCGGCACGAGAATGACGGCGGAGACAATCAGCCATGCGCCGACGTCGCCGGGGAGCGCAATGCCGAGTCCCTTGGACAGAGACGTCAGGACGACCAGGCTCGCGGTGGCAAGAACGCACGCGGCGAGCATGATGCGCATGGCTCGGGTGCGACGTACACGCCACGGGGCGAACTTGACGGTCCCAAGGCGCGGCGCGACGTAGCGCCGCCGCATCCACACGATGGCGGCCACTTCGAGGAACGCAAGCACAGTGAGCGTGACGATACGGGCCCACGGTGGGGCGCCCAGCTGATCGAGGACGGCCACCATCGCGGCAGCCAGCATGAGGCCTCCAAACTGCACGTCGGTGAGCCCGTCTTGCTGGTATGTCCGCCAACTCTTTCGTTCGATGTCGCGTAGGCGAATCGAGTCCAAAGTCATCCTCCAGAGTACTTTGCCGTGCAGAGTACTCTGCATACTACTCCTTCGGGCGCCTTTGTCAAGCGTTCCGCCACCCGTCAGGGAGGAAAAGAAAGGACGACGGCGGACGCCGTCGTCCCAACTCTCGTACCCCTAGAGAGCCCCAGAGCGCTACTTGCCGCCGTTCTTCCCGTGCCCCTTGCCCTGACTTCCGTGCTCGTTCTGCTCGGTCTCCTGCTCAGGGTCATCGGATGTTCCATCGTTCCGATTGACGTTGTTCTCGCGGTCGCGGTGCCTGTAGCTTCCGTGCCCGGCGATCTCGTTGGCCAGCTTCCCCCAGGAATCGCCATCCGCGAGCTCTCCCAGTGTCGCCAGCAGCGCCTGTACCTCTTCGTCCGTCAGCGCGTCCTGGTTCAAGCCCTGCTTGACGATTCGGACGACGATCCCCGGAGGAACGCCCGCCGCAACGAGAGCCTCGGCGAGTGCCCCGGTCGCCTCGGAGGCGCCCGCCTGAGCAAGCGCGTCCAGGAAACCGTCCGGCGTCGTGCCCGTCTCGGAGGCTCCGAGGGCGGCCAGAGCCTCGTCGAGCGTGAGCGTTCCCGCCGTGATCCCGGCAACGAGGTCCGTCAGCGTCGCAAGAGCGGCGTCGATCGCCGCGCCGTCTGCGAGGGCTGCCCAGTCGGCGGCGATGAGGAGCTGGATCGCCTGATCGACCGATAGAGTCCCTGCGGTGACGCTGTCGGCCAAGAGGCCGACGGCTGCCCGGATCTGCTCCGGAGACGCGGTGAGATTGAGGGCTGCGACCTCGTCGAGCGTCGGCGATGTCGCGGCGTCCTGCGCCACGGCGCCCGTCGCGAGGACTGCAAGTCCGAGCAACGCAAGAGCCCCTGCCACACGCCATCCGGCCATCATGAGTGCCTCCCTCCTCCGAAAGAACGCGAACTCCCGGCCGCCTGCCCGGTTCCGCCCCACTCAGTCGGGAGTATGCCTTCCTCTGCCCAGACTCAGACGAAGCAGGACACGGAGTCGGCGGTCTGCTCGGACTCGAGGTGAGCCAGGCATCACCCGTTGACGGCGCCGCAGGCGGCGGGCAGAATCGGGAGCGCCGACCTGAGCGACTAGGGTTCCGCTGAGAAACCAGGCCTGGACCGAGCGTCGCAGAAGCCATCGTGCGTAGCACCGGATCGGACAAAAGCCGGGAGGGAGTAGGCGGCGTCGACAGCGCAGGGAACGCCCTGCGCGGAAGGGGTGTTGCGCATGGATGTACCGTCCCATCGCCGCGCCGTTCTCGAAGCCCTCTTGGTGACGTTCCTCTGGTCGACCTCTTGGATCCTGATGCGGTTCGGACTCCGCGAGATTCCGGCGCTTGCATTCGCCGGCCTTCGGTACGCAACGGCTTGGCTCGTCCTCCTTCCTTGGCTCTGGCGGGCGCGCCGCGAGGTGAAGGCCCTGTCCCGCAGCGACTGGGGATGGCTCGTCGCCCTCGGAGTCGTCTTCTACGCTCTGACTCAGGGCGGCGTCTTCCTCGCGCTCACGCGTCTCGAGGCCGCCCCGCTGAGCCTCGTTCTCAGTTCCACGCCCATTCTCGTCGCGGGGGCAGGCGTCGTGATGCTTCGAGAGAAGCCGGGAGCCGTGCAGTGGATCGGGCTCCTGCTCGCAGCCGGGGGCGCCGCTCTCTTCTTCTCTCCGGCGTCCACGCGGGGAGGGACGCTCGGGTTCGCGCTTGCCGGCCTCACCCTTTGCGCGAACGCGGCGGCCTCCCTCCTCGGTCGTGCGGTCAACCGCCGCGGCGTCGGCGCACCGATCGTCGTCACCGGGGTCAGCATGGGGATTGGCGCCGCGATCCTTCTGGCTCTTGGGATCACGATTCAGGGCGTTCCGGCGCTCTCGGCCACGGGGTGGGGAATCGTCGCGTGGCTCGCCGTCATGAACACGGCGATCGCGTTCACCCTCTGGAACCGGACGTTGCGGGTGTTGTCGGCCGTCGAGTCGAGCGCTCTCAACAACACGATGGTTCTGCAAATCGCGGTTCTCGCGTGGCTCTTCCTCGACGAGCGGCTCGGTGTCGCAGGGATCCTTGGCGTCCTCCTCACAGCAACCGGGACCACGCTGGTCCAGCTTCGCCGCACGGGGCGCCGAGGAGCGGCGGCGAGGCCTCAAGACCCGCCGCCCGCGACTAGCCGGCCTCTTGAGCGCTCTGCCGTAGAACGAGGCTTGCGAGGACGATCGTGAGGACGACAAACACGAGGACGCCGGCGAGCCCGACCGGCTCTTCCCACGGCGCAAGTCCCTTGACCATCACGGCGCGCAGGAGACGGTTCGAGTACGTCAGCGGCACGATGTACGAGAGCGGGCGCAGGACAGCGGGAATCGCCTGGATCGGCCACATCATCCCCGACAGGAGCACCGACGGCAGGACGACGAGCGGGAAGGAGACGATCGCTTGCGATTCCGTTCGAGCCAGCGCCGACAGGAGGGTGCCGAGCCCGACGCTGCCCACCGCGAAAAGGATGACCGACACGAACGCCCACACGATCGAGCCGTTGATCACGATGTCGAACACGAGCTTCCCGATGGAGAGGACCACGATCGACTGGACGAGAGCGATCAGGCCGAATGCGACGACGTAGCCGAGGATGAACTCGCTCCGTCGAACGGGCGAGACCCAGACACGGGAGAACGTGCCGTCGACCTTCTCCCGCACGATCGACAGGACCGTCAGCACGGTGCTGACCAGCGAGACGACGAGGCCCATGATGGCCGGGGCGAAGCTGTCGATGAACCGTACCTCGACCCCATAGAGCTCGCGCGTCTCGATGTTCACCGGTCCTCCTTCCCCGAGGTCCATGATCGCGTCGGCCAGTCCCATGGCGACTGTCGAGGCGATCTGCGGATCGGACTCGTCAACGCAGAGATCGATGGTTCCCTGCGCGGTTGTCGCCACCCCCATGGCGAAGTGAGCGTAGTAGAGGCTCGTGAACTTGTCCGGGATCCGGATCACGGCCTGGTACCCCCCTTTGAGAAGAAGCTGCTCGGGGTCTTCGCCGGGAGGGAGAACCGTGACGCGGAATGCGTCGTCCTTCTCGAGGTTCTCGAGGATCGACGCGGTGAGGTCGGTGTTGTCCTCATCGATGAACGCCGTGCGGATTCCCGTGATGTCGCCCGAAAAGGAGTACCCGAAGAGGATCATGGCGACGCCCGGAATCAGCAGCATGTAGACGAGGACGCGACGGTCGTGGGCCAGTTGGCGCAAGACGCGTTCGGCCACTGTCAGAACCCTGTTGGCCTTCATCGCAAGCCTCCTTCCGACCGACAAAGGATGAGGAAGACGTCCTCCATGTCCGACACGGGTCCTCCGCTTGCGGTCGAAGCCCACGCCTTCAGATCCGGGGGAGCGCCCTCCGCGGCGAGCCGTCCTCGCTGGACCAGGCCGACCCGTCCGCAGCGCTCGGCTTCGTGGACGTAGTGAGTCGACACGAGGAGCGTTCTCCCCGTGGCGGCCAGCGTGCGAAAGTGGTCCCAGAACTCGAGGCGCAGCGCCGGATCCAGACCGATCGTCGGCTCATCGAGCAAGAGCGCGTCCGGCTCGTGGATCAGGGTGCAGGCGAGCGACAGGCGCTGTTTCTCTCCTCCCGAGAGGTGGGCGGACAGCTGCTTTGCCCGATCCGCGAGTCGCATGAGCGTCAGGAGTTCCCGTGTGCGCCGTGCAACCGCGGGGCGTGACATCCCGTAGATGCGGCCGAAGAATAACAAGTTCTCGCCCACCGACAGGTCGCGGTACACGGCGCGCTCCTGGGGCATGTACCCGAACCGGTCCTCCACGGCGCGGCGCTCCTTCGGCATGAGGTGGCCGAGGAGGCGCGCCTCGCCGCTCGTCGGTGTCGTCAATCCGCACAGCATTCGGATCAGCGTCGTCTTCCCGGCGCCGCTCGGGCCGACCAGCCCGTAGATCTCCCCGCGCTGTACGGCGACCGTAATGCCGCCCACGGCACGGAGCTCTCCGAAGACCTTCACAAGGGTGCGCCCTTCGAACGCCGCGTCAGCCATTCGGCGCCTCCGTAGGAAGCGTGAACAGGGACGGATCGATGCGCTCGTTGACGACGAGCTCCTGATAGACGATCTCGTTCTTCAGGGCACCCTCGGCGTCGTAGGCTTCCACCTTTCGAGCGAGGAAGACGCCGGGGATGACCTCGACGACGTTCAGGATGCGAACGTCGGCAATCAGGTTTCCGTCGACGTCGTAGAGGAGGCGACGGGTTGGGATGAACGTCTCGGGGTCGATCCACATCTCAATCGATCCGTAGACGGCGCCATCCGTCGCGGGGACTCCGACCAGGGGGTACTTGCCTCCGTCGGGTTCGCGGAGCGTGAAGGCGTAGTCGCCAAGTTCGTCCTGCACGCTTCGGAGAAGCTGCCGGAACAGGAGCCACGGCTGCTCGGCCGTCGACAGCTCAGACAGGTCTGATCTCTGCCACGTCTCGATCGCCGCGATGTAGACGAGCATGGCGTCGCCGACGATGAGGCTGACGTTGCCCGCCATGTACTCCGGGGCGATGTACTCCTGCCTCATCTTGTCCGGCTGCTCGAGGGAGAGCCTCATCTCCTGGATCAGGTTCACCCGGCCGTCCTTGTACGTGTGAACGACGATGCGAGCCTGCAGGGTCTCGATGGCCGTCGCGTTGGCGCGAAGGCGATCGAGGACCTCGTCTGCCGACGTCAGGGTCTGCGCGCTCACGGCCAGCCACGCCAGAGCTACGCAGACGGCGCCGAGCCACGCGAGTCGCGACGTCCGGGTCTTGTTCATGGTTTCTCCTTTCCCTGCCTTGCGGCCACGTACTGGCGGCCCTTCTCCGTCAGGAGTCCGTCGCAGTAGATCTTCCGGAGAGCGTCGAGGAGGCTCGGCAGCGGGATTCGCGTCTCCAGGAGGACCTGAGGGGTGAGCGCCGAGCGGATCGTCGCGGTCAGAAGCAGGAACCAGTGAGCTGGGTCGATGTCGTCCCGTATGTATCCGTCTCGCTGGGCCTCTTCCATCAGGGTTCCGAGGCGCGCGACGCGCTCGAGGCGCATCGCATCGATTCTCTCCCACAAGGAGGGCGCAACTCGGCCGACCTGCGAGATCACGCTCGTTTGGATCTGGGGCAGGAAGTGCGTGACGAGGTCGAGCGAGGCGACAATCCGGTCCATCGCCGTCTCTTCCGTCTCGAGGACCTCGTCCCATCGTGCGAGGTTGGCCTCGATGAACGAGACAACGACGGCCTCCACGAGCGCGTCTTTGCTCGGGAAGAGGCTGTAGAGCGTCTTCTTGCTCACGCGGGCGCGGCGCGCGACCTCGTCGGTCGTGAGTGCCCGCAGTCCCTCCGAGAGGAGAATCTGCCGCCCTGCACTCAGGATCTCAGCTTCTCGTGTCATCGTACCCTCCACGGATACCACTGAGTACCAATAGGGTACTCACAGTATCCATCGAGGTCAAGATCGAGAGAGCAAGACTGATAGGGATCGGACGAGCAGGGTGAATCTCTCTTCCGCAGCGGTTTCTCGAAGCCAGCGGCCCGTATCGCGCCCGCAAAGTCGCTGAGCGGGCGATGATGTCGACAGGCTCAGCCCAATGGCGGAATCGCTTCAGGCTCTTCCGCGCGGCCATCAACGGGACGCGACACTAGGCTGTCTCGCCGAAGACGTCCTTCATCACGTCCATGGCAAACCGTGCCCGCACGGTCGTCGCGCCGTTTCCCATCATGATGGCGACGTCGACGGCCTCAAGGACCTCGGCAAGGGTCGCGCCGTGCTCGACGGCCTTCTCGATGTGCCACTGCATGCAGGACTCGCAGTCGATCGTGACCGAGATGCCGACGGCGATCAGCTCCTTGTGCTTCCGGCTGAGCGCGGCGTCCGACATGATCGGCTCGTCCATGTCCGAGACGGCTTTGTAGCCCTTCGACTTGTGGGCGGTGAACCAAGAGTAGGCCTCTTTGCGCTTGCGCTCGATCTCTCGCAGCTTGTCCATGAGGAACCTCCGGAGGGCCTCAGCATGCTTGCCTCAGGGCCGCTCGACGGAGCGAATCATGCTTGGTTCGGCGAGGCGACTCCAAGGTCCTCGTCTGCGTTGAGCCAGTTGTCGATCAGACGGCGTGCGATGGACTTCGGGGAGGCGAGGACGAGCGTTCCGTCCTGCATATCTCGGTGCACTGCAGCTCGCGTCTTCCACTCGGCCGACTCGATCTCGCGTCCGTCCACGCGAATCTCGTCCCCGACCGACTCCGCGGTGAATCCGACCATCAAGCTCATCGGAAACGGCCACGGCTGGGATCCGACGTAGGAGAGGCTTGCCAGGTCGAGGCCGACTTCCTCCTTGACCTCTCGGCGGACGGCGTCCTCAAGCGATTCGCCCGGCTCGACGAACCCGGCAAGGATCGAGCGCAGGCCAGGTCGATAGGCCGGTTGGCGGGCGAGGAGGCATCGGCCTCCGTGGGTGACGCGGACGATGACGGCAGGGTCCGTTCGCGGGAAATGGAGCGCGCCGCAGGCGGGGCTCGAACAGACGCGCACGTAGCCGGCGCTCCTCATCTCGACCGGTGCGCCGCACGCCGAGCAGTACTGCGTGCAGGCGTTCCACGCGAGAAGGGCGCGGGCCTGGGCGAGAAGCGACCACGCCTCAACCTCCACAGGGTCCTGGATGGGGCCGAGCGCGGCGAACCGACCGAACGGCAGGAGGGCCGAACGCGCCTCCTCCGGAAGATCGGCGACGTCGATTGCGAACCGCGGCTCGCCCTTGTCGAAGCCGAGGAACACGGACTTGGCGGTATCCGCGCCGAGCTTCGTGAGGGCATGCTCGGGCACGCCGGCCGGGGCCATCGCTTGCGAAAGGTCAAGGAGCGCGTCGGGGCCGGCGTACACAACGTAGCGGCACGCGGCGGCACGGCGTGCCTCCCGGATGGACGTCTCGTCCGCCCTCAGGTGATCCGATCGGTCGATCATGGGTCTCCTTGGAGCCAACGGGTCTGTCACGAGTCTGCGGACGCGGGACTCGGGCTTGCTTTCGAGGACGCCTCCGTCTGCTTCGCATCGTGGTCCGGCACGAGGGTGTCGAGGTCGCGCACGGCGGGGACGAAAGAGAGGACGAAGAGGCAGACGAGGCAGTAGAGTGCCCCTGCAATGACGTACTGGAGCGCGAGGCCCGAGCCGGGCGACGTGCCGACCGCCCAGCCGAAGGCACGGGACATCCACGTGTCCGCCACCATGGCGGGCTCGGTCACGAAGTCGGCGAGCGCGCCTGCAAGGACGGGGGTGACGGGGATCAGCGACCAGGAGATGAAGCGGCGCGCCGAGAAGACTCGCCCCTGCAGATCGGGGGGGACCTTCGACTGCCAGATGGCTTGGGCCGTGCTGTTGGTCAAGGCGGCCGCCACGGCACCCAGCGCCGCCGTCGGGATCCAGAACGACAGACGGTGCCCGAATCCGAACAGGAAGAAGCCGGAGAACCCGAACAGGAACTCGCCGACGAAGACGTTCGTCATCCGGCGCTTGAACCCTTTCCACGTGCTCATCAAGAGACCGCCGGCAACCCCGCCCAAGGCCGCGGCCGACGTGACCGCACCGAGCGACATGCTGTTGTTCCCCGTCCGCGCCAGGATGAACGGGACAACCAGCCCGAACCCGGTCAGGAAGTTGAGCGTCACGAAGAAGAGCTGAAGCCCGAGGAGGCTCTTCCGCTTGAAGATGTACTTGAAGCCGAAGACGGCCTCGGCAAGGAGGTGTCCGCGGGCGGCCTCTCCCTCCGCCGAGCGCGCCGGCGTGGGGACATCCACGGCGAGGAGCGTTCCGATGGCGAGGACGAACGTCGCGACGTCGAGCAGGAGGATGCCGGTGAGCCCGGCGATGGGGTAGAGGGCGCCGGCAAGGAGCGGCGCGAGGACCCCGGGACCCGAGTCGACGAGGCCCATCATCCCGTTCGCCCGCTGGTACTGCTCCTTGGGCACCATGGTCGTGATCGCCGCTGAGTACGCGGGCCACTGGAACGTGTTGCCGAGGCCGATCAGGATCGACGTGAGGTACAGGTGCCAGATTGCCAGGCCGCCCGTCGCGTGGAGAACGAGGACGGCGATCGTCGCCACCGCCGCGGCGAGGTCGCTCACCATCATCATCAGCTTGCGGTTGTAGCGATCGACCATGGCTCCGGCAATCGGCGACAAGAGGAGGAAGGGTAGGAGAAACGACGTTGTGATCACGCCGAGCGCGGTCGCGCTCCCCGTGGTCTCGTACGCCCAAATGGTCAGCGCAAAACCCGTCGCGCTGGATGCGAGGACGGAGACGAGTTGACCAACCCAGACGAGGGTGAATCCGACCATCCCGGTCGGTCTGCGTCGAGCTGCCATTCCGTCCTCCTCCTCGAAGGTTCTTGAACGCTGAGTGAGCCGATCCAGTGCCGAAGGATCAGGGCCAGCAGGTCGGTATCGATCGTGCGCCAGCCGCGTCTAGACCCCGTCGCACGCATCCGCTCCCGAACTCCGACCCCATATCGGTGGGGCGGTGCCCTCACTTCGGCGGGTACAACGCGGCGTTCCGGAACGGGATGAGCGCCAAGACGACGGCGTGTTCGTACAGCGCAGTCCGGTCGATGACCTCGCCGGTCAGAAGGCCCACGGCGCCCACGTCGCGCTTCGAGTCCGTCCGTCCGAACACGCGATCGTCGGCCTCGCCCAGCTCGACTCCCTGTCGTACCAGGGCTGCCACCGTGTCGGGCAGAAAGA
>JAQTNX010000024.1 GCA_028713635.1 Candidatus Bipolaricaulis sp.
TCCCAGGGTCCCGCGGGACTGGTACCGCGGGACTGGTCCCGGGAAACCTCTACCTCACCCTAGATTGCCGGGGGCTCGAATGCAAGGGGCGCCACGGCACACGCGCGATGGTGACGGCCCTACGAAGCTCGCGCGACAAGGCCGTTTCTCTGGACCCCGTTCTCGCCGCGCCGTACACTCCAACGCGAACGAGCGGGCGTCTCGGCACCCGAGGCGCCCGTTTGTAATCCACATCACAAAAGGAGGGAGGGCATCATGGCAACGCAAGGCGTGACCCCTCGGGGTGCTACCCCTCGGGGTGTTACCCCTAGAAGCGAAGACTACTCTCGCTGGTACACCGACGTCGTGCAGCAGGCCGAATTGGCCGACTACGCACCCGTTCGGGGCTGCATGATCATCAGGCCCTACGGCTACGAGCTGTGGGACTCCATCAAGATCGCCCTCGATCGCCGCCTCAAGGCGACCGGGCACAGGAACGCCTACTTCCCGCTGTTCATTCCGATGAGCTTCATCGAGAAAGAGGCCGAACACGTGGAGGGGTTCAAGCCGGAACTTGCCATCGTAACCCACGGCGGCGGAAGCGAGCTCGAAGAGCCGCTCGTCGTCCGCCCCACCTCCGAGACCCTGTTCGGTGAGGCGTACGCGCGCTGGATCCAGTCCTACCGCGACCTGCCCATGCTCATCAACCAGTGGGCCAACGTCGTCCGCTGGGAGATGCGCCCCCGCCTCTTCCTCCGCACCACCGAGTTCCTGTGGCAGGAAGGCCACACTGCGCACGCCACGCGCGAGGAAGCCGTCGAAGAGACCCTGAAGATCCTCGACATCTACGCCGAGGTATCGGAGAAGGTGTGCGCTGTCCCGGTCATCAAGGGCCGCAAGAGCCCCCAGGAGAAGTTCGCCGGCGCGGACGACACGTACACCATCGAGTCGATGATGGGGAACAAGTGGGCCCTCCAGGGCGCCACGTCCCACTTCCTCGGCCAGAACTTCGCCAAGGCGTTCAACATCCAGTTCCTCGACGAGAAGAACGAACTCCAGCTCGTCTGGACCACGTCGTGGGGCATGACCACGCGCACCGTCGGCGCCGTCGTCATGACGCACGGCGACGACAAAGGTTTGCGCCTGCCGCCCGCGATCGCGCCGATCCAGGTCGTCATCGTCCCGATCTGGAAGACGGATGAAGAGAAGGTCTCCGTGTTCGCGTTCGCCGACGAGGTGAAGACACAGCTCAACGCCGCCGAGATCCGCGTTGAGCTCGACGCGCGCGAAGGCCTGTCGCCCGGCTTCCGGTTCAACGACTGGGAGATGCGCGGCGTCCCCGTGCGGCTCGAGATCGGACCTCGCGATGTTGCGGCCCGATCCGTGATCGCTTGCCGCCGCGACGTCGCCGGCAAAGAAGCCAAGATGTCGATGACTGTCGAAGGCCTCGCCCCTCGAATCCTCGCTCTCCTGGATGAGATTCAGGTTTCGATGCTGAAGTGCGCAACCGAATTCCGAGATGCGCACTTGTGTAAGGCAAGCAACCTCGCAGAGCTTGCCGACATCGTCGAAGACGGCTGGGCTCTCATCTACCACTGCGGCACCCGCGAGTGCGAGGACAAGATCAAGGAAGAGACCAAAGCCAGTTCCAGGTGTTACCCGCTCGACAAGAACGAGAGCTGGAGCCCAAAGGGCAAGGTCTGTGCAGTGTGTGGCAAGCCCGCGTTTGGCAAGGCCTATTTCGCCAGAGCGTACTAGCGACCCCAATCTGCGAGAGTACTCGAGGGCCGGCGCACACGAGCGTCGGTCCCAGCGCTCTCAGGCAAGTCAACGACTTGTCGTAGCTTGCTGCGACGTTGCCCACGCGGCGCCATGCATGATAGCAGGACTTGACCCTGCCGCTCCCAGGCGAGCAGCCGCGTACATCCGCCCGCGCCTACTAGCAGCTGAAGTCCTGATGTGCAGGCGGGGACTGACGCAAAGCGGCGTCGACCCCAGCGCTCTCAGGTACGCCGACGACTTCTTGTAACGTCGCAGCTTGCTGCGACGTTACGTACGCGACGCCATGCGTGATAGCAGGACCTGCCCCCCCCCACGCTCTGCGGGCGCCTGGTCGAATCGCCGCGATCCCATGGGGGAACGCTCACGGCACCTGCCCCGCGCTCTAGAGTGCCCGGAGTGCGGCGACTCAAGGTCTGACCCTGAGCGCAAGACCCTCGCGGCCTGGTTGACGACACAGGCAAGAAGCGATCACGTGATAACCATCCACGCAGTGGTTGAAAAACACCCACGCAACAGCTAGTATGCACCCATGGATCCGCTCAGGAGGAACCTCACAGACCGACTCCTTGAAGCACTGTCTGACACACCCGTCGTCTTGCTGCACGGAGCTAGACAGACGGGAAAGAGCACGTTGGTTCAGGACATCTCGCGGGAGCTGCATCCCGCCCACTACCTCACCTTCGACGATGCGACAACGATGGGCACGGCCAAACGGGACCCACTGGGATTCATCGAGGCATACGACGGCCCGATCGTATTGGACGAAGTGCAGCGTGTGCCAGAGATCTTCGTGGCGATCAAGGCGCTCGTCGACCGTGATCGGACTCCTGGGCGATTCCTGCTAACGGGTTCGTCGAATGCACTCCTTCTTCCCAGACTCAGCGAGTCACTTGCCGGCCGGATGGAGGTTCTGACACTGTGGCCCCTTTCACAGGGTGAGATGGCCTCTTCTCAGGAAACGTTCGTGGATGCGGCGTTCTCCGAGAGGATACCCACGCGAACCTCTGAACGCGCGTCAACCGGAGGAGATCTCATCGGGCGCGTTCTCTGTGGAGGCTACCCGGAGGTTGTTCGGCGCAAGATTCGGGCGCGCCGTACCGCATGGTTCGATGCCTATGTGACAACAGTCATCCATCGGGAGTTGCGCGATCTTGCGAACATCGAGTACTTGTCCGAGCTTCCACGCCTGCTGCGCCTGCTGGCGGCGAGGGCAGGAGAGCAACTGAACTACACAGAAGTCGCAGGGGCTGTCGGACTCCCGCTGACCACAGTCAAGCGCTACCTCTCGTTGCTCGAGGCGATCTACCTCTTCTTGCCGCTGCCTGCTTGGGCTCCGAACCTTGGCAAAAGACTGGTCAAGCGGCCGAAGATCCTGCTCAACGACTCCGGGCTGACTGCACACCTCATCGGCCTGGACGAACAGCAAGTGGAGAAGGACGCAACGTCGTTCGGACATGTCTTGGAGTGCTTCGTTGTGATGGAACTGCGAAAGCAGATCTCGTGGAGCGAAACACGCCCGTCGATGTATCACTTCCGGACGCACAAGAACGTGGAGGTCGATCTTGTCCTAGAGAGTCCTTCAGGCGACCTGGTTGGCATCGAGGTCAAGGCCGCCACTCGCGTGCGAGATGAGGATGTGCGCGGGCTTCTACTCCTCAAGGAACTCGCCGGCGAGCGGTTTCGACGTGGCATCGTGTTGTACTCGGGAAGGCAGCACGTCCCGCTGGGGAAAGATCTGCACGCCCTCCCGATCGAATCGCTGTGGCGGATCAGAGCGCAGAACAAGCGCACGTGACGCCTTCTCCGTCTCGATTCTCCGAGTGCGTGAAGCACCAAGAGTGAAGATCCGACCCCGCCGCCAAGAGTGAAGATCCGACCCCGCCGCCCGACCCCGCCGCCCAGATCCGCCCGAGCGCACTCGGAAAAACAGTGTCGGGGCGATCGCCAGGCTATCGCTGCCGGAAGCCCGGGTTGCGTGCGAGGCGCGAGCCCAGGACGATGAGGAAGCCCAAGGCGATGAGTCCGAGGATCGCGAAGCCGGCCACAGGACCGGCGATCTGCGCTGGCGTCAGTTCGATGCCGGCCCGCAGTTGGAACGCCGTCTGGGAGACGATCTGTGGCAGCAGCACCGCGAGCAGGCCTAGGAGCGGAATCGCGATCACGTATCCCAGCCACCGCCGCCGCAGGATGAGCCCCGCAGCCAGGACCGTCGCGGGCGTGATCAGCGCGAGATCGACCGCATACGTGACCAGGGTCGTGTAGCTATCCAGCAGGTCGGGCGCACGGCCCGCCGCCAGGGCTGACGCGACGGGTTCCACCCACACGCATAGGGTGAGGACTCCGCTTGCGAGTAGGAGAGCCGCAAGCCCGCGCCTTGGAAGGCGGGCGACGTGATCTGCCTCCGGGCGATCCGAGACACTCCTTGCGAAAAGGGTGACGAAGCCGTAGAAGCTGGCGCTGAACAGCACGACGTACAGGAGGAAGAGCTCGTTGTACGCTGCTCCCGTGGCAAGCCACATGTACGCATATGCCAGGAAGGCCATGGGGATGAGAAGAACGAGTCTTCCGATCCGATGGGTGCGTGAGTAGACGAAGACAGCGACGATCAGTAGGGGAACACCGACGAACAAGATGGTGGCGTCAACACCGCGGTTCCCGCTCCCCACGAACACGGTATCGTGGCGGTAGAGCCCCTCTCCGTAGATGAGAGCCGTGTCGCCCCGCAGAGTCTGGAATGCGGTTCTCCCTACGCCGCCGACCCGGAACAGGCCGACGCTCGCTGCAGTGGTCGCGAGCAGCGCGATGACGACGGCCAAGCCGACGACCCCTCGCTTGCTCTCCACGAGACCCTCCTCGGTGCCCCCAGATGGGTGTGGCTGGATCCTACGCGCTCTCCTTGGCCACATCCAGCAACCATGGGGCAGCGAGGGTGAGTTTGCCCGGGCGGGTGACGCGGTGGGGCGGGCCTTGGTCTGTGCCGCCTCCGATGCCGAAGACGGTGCCGAAAGCAGTCTAGGAGACGGTTGCACCAAGGGCGGGACTGGGCTCGTAGTACCGGGAGTTTCAGGAACACAATACTCATCTCCGTGCTTCGGTCCCCTCTTCCTAAGACGGAGAACTCGCCCGGTCTACTGCTCGAGCTGGACGAGAAAGGCCTCGCTCCCGCGCGGCCGACCCGTACCGGCGTGTCTCCTGAGCTCGGCGAGCGAAGCTTCGCACCTATCCGTGTCCGACCAGCAACCCCGGTATTCTGTTCACGGGATGCACCGGGTCTGGCGTTGTGGCCCGGAACCCCGGGTGCCCAGCGAAGTGCCGCCACTGGCAGCCCGGCACGAGGGCGGCAGGACCAAGTAGTATCGGCTTCCAGCCGACGGCGACGGCCAGGACGATGGGCCGTCGCGGCTGAAGCGGGCGCTCGGCGAAGGAGAGGAGATGATCACTCGGATCTGGCACGGGTGGACGACAGCCGCGAATGCGCCGAAGTACGAGGCGCTGCTTGAAGAAGAGATCTTCGTTGGGATCGCTCGCCGCGAGATTCGGGGTTACCACGGCATTTCACTCCTGAGGCGCGAACTAGAGCGCGAGGTGGAGTTCGTGACGGTGATGTGGTTTTCCGATCTGAACGCGGTGCGATCCTTCGCAGGACCGGACTACGAGACTGCGGTCGTTCCCCCAAAGGCCCGCGCGTTGCTGTCGCGGTTTGACGAGCGATCGGCCCACTACGAGACGGTCTGCCCACCGCCGGGCGTTCCGAACAAGCCATGAGCCAAGCCCATCGTGAGAGCCAACCCGGACCGCCGCGAGGTGAACTCGCAACGTGCACCTGAACTCTCACGCTGCCCGGCGCGTGGCTGAACTCCGACCTTGCTGGACGCGCTCGGCCAGGAATATGATCAAAGGAGGAGCGATCTTTGGCTGGCTAGCGTGCCTGCTGGCATTGGTCTCGTGCCAGGGTATTGATGGTCCCAATGCTCGAAGGCCCATGATCGGAAGCCCTATTCAGTTGCAGATCCCGGTTCACGCCTTCTTCATCTGCCCGAATACTCCTGGCAGCAGGGTCCCAAGCCACGGAATCGACAAGTACGGGGTCGAGTATGCGATTGACTTCGTGGTGGTAGAGGACAACGCGCAGTCCCAGAAGCCCTATCGTTCGAGCTTGTGGACGTACATCGCCAAAGGATTGCCTCTATCGGACTTCTATGGGTGGGGAGTCGATGTCTACTCCCCCGCAAGAGGCGTCGTTGTTCGAGTTGTCGATGGCGTGGATGAACGGAACCCGGTTCGTGTCTTGAATGATCTGCGCTATGCGGCAAGAGTCACGCGAGCTTACAGCGACAACTCAGTCGGCGAGAATGACCTGCTCGGAAATCATGTCATCATCGAAACAGAGACGCGGGAGTATGTCGTGTGCGCCCACTTGCAGAAGGACTCGGTAGCCGTGGCACCCGGGCAAAGGGTCGATTGCTCGTCGGTGATCGGTAGGCTTGGACACTCGGGCAATTCCACGATGCCGCATCTGCACCTTCAGGCAATGGATCGTCTGGACTTCCGTAGCGCGAGAGGGATCCCGATCGTCTTCTCGCAGTACTACGTAGTAGAAGACGGCAAGACAGTCGATATGCACGACGCCGTGCCGCTAAAGAACCAGATCATGTTCTTCACCCAATAGCTTCTCCCGCCAGCCGCTTGCAGCGATGGGCCGTCGGGGACAGATGCTGTAGCCAGGGTCCAGGGCGGCTGGTTGGCGCCGCCTGAATGCCTCACGCGCTGGGCGGAATGCTCTGGTAGCCAAGCTGCCTCAAGTACGCATCTACATCGGGAAGGGGCCAGCTCTCGACGATCTTGCCTTCCGAAAGGCGTACGACCCAGATCTCTCTCCAGATCGCCTCTCGCTTGTAGGTCGCGTGGGTGCCGCGATATTCCATCACACAGGCGACCATGTCCCGATCGGCAAGAGTCAGCGTGATGTCGACTCTCAAGTCGGGGATCTCGTTTGTCATGAACTCCCGCATCTCTGACTTCGCCTGGTTGTTGTCGGTGTCGAAGCCCCGGATCAGACCTCGGATCAGTTCGACCTCAAGGGTCTCTTTGCCCCGGCGTACACCCAGCTTGAGTCTGCTGCCCCGGTAGATCTGGAGGCCCTGCGAGATGTCCTCGTAGGTGGCCCAGCGCTGGCGTTCATCCTCGACCCAGACGAGTTCATCTCCCACCTGGAGCTTTCCCTCCGCAGGGCTGCCGGGCGTGATGGCGCTGATGACGTGCTTGTTCCCTGAGGTGTCTCTCGAGAACCCCATGCCGATGAACGGAGCACCCCGCGCGATGTAGTCGGGGCTGAAGTACTGGTCCCAGGCATCGATCTCCTTCTGATTGACGACCTGCTCAAGGACATCACGGATGATCTCGGCATTGGACTTCATCAGATCGTGACCTCCTGCTGTGATTGCCATGGATGGAAACTCGCGCGCACCGCTGCGTTGGTGTCGTCGTGCCCCACCGTACCGCAACGCGAGGATTCCAGGCAAGCCAGCCTGCTGGCAGGCCAGCTCGCTGGCAAGCCAGCCTGCCGCCCAACGGCGGGACGTCGAAGTGGCAACGCGTCGCCTCCATCCCCAAACTCTGCACTCGAGAGGGAGGGCGGAAGACGATGGAAACGAATCGGGCAACGGAGCACATGGCGAAGGGCTATGTCTGCTCGGAGTCAGTGCTCTTGGGCGTGTGCGAAGAACTTGGGACCAAGGTCGACGACAAGATCGTCCCCCGCATCGGCCGGCTCTTCGCGGGAGGGATCGGAAGAACGGGCTCCGTCTGCGGCGCCGTGGTCGGCGGCGTGATGGCGCTCGGTCTCGTAGTGGAACCCGGCGAGACGATGGAGGAAGGACTAGCCGCGATGCGGGTCGCGGAGGAGTTCCGCCGCCGCTTCGAATCCGAAATGGGGAGCATCAACTGCCGCGACCTCACAGGCCTCGACTTGACGACGCCGGAGGGGATGAAGGCCATCATGGGCCGCGAGATGGCACAGAACGTCTGCTTGCCAGCCGTTGCCGCGGCCTACCGGATTGCCCTGGATCTGCTGCGGGAAGCCTCTTGACGCTCGGGCGCACGGCGCCCTGACGCCTGAGGCGCAGCCGCCGTCTACGGTGTCGGCGCGGAGTCGTCGGCGATCCACGCCCCGGGGCAGTCCCATCCCCGTGGCGCCGGGGACACGCTCACGATCTCGGTGAGGGGACTCGCGACGCCAAGGACGTAGACGTCGGCGACCATGATGGAGATCTCGGTGTTGCCCGCCGCGACCTCCTGGTAGTACGCGATCCACGCCCCGTCGGGAGACCACTCGGGCGCGCCGCGGTACCCGGAACAGGCTGTGAGGGAAACCAACCCGGTACCGTCCGGGGCCATGGCGCAGATGCAGTTGTTCGGGAAGGCGCCCCGCGCAAACGCGATGCGGTCGCCGCTCGGAGACCAGCTCGGTACCCAGTCGTCGACGTCGTTGTCGGTGATCTTCCGCGTCTCGCCGGTGGAGACGTCCACGAGGCCGATCTCCGCGTCGTGGGAATCGTGCTGCGAAGAGACGATCTTCGTCCCGTCGGGAGACCACGACGGGTAGGACTTGTCGGCGGCTGTGTGCGTCAGACGCCGGGGCTCGCTACCGTCCAGGTTCATGAGGTACAGCTCGCTGTCCCCGTCGCGGGTCGGCGTGAATGCGATCGTGCTGCCGTCCGGGGACACGGGCGGAGAGGAGTCCGCCCCTGCGTTTGCGGTGAGTTGCCGCAGACTGAACCCATCCGGCCGGACGGCGAAGATGTCGAGGCCGCCGCTGCGCTCCGACTCGAACAAGATCCACCCCGTCGGTGCAGCCACCGCTCCGGAGCAGAACGTGAAGACGATCGCGATGCAGACCAGCGCCACTCGTCGACTCAAGCTACCGCCCTCTTGCTCAACACGACGCCGATGGGATCAAGGCCGCACTCGAGCACGGGCGCGGGCGCGCAGCTCGCGCGATTCGAGCTCGCTGCTCAAGGCGGCGACCCGGAGCCGAAGCGAACAGCTCAGGCTGCCGTGAAGACGAGGTAGGCGATGATCGCCGTGGAGACGAGGTACACCATCGCCGCGGCGCGAATCAGCCACGCACCTCGCACGGGGCGGCGCGCCGATGTTGCGCCCGCCGCTCCAGGGGCGTCCTGGGCAGCCGCCGGAATGATCTCATGGTTCATCTGTAACCCCTCCTCTGAAGCCAACTCCCCTGCCGTTTCGCGGGGTTCCGCCGTGGCGGCGGCACTGGTTGTCCCAGGGCTCGCTCGTTTGTCACCGATCGAGGGGGCGAACTCGATCCCAGGTGCCCAAGGGAGAAGGGACACGCGTTGGGTATAGCCATCACATTGCTTGGGCTTGCTGCCGCTTCGCTGCCTCGAGGGTTCGCCGGGGTTGACACGCCCATCGGAAGGTGCTAGGATGCCTATGACCATCCAAATGGATGGTCAAGGAGGCCCCATGAGTCGACTTCTCGAGATCGAAATCGGTCCCGTCAAGCTCGTCGTGCGTGCGGCCGGTGGCAAGAAACCCTCCGCACCTCCCGGGACGAGCGCGGCCCGCGCAGGGCAGATGGGAAGTGAGGAGGAGGTCCATGGCTGACACCGAGAAGATCACCATCAACCTCGGAGCGGTCGATCTTGGGAAGATCGACCTCTTGGTCGACCAGGGGCTGTACTCGAATCGCGCCGATCTCATCCGCACGGCGATCCGCCAACAACTCGAGCGCCACGCTGACGTGGTCCAGCAGACGGTGACCCGACGCGAGATGGTTGTCGGCGTCCTGATCGTGGGGAAGAGGGATCTGGAGAGCCGACGGGCCCGCGGCGAGAAGCTGCGCATTGGGGTCGTGGGGATGCTCGTCATCTCCTCCGATGTGGACGAGGACCTGGCGCGCGCGACGATCGAGTCGATCGACCTGTTCGGCTCGTTTCGCGCCAGCGCCGCGGTGAAGAAGGCGCTGGCCGGGAGGGTGCGGCAGTTCGCCACCCTGTACCGCGGATCGACGGAGTAACGGAGGGCGCTGTGAATCTGCGTGCGCTGAGACTGCCAGGAGACCTTGTCCCCGCGGCCGACATGCTCGTCCGCACCTTCCAGTACCCGGACCACCCCGAATGGGGCGTGCAGTCGGACGAGCAGGAGCAGATGGTCGGCACGATCCGTCGCATTCGCGGAGTTTGGCCGGTGATTCGGCTGGTCCAGGCGATCTCGCCGGACCTCCGCGACGTCATCCGCGGCTACGTGGCGGAAGAGAACGGGGCCGTCATCGGCATCACGATCGCTCAACGGGAGCCCAAGACCTCCATGTGGTACATCGGGACGGTCGGCGTCCTTCCCGAGTTCCGCGGTCGCGGAGTCGCCCGCGAGCTGCTCGGGAAGACGCTCGCCATGATGCGCGAGCGAGGAGGTACGTCCGCTCGTCTCGGCGTGATCGACGGCAACACACCCGCGCAGTCGCTGTACCAGTCGATGGGCTTCGTCGCCTATGGCGGCGCGACGCGCTTCGCGTTCGTCCCTGACGGCTCCTGCGATCGGCCTTCGTTGCCCGCAGGGTATGAGGAGCTGCCCCTCAAGGAGTTCGACTGGCGCCCGCGCTACGAGCTCGATCGACGCATCGTGCCGGCTCATCTGCAGGAGTTCGAGCCGATCGTCCCGGAGCGCTACAAGACCTCGCTTCCGCTGCGCGTATTTGCCGTCCTGTTCCGCTTCGCCGGGAACACGCGAGACACGGACCGCCTCGTTCGCCGCGCCGCGGATGGCGTCATCGTCGCCCGGTTGGGGTGGAGCATCGCGAAGCGCGGCAAGGGGCTGAACATGCTGCGGATCCGCCTCGACCCGGCGCAGCCCGAACTCGCCCCGTATGTCATCCGACAAGCCCTGTACGAGGTCGTGGCGAAGAGCCCTCGTCTGCGCGTCGAGGTCTTCGTCCCCAACTGGATGCCGGCGGTCGCCCGCGAGGCTGAGGCGCTCGGCTTCGTCCGCCGCACGGCAAACAACGCGATGGGATTGAAGCTCTAGAACAGCGCGCGGGTGCGACGCGCAGGTCTCGGCAGTCGCGACTCCACACCGCAGCACCAACGCATGACAATGGACGGGATGGCACCCACAGCGGAGTTCGACCACTTCGTCACGGCACAGGAGCACGTCTACGGCCGGGTGCTGCTGGAGCTGACGGAGGGGCGCAAGCAGACGCACTGGATGTGGTTCATCTTTCCACAGCTGCGAGGGCTGGGACACAGCGCGATGGCCGAGCGCTACGCGCTCGACTCCGTGGCCCAGGCGGAGCGCTACGTGGCTCATGGGGTCCTCGGGCCGCGGCTGGTCGCGTGCACGCAGCTCGTTCTCGCGATCCCGAATCCAGACCCGCAGGCGATCTTCGGCTACCCCGACTCGATGAAGTTCCGATCGTCGATGACGCTCTTCTCGCAGTGCTCGCACGGACGGGAGCCGTTCTCCGAAGCGATCGACCGCTGCTTTCGCGGCGTGCCCGACGAAACGACGCTGCGGCTCCTCAGACAACTCTGAAGCAAGGCGGTAACGAATCCCGCAGCAAGAGTGCTGACTGGGAACGCGACCGTGTCTCGGTTGCCCCCAGATCGCTCTCGCCACCCAGCGATCGATGTCCGACAGCCGGCGGCGCACGTCCTGGCTGTGCGCAGGCGGTCCGTGGGCGGGACGAGCTGGCGAGGGCTCAGCGAGTGCCGACTACGGTGACTCCCTCGATCCCCGCGAAGTCGGCGTCTTGCGTCCAGACGTGCGCCTTGTGAGTGCGCGCTGTGGCCAGGATGATGCTGTCGGCCATGGGGAGCTTGTGGGCAAGACTCAACTCGGCAGCGAGAAGGGCCATCGGCTCGGTCAACTCGACGATCTGGCCCTGCCGCATCAGCGCAACGGCCTGAAGCGCATCCGATGGCCCGCGCTGACGCAAGACGATCTTGTACACCTCGTAGACGCAGACCGTTGGCACCACCAGGTTTTCGGGGTCCTGAAGCAGCTTGGCGAATGCCCCAGCATTCGGCCCGTCGGCGAAGTACTCGAGCCACCCCGACGAGTCGACAAGCTTCATACCCTGTCGGCCTCACGCTTCACGGTTGTGTCGATGCCCTTGAGAAACCCGCGCATGCCGCGCAGTGACTTGACTGGCACTACTTCGATGCGGTCGCCGTGAGCGATCATTTCGACATGCTGGCCGGGCACGAGGTCCAGTCTCATGCGGATCGACTTCGGAATGACGATCTGGTACTTCGGGGAGATCTTGACCTTCTCCATAGCCCTCCACTGATCGATTACGTTGTCGTCATACGACTATCGTATCGATCGAGCGTCTGATGTCAAGAGCGCACTGGGAGTCGGATGGCGGAGACGCCGCAGTTGGGGCAATCGGCGAAGCTGAACGTGGCTTTAAGTGGCCCGCTACGTTTCTCGAGTCCCCCACAGAATCCGCGCCAGGAACCTGTCGATGGGCGGTAGCCGATGGCGCAAACCCTGAAGCATGCGGAGGCGGTACGTCGGCGGCACGAGCTGCCGCGCACACAGCATCCACAGCACCCTGCCGCTGTAGTAGAAGACGAGCGCGATCGCCATGAGGTAGAAGAAGAGATAGAGCCGGTTCTCAAGGATAGGAGGTGGCACGGTCACGTAGCCGACCATCGTCGCCGCCACGGGGACCACCCAGACGAAGAGGCGGCGCAACCAGTGCTCGGCCTGCCGGCGGCTCCTCGGGATCTGCACTTCGTTGCCGTTGACGGCAAGCTTGCGCAGCCGCATGTGCGCTTGAATGCTCTCCTCAAGCGCATGACGACGAGCCTCGGGAAACGCCTCGTAGCCAGGGACCTCAAGCACGTAGTCAAAGGCGTTTGCGAGCTTCGCCGCCATGTGCTTGAAGCGCCGGCTGGCCTGGGATTGCCCGTGCAGCATGCGCGTCAGGTACTCGAGTACGCGGATCTCAAAGTACAGGTCCGCGCCCTTGGCATCGAACAGCGTGCAGAAGCGAACCTCGTTCGCGTGCTCCAGGTACCACGTGCCCAAGCGCGCCTTCGCCGCGTCCTCGGGTTCGCCCAAGGACACGATGATGCCGCGCTTTGCGTCAACCCCAACGCGGTTGGCGAACGTGCGGTCAAACCCCGTTCCCTTGTCCCGAACGTGGATCTCATCCTTGGTAATGCGGAAGGTGAACTCGATCGCCATCGCTCCTGATCCTACGTGCAGACAACCCTCTGGGCAAGGGCATGCGCTCGCAAGACGGGCCTCCCGCGGCCATCCTCGATTGACACTCGCCTCCATCGCGTCGTAGTATGGATCGTATGTACATCCGCTATATGCGACTTGCACTGCGTTCAGTACTGGCAGTTGCGGTCGGTGCCGTCACTCTGCAGGTCGGTGCCGTCACTCTGCAGGTCGGTGCACAGACTAAGACCCCACTCTACGCTCTGACGCCTTGGTCGTACGGCATGATCGCGTGGGCCGGGGGCGCACCGGCCGACGCTCAAACCGCATCGGCTGAGATCGAGCAAGCTGCCGTCGACGTCTTCGCCTTCTGGGATCTCCAACTGCCCGCTCCGATCGAGGCAGGCGCCGTCGTTCAGACGTCCAGCTATTGGATGCCCCCTCTTCCGTGGGACGAGCTGCCGACAGCACCCGAAGAAGCGTGGTTCCCCAACAGCGATGCGGATACACCTTCCTGGTGGGTTGTCCCTCCCCTCCCGTGGCAGGGAGGCAGGATTCGCCCTCTGCTGGTGGTTGTGTTCCCGGACCTCGAGACACTCGGAGATGCAGTCGGCCTGTTCGGACCAGTCGGCTTCTTCTTTGGTGACGACTACTCCCGGAGTGGCGTGATGAAGGAAGCTGGTCTGAGGCCCGCCGCGTGGTTGGCTCACCTGGTAGCCGGCCATCCGGCAATCCTTGTGGCCCGCAGCCCCATAGGTGCAGTCGCCTCGTGGTGGCAGTACCTCCACCACGAGCTTGCACACTGGGCATTCTTCCTTGCCTCGTACGCACGGACTTCGGCGCAGTCCGATGGGCTCGACGAGAGCGCCGCCATCTCGGAGGACGATGCCGAAAGCATCTTGAGTGACGCCAAGGTCGAAGAGCAGCTTGCGCGGATCACGGAGGACTTGCAGGCTGTCGCACTCTGCGTCTACTTCCTCGACGAAGGATTCGCCGAGTTCACTGATCGAGCCCTGGCGGGAGATGCTTCGTGGCTCGCGATTCACGCCAAGCTCTTCCGAGACGTGGATCTTCTGCCGGCGGCGACGGGCCAAGCGCCGATGGGGGCAGCCGCCAGTGTCGTCCGTCAGCTCGCCACTCGAGTCGGAAACGCCCACGTGATCGACGAGATCATCCGCGTCGCCCTCGGATGGAGAGAAGAGCTGCCGGTCCTTGAGAGCGAATGGCGCCTCGGACTACCGAGCGAGGATCTCAGCGAGGGCGCCTTGGTCTACTCGCAGGCTGCGCAGCAAGAGCTGGGCCTCGTCGAGCGGATGCTAGCCCCTCTCCTGTCCGAGGAAGCGCAGGCAATTCTCGCGCGGATTTGCAGCCGGGCGGGAAGGATGGGCGACGTCGAGGCGTTCTGGACGGAGGTCGCACTCCCCGCAACGGCCGCGGACGCCGAGACATGGCAGCGCCTCCGCCACCGCGAGGAGTCATTCCGGTACTACGCAACCGATCCCGCCGCGACGGCTCTCGCCGATCGCGTCGAGTTGAAGCTCGTCCTCGCGAGGACCATCGAAGACTGGCACGAATACCGCTCCTGGTTCATCTACGCCGTGCGGGCGCTCGTCGCCGGGCTCGTGCCTTCTTCGTCCGAGTCGAGTGCTCCTTGGGCCGGGCAAGAGCGAGCGGACGCGCCGACACCTTGACTCACACACGCGACCCGGGGTGGCGCCAGCGCCAGTCAGCGACCGAGCCCTCGGACATCCAGGCCGTCGGAGACGGTGGCGGTTGCGGGACTCCAAGTCTTCCGCGAACATCGCGCTCTGCGACCTCGGGACGGAATGCGACGCACCCAAGGAGAGGCCATGGCTGTCACGCTTCGTGAGATCACGATGAACAACTTCATCGAGTGCATCGGACTTCGCGTCGGGGAAGCGCAGAAGAACTGCGTCGCGTCGAACATGCACTCGCTCGCCGAGGCGAAGGCCGACAAGGTCTCAAACCCCTTCGTCATCTATGGCGACAAGCAGATGGTCGGCTTCATCATGTACGACTACACTATCGGAGAGCACCGTGGGTACCTCTCACGCCTGATGATCGACGCCCGCTTCCAGGGGAAAGGCTACGCTCGCGCGGCGCTGGCTGAGGTGATGGAACGGCTTGAACGCATGCCGGGAATCCGCGACATCCAGACCTCATTCGACCCTGAGAATCACGCCGCTGAGTCGCTGTACGCGAGCTTCGGCCTTGCGCGCACTGGCGAGCTCGTCGACGGAGAAGTCATCGTGCGGCTCAAGCTCGCTGAACAGCGAGCGTCGCCACGCGGACGCAGCGATTCCGCCAACTCAGCCTGTCGGAAGTATGCTTTCGATCGTTGACGGTGGGCATGAGATGAATCCAGCCATCTACTACTTCACGGGGACAGGGAACTCGCTCGCACTCTCTCGGCTCGTTGCGGAACGGTTGGGAGGCGAGCTGATCCCGATTGCGTCCGTGATCGATCGGCAGAGGATCGAGTCGGACGCGGATGTGATAGGCATCACATTCCCGGTCTACTACGCGGACCTTCCGAACATCGTTCGCCGCTTCGCGGAGAAGCTGCATAGCGCCAAGGGGACGTACATCTTCGCCATCTGCAACTACGGAGGAGGGGCCGGCGACTCGCTCAAGGCCTTGGCCCGTATCCTAGAATCGCGCGGGACGGCGCTATCGGCGGGCTTCGGGGTCCATATGCCGCAGAACGCTTTCCGCAAGCCCTGGGAGATGAAGTGGCTGGCCTACAAACGGGCTCCGAAGAGGGCCGACTTCATCGTCCGATCGGTCGAAGAAGGAAAGACGGGGCTCTTCTACTCCAATGTGGTCATCCAGGCGATCATGACGCCGTTCCAGGGATGGATCCGGCGCATGACGGCTCTGGCCCTGGGGAAAGCTTCGAGCACCCCCTCCCCCTCGGGACTCACGGTCGAGCAACTGATCCCGCTCGCGGGCAAGTCCTTCTCCGCGGACGCGAAGTGCACCGGCTGCGGAATGTGCGCCAGAGTCTGCCCCGTACACAACATCGAGATCGTCGCCAAGAAGCCGGTCTGGCAGAACCGTTGCGAGAACTGCCTCGCCTGCTTCAACTGGTGCCCGACAAGCGTCATCCACGGACCGCTCGCCAACTCGAACTACCGCTACCACCATCCCGACGTCACCGCGCTCGACATCGCCGCCCACTAGTTAGTTCGGGGGACACATACCATATTTCGCGTGCTGGTTCACACCTTACTTGTATGATCTGAGCTTCTCCGACACACTCATGCCATGCTTCGCATCGCGCGCGTCGTCGTCCCTGGCTGCCCACATCACATCACCCAGCGAGGCGTCCGCCGCATGGATGTCTTCTTCTCGGACGAGGATCGACTCGCCTACCTGAAGCTTCTTGCCACGGAGGGAGCGACACATGGGATCGACTACCTCGCGTGGTGCCTCATGACGAATCACATCCACTTGATCTGCGTCCCAGCCCGCCCGGGCAGCCTCGCCATGGGCATTGGAGAGGCGCACAAACTCTACACGCGACGGGTCAACTTCCGCGAGGGATGGAGAGGGTTCCTCTTCCAGGGGAGGTTCTTCTCGTGCCCCATTGCCCCCTCTCGACTGCTGGGCGCGGTTCGCTATGTCCTTCAGAACCCAGTCCGCGCCGGCCTCGTCGAGCGTCCCTGGGACTACGCCTGGTCAAGCGCCCGCTGGCTCGTTGGCGCTCGGGACCGCGATCCTCTCGTTCGAGAGATGGGGCCTCTCGAGGAAGTCGCGGATTGGATAACGGTCCTGGCGACGCCTGAAGAGGACCTCACTGCGATCCGGCGGCATACGAGGACCGGTCGCCCCTTCGGCGACAAGTCCTTCGTAGCGCAGTCCGAGACCGTGCTCGGTCGCAGGCTGCAGAAGCGCAAGCCGGGTCCCTCTCCGAAGAGATAGGGTATGTGTCCCCCGAACTCCACCCGCTAGTTTGGGTACATTCAGAGGCTTGGGGCGCGAGTGCGGGATGAGCAAGGAGGGCGCGGTGGAACGTAGGGAAGCGGTGATCGAGCTCGAAGGTGTGAAGAAGCGGTTTGGCGCCCTGCAGGCGCTCGACGGCGTCACCTTCACGGTCGAGCGTGGCGATATCTTCGGGTACCTCGGCGCGAACGGCGCCGGGAAGACAACGACGATCCGCATCCTTCTCGATCTCCTGCGGGCTGACTCTGGGAGGGTGTCGGTGGTCGGCGATCCGACCGACCAGGTCGAGACGCGGCGCAGGATCGGGTTCATGCTCGATGCCGACGGGCTCTACGATCAGCTCACGGCGGTCGAGAATCTCCGTTTCTATGGCAAGCTGTACGGCTGCTCCCCGAGCGCGGAAGAGCTCGCCGCGCTCCTTGAGTCGGTGCGCCTGTCCGACCGCGCCAAGGACCGCGCCGGTACCTACTCAAAGGGGATGCGGCGCCGGCTCGCGCTTGCGCGCGCCCTCGTCCACGACCCGGAGGTTCTGATCCTCGACGAGCCGATGTCGGGGATCGACCCCACCGGACAGATCGAGATCCGCGCGATCATCCAGAACTTGGTGCACGAGCGCGGCAAGACGATTCTCTTGAGCTCGCACGACCTCGACGAGATCGAGCGGCTGTGCAACCGCATCGCCCTCATCGACCAAGGCGAGATCCGAGTCACGGGGGATCTGAAGAAGCTTCTCGGTGCGGGGGGCGAGGGACGAGTCACGATCGCGACCTCGGCTCCTGTCGTGCCGGCGATCCTTGCCGAGATCCGTGACCGCTTCGGCGTGGAGACAGGCGGCGCAGGATCGACAACCCTCGATCTGAGGCTTCCAGCCGGCGTGCGCAACGCGGACATCGTGTCGTTCCTGAGTGCTCATGGCGTCGGTGTGGAGGGAGTCGCGGCCAAGCACACGTCGCTCGAGGAGCTGTACGCGGCGATCCTCAAGGAACGGGAGGCGTAGGATGAGCGTCCGCTCGGTGCTCACGAAGGCCGCCATCCGTGACCTGGTGCGGTCGCGCAGCTATATCGTTGCCTTCGTCGTGATCTCCCTGTTCTTCGTTGCGATCCTCTACGTGATCGGCGTCCGTTTGCTCATCGCCCCGCTGCTTTCGAGCCCGACGCTGGATCGTGGACTCCTGGCGGGGGCGGCCACCGGGCTCGTCTACTGCACGGTGCTCATCATCACGGGGCTCTCGCTCAACATCAGCTCGACGCAGCCGCTCATACGCGGCAAGGCGTCCGGCTCGATCGAGTCGCTCCTGGCGACGCCGGCCGCCGCGCGGGACCTGTGGTTCGCCCTGTCGATCGCGTCGATCCTTCCGGGGATCGTTGTGGGGGTCGGCGCAGGCGTGGTCGCGGCGGTCGTGCTGGGCATCGTCTACCTCGCTCCGAACGGAGTCCCGGCCGCGACGCCGTGGATGATCGTCAACTGCTTTGTGTTGTTGCCGAGCGTCTACCTCGCACTCGCGTTCCTCGTTCACGCCATCGGCGTCCCAGGACGGGTGACGTCCGGCACCGTCATCGCCCAGGTCTTCCTGCCGGTCTACGCGTCGCTCATCATCAACCTCGGCGCGCGCGGCGTCGTCGCGGTGACGAGGCTGGACTTGGCGCTCGTTCAGCTTGGTCTGACCGCCGTCGTCGCGGGGATCGTCGCAGCCGTGGGCCGCCGCGTGACGAAAGAGCGGATCGTGCTCTCATGCAAGCGATGACCTCGCGCAGCGCGGCAGCGCGTCGCGTCGCGGCGGTGTGCGGAAGGGAACTTGGGGAGATGCGAAAGAGCCCGGCGTTCACCGCCCTCGTTGCGGTGTTCGGAGCGCTCGCCGTAGGGATCTCCGTCGGCACGGGTCTCCTCCTTCGCAGCGTGCTACGCCACACCGCAGGTCTCGATGCGCCGGCGATCGATGAGATCGTGAGAGGCGTCGTCAGCGGGCTCCTCGTCGAGAACTCCCTCTACGCCGTCACGATGCTTCCGTACTCGCTCATCGTCTGGGTCTTTGCGACCGCGCTCGTCATGCGGGAGAAGCTGACGGGGAACCTCGAAACCCTTCTCGCGACCCCGCTTGACCTCTCCGAGATCTGGCTCGGAAAGACCCTCGCCTTTGCCGCCGTATCGACGGGGACCGGATGGCTGTGCGGGGCCCTCGTGCTCGTCTCCGCCCATGCGATCGTTGCCGCCGCGCTGTCGCGCTTCGTCCTGCTCGTCTCGGCGCCCGCTGCCGTGGCCGCAGGGCTTCTGAACCCGCTCTTCTTCTCCGGCATGTGCGCGCTCATCATCCTCATCGCCCTCGTGAAGGACGCGGACGCCTCGCTCCTGCCGTCGTTCCTCATCGGCATGGGCGCGATGATCGGGCTGCCGGTGGCCATCGGAACGGGCGCGATCGCGATCGGAAGCTGGGTCTTCTGCCTGTACCAGCTGTGTGCTGCCGGAGCCCTCTGGCTCGCCGTCATCGTCCTCCTGCTCCGTTCGAAGAAGGAGCGGGTCGTTCTCTCGGCACGGCAGTAGCTCAGGACCTTGGCTCTTCGAACCGCCTCCAGCGAATACGAGAAGCCTCTCGTGCCGTGAGACGAGGCGGAGACGTGACACGCCCACTCTGGCCGCGGCGGACAGCGGGGCGGCGCGTGTCTCGAGAAGGAGGCCCCCATGGCGGAACCCAGCCCGTTCGAGTGGCGACTGCGCGCTCCGACGCTCGAAGACTTCGACGGGATCGTGGCCATGGCCGCGGCGCGCGCCGATCGGCTCCGGAGCCCGACGCGCCCCACTCGGGAAGGCTGGAGACGGTGGTGGGAGGGGCAAGTGCCGACCCTCTCCGCGAACCACCGAGTCGCCGTCGATCGCGCGGGACAAGTCGTCGGTCTCGCGAGTGTGAACCCCGCCAGCGAGCCGTTTCTGATCGTACTCGCGAACGTCAGCGTCGGACCGGACCACTGGGACCACGAGCCGCTGTGGGATGCTCTCTCTGCTTGGGTTGTCGAGCGGGCTGCGGCAAACGTTCACCTGGCACCGCCCGACGCGGAAGTGAATCTCATGGCGGAGGCTGTCGAGTCCGATGTGCCGCGGACGGCCGCGCTCACTCGTGCCGGATTCAAGCGCACGCGAGTCTTCTTCCGCATGCGCATCGACTTCGACGGTGACGTGGAGGCGGCGCCGTCTCCTGCCGGGGTCGAGGTCCGTCGAATCGACATGGAACGCGAGTTGCTCGACGTCGCGCGGGTTCACGCCGAGGCGTTCCGCGATCACTGGGGGCACGCAGAGCAATCGCCCGAGTCCTTCGCAGAGGAGTGGCGCCACGACACGATCGGACAGCGCACCGATTTCAACTACATCGCCGTCGCAGACGGTGGCGTCGTCGGGTACGTCCTCTGCGAGGACAACTACCGAGGAGACCCGGCCATCGGTCTGGTCAGCTACCTCGGCGTCCGCCCGGCGTGGCGACAACGCGGAATCGCGCGCGCTCTGCTCGAGACGGCATTCCAGACGCTCCGCGCGCAGGGGTATGCCGCCGCACGCCTGGGAGTCGACGCGACGAGCCCGACCGGAGCGTTGCGCCTGTACGAGAAGGTCGGCATGCGCGCCATCGAGCAGGTCAATCGGTACGAAAGGGTCCTTCGCCCGGGCATCGACGTGCGCCCGCGGCCGGGAGGCTAGGGAGCCCCGTTGGGATGACCGGCAAGGCATGGTCGCGGCTTCTCGCTGAGATCTTGGAGACCCCGCCCTGGCGCGTGCGCGGCGGCATGGTGTAAGCTTCCGTGCAGCTAGGGAGGCGTCATGCACGAAGCAGCGGGAAGCACCGAGTGGATCTCTCTCTACCTCTCTCCCTTCGCCTGCCTCCTTCTCGATGTCGCTCTCGGCGTTGTCGCCGTCTGGGCGACGGGCCTATTCCTGAAGCTCCGCAAGTCACCTCGCGCCTAGCAAAGCACCCGGCGCTTCTCCGTCATTGAGACGCTGTCGCAACGCAGGGTGTCGACGGTTGTCCGGGAGGTGCCCGATGCGCGAATGCACCGTTGCGAAGGTCCGATACGCAGATCTCCTGCCGCACGAGTTCGAGGCGCGCCTGAAGGAGCGACCCGTAGGGTACATTCCCATCGGTACGCTCGAGTGGCACGGCCCCCAGAGCCCGTTGGGCGCGGACTTCATCCAGGCAGGCGCGATCCTCGAGCGCGCGGCTGAGCGTTTCGGGGGAATCGTTCTGCCGCCGATCTGGCTCGGGCCCGACGACATCAAAACGACGGCCGACGGCCGCTCGCTCGTCGGCATGGACCTCGATCCGAGTGCTCCCCGCCAATTGCCCGGAAGCCTCTACTGGGTCCCAGAGGGCCTCTTCCTGTTGTGGATGGAGGCGATCCTCGTTCAGGCCGAGCGGGCCGGCTTCCGCTGCGTCGTCGTCGAGGGCCACGGTCCGTCGCGCGACGCGTGGGGCCGCGCTGCGAGGCGCTGGAGACACCAGTACAGACTGCATCTGATCTCCGCCGCGGATTTCCCCGGCGCGTGGGCAACCCAGAACGACCACGCGGGGCGGAACGAAACCTCAATCCTCATGGCCGTCGCCCCCGACCTCGTCGATCTATCCCGGTTACCGACATCGCGTAGGGAAACGCCCCTCGGAGTGTTTGGGGAGGACCCTCGCGACAGCACCGCCGACTACGGCGAGGAGCTGATCGAGGCGACCCTCGCTCTCATCGGCTCGAAGCTCGACGAGCTCGGCGTGTGACGAAGGCCGGGTCGGGCTACTTGCGCCGAACCTCGACCGCCCCCTGTTCCGTGTCTGCGGCAAGCCGCGCATCGAGCCACAGGAGAGCTTCGACATCTCCTGCCAGGTGACCGAGAAAGAACGCCGTCAGGTACGCGGCCGATGCGGCACGAACCTCATCACTCGGGACCGGACCGCCGGCACACGCGGCAAGAAGGAGACCGGCCCCGGGGTCGACGTATTGCCCGTGCCCGACGCCGAGCTGGGTGACCTCGATTGCCGGGGGATTCGCGGCTTCGAAGAACGCCTGGTAGTTCTCGCCCGCCGGAGCGCACGGCGTGAACAGGACCGTTTCGTCCCCGAGTTCCGCCCCGACGAACAGGAGCGGAACGACGATCTCCGACATCAACTCGGGCGCGACGCTGGGCGACTCGGGCGTGCTTGGCGTCCCGGGACTGGCGACATCGACGGGGTCGAGCACCGCAACCGCGCGCACCCGCGGATCGGTCGTGGCCTCGAGAAGCGCCAGCTTCCCACCGAGCGAGTGACCCGAAACGCCAATGGAGGCTTCGTCAATCAGCCCATACAGGCCGCTGCCGCGCTCCCCGTCGAGCGACAAGCACCGATCGACGACGTGGCGGACGTCCTGGGCGAGGACGGTGTGGCCGATCCCGAGGAGCGACATCGATAGGGTCGGGAGCGCGACGACGAACCCGTGCGACGCGAGGTGTTGTCCGTAGGATCGATAGGCGTCACCGCGCAAGAGAAAGCCGTGGTTGAACACGACGAGAGAAAACCCGCGGGGCGGCAGCGCACCGCCCGGAACGACCGGGTAGAGGATGAGGACGTCGATCTCGCGCCCACGAGCGGCGTCGACAAGCGGCAGCCGTAGCTCGCCAACCTCGTACGGGCCTTGCTCGGCCGGCGAACCGGCCGCCCAAGCGGACGCAGCAGCCAGCATCGCCACCGCCCAGACGATCGCCCTCGATCGCATCGCGCCCTCCTGCCGAGTCTGGCCGCCGCAGCATAGACGATCGCACGGCGCGAGCCAACGGGCTACGCCGCAGCCGGCTTCAGGTGCCGCTCGAGCCAGGCGAGGATCTCCTCCAGGCGACGGATCCGATGCTTGGGTTTGCCGCTCCGCGACAGCTCGTGGTTCTCCTCGCGGAACATCACCAGTCGCGTCTCGACGCCGTGGTAGCGAAGGGCCGTGAACATCTGAATCCCCTCCGGCAGCGTGCAGCGATAGTCCTGCTCGGAGTGGATGAACAGGGTCGGCGTCTCGGCGCGGTCGGCGTAGCGGAGCGGCGAGTGCCACCACAGCTTCTCGCCGCCATCATCCCACGGCGTGGCCCCGATCTGGTCGTGGTTGAAGAAGTAACCGATGTCAGTCGAGCAGAACTTCTGGATCCAGTTCGAGATCGACCGCTCCGACACCGCTGCGCGGAAGCGGCCGGTGTGGCCGATGATCCAGTTGGTCATGAATCCGCCGTACGACCCGCCCATGACCCCAAGCCGCTCTGGATCGATGGACGGAAAGCGCGCCACCGCCTGGTCGACGACGGCCATGAGGTCGTCGTAGTCGATCGTTCCGTACTTCCCTCGGATGTCGGCAAACGCGTTGCCTTGCCCGGAAGATCCCCGCGGGTTCGAGACGACCACCGCGTATCCCTTGCCGGCGAGCATCTGGATCTCATGAAAGAAGACGTCGCTCGACACGGTGCGGGGTCCGCCGTGGATGGAGAGGAGGGCGGGCACCTTG
>JAQTNX010000025.1 GCA_028713635.1 Candidatus Bipolaricaulis sp.
ACCCGCTCTCCCCCACCACCCCGAGCGTCTTCTCCCGCTCGATCGTGTACGTCACCCCGTCCACCGCACGGACGATCCCATCCTCCGTCCCAAACTGCACTTCGAGATTCCGTATCTCCAGAAGCGCGCCGGAGGTCGGACCACGATCCCCAACATCGCCGCGAGCGGGAAGCTTCACTGCTGTCATTGCGGACGGATCCATCATCCCAGCCCTCCTCGTCCGGGCCGACTGTACACGAATGTGAACGGCGAGTCTAGGCGGTCATGTCGCGTCGCCCTTCTGTATTGCACCCGTTGGTCATCGCGCGCAACGATACGTGTGAACAGCGGCGAGAGCTGTGTCGCTCGTGCGCTCCGGCGCCGATCTGCACGCTCTTCATCCTAACGCCGCTCAGGAGAATCCGGCCCGCTCTCCCACGGGCGGTCTGCGAGACGGAAGGCTATCTCTGTGCGCGCATTCACTATTCCGAACGGAGAAAGCTCGATGGAGCGGCGACGCAGCGACGGGACCGGCCACTTGCCAACGCGCTCACGGATGTGTAATATTCACATTCGTGAGCAACATCGGAATGCGCGTGAAGTCGGCAAGGAAGGAGAGGGGCCTGACTCTGCGGCAAGTCGCTGAGCAGTCGGGCATGTCCGTGGGGTTCCTCTCCCAAGTGGAGAGGGGAGTCTCGAGCCTTAGGGTCGCGGCGTTGTTCGCCCTCAGCGAGGCACTCGGCGTGAGCCCCGCGGAATTGCTTGGCGAGACGCCCGCGGAGTCGGCCTCGACGTCAGAGTCTACGAGCAGCCTTGCAGTGACTACGGCGGGTGCCTGTCTCTCCCTGGAGATCCCTGGCTGGCCGATCACCTACCGATGGCTCAGCGGCCCGCGGTCTCCGCTCGGCGCGGAGATGTGCATTGCAGAGATCCCAGAACACACGAGCCTGCCGCCCTCCCAGCACGCCGGGGAAGAGTTCGGCTACATCTTGAAGGGAACGATCGTAGTGAGGAGCGACGCATCCGAGTTCCGCCTTTCGGCGGGGGACTCATTCCAGCTTCGTGCGACGGAGCCTCACGAAATCTCTACGGAGGACGAGCGGGCGGAGGTCCTCTTTTTCCAGACCGTCAAGTACACCGAGTTTGGCGCTGCTCAGGCACTGCAGGTTTCGCCCAAGGCGACGACCGGAGCCGCCGCGCGGCGCTCCGACTCCAGTGCGAGGAAGCCGGCCGACCGAAGGGCCGCCTCATCGGGGCAGGAGGCTCCGAAAACGCACCGCAGCGGTCGCGCCCCGGCAAGGAAGAAGCGTGTCAGCTAGCGCAACCGGCAACCGCGGCAGTTCCGCCGAAGGCGTTGGAAGCCGAGTGCTGAGCGGAGAGACGAGAGCATCCGGAAGAGGTGTCTGTTGGCGTGGGTTACCGAATCAGCAGAGGAGGGCTAGGAATGCGGGCAGTTCGCATCGGTGAAGTCACTGTGGAGGCCGGCCAGTCAGGAGTGGCCGCTGTCAACGTCGCTCGGATGCCGCGCGGAGACGATCTTGAGATCACGATACACGTCGTCAACGGCGCCAAGGAGGGCCCCACTCTCGGGCTCGCCTGCACGAGCCACGGGGATGAGGCCTACGCGATCCTGGTTATTGGGGAAGTCTTGAAGAGGGTGGATCCGAAGGCGCTGTCCGGCAGGATCCTGGCCATTCCTGTCCTGAATCCGGTCGCCTTTGAGAGCGGTACCCGACTGACGACCGTCAGCATGATCACCAACGAGGACAACCTGAACACCGTCTTCCCTGGGGATCCGGAGGGCTCGCTGGCTGCGAGAATGGCCCACGCCATCAAGCAGGAATTCGCTGATCGCGTGGACTGTCTGCTCGACTTCCACTGCGGAGGCGTCGACAGCGACATCAACTACACGCTCGCCAAGGAGTGCGAAGGCAAGCTCGCGGCCACGATGGATGGAGTGATCCGAGCGTACGGTTCGCGGATCGTCCAGTACTACACGACCATGGCCATCAGCATGTCGCCGGCTACGACGCTGGCAGACGTGGTGCTCGCGCGGGGCATGCCGGCCCTCGCGCCGATGTGCGGCGGGGGCCCGACGTACCTTTCGAAGCCGGAGGTGCTGGACAAGGCCGTAGAAGGCGTGCTGAACGTGATGCGGCATCTCGGAATGATCGCCGGCAGATCGGTGCCCGCCGCCGAGCAGCTGATCGTCAAGACCAAGCGGGTCATCCGGCATAGGCACGGCGGGTACTTCATTCCGATTGTCGGCAACGGCGCGACCACATCGACCGTTCCTGGGGGCACGCTGCTGGGCAAGACCATCTCCCCGTACACGTTCGAGGTCCTCGAGGAGATCAAGGCGCCGTTTGCGCCGACTGTGTTGATCATGACCAGGGCGTGCCTGTCACGGGTGTCGCCGGGAGACTACGCGTACATCGTAGCAGACGGCGCTTCCGCCGTGACCCGGAAGGCGTAGGGACCCCTGACAGAGCAGGCGGAATGGAAGACCAAGGGAGGGCGCGTGCACGTGCGGAGGCTGAATCTGCGTGAACTGCTAGGCACAGTCCTTCTTGAGGCGGAGGTTGGCGAAACCCTCCACGTGCTCTGCGACACGTTCCCCGGGCGGTGGCCGGGCACCCCCGGAGGGGACGCCGCAGCGGCGTACCTCGAGAGGAAGCTGAAGGAGTACGGTTTGGACAACGTTCATGCCGAGAGATTCCCTCTCTGGGCATGGAAACGGGGTGCCGTGCGCATAGAGGCCATCGCGCCCTTCGCCAGGCCGCTGTGCGGGCTGGCGCTCCCAAACACAGGTTCTCACGATGTGGAAGCCGAGGTGGTGTTCGCCGATTTCAGTTCGCTTGAGGAGTGGAGGGCCATCGCTCCCACAGTCCGCGGGCGAATCGTGTTCTGCCAAGGGAGCGCGCGGAAGGAACAGCGGCTGCCGATCGGCAGAGCGCAGAAGGCAAGGATGGCCGCGGATGCAGGCGCGGTCGGATTCGCTTGGGTGTCCGAACGAGAAGGCAGAGTCCTGCTCATCGGCAGCGTGGAACGCGATGTCGGCGACGCAGTTCCCTGCGTAGCCGTCGCCCGAGAAGACGCCGCGGCGCTCCGGCGCGCGCTCGACAGAGGCCGTCGCGTAGCGCTGCGCATGAAGACGGAGAACGAGTTCCGCGAGGTACAGGCGAGCAATATCGTGGGCGAAGTGCCCGGCGGTCGCTCCGGAGAGCCTCTGGTGATTGCCGGGGCGCACTACGACGGCCACGATATCGGGGACGGAGCACATGACGACGCTTCGGGAACGGCATGCATGCTCGAGGCTGCTCGGGCCCTGTCTCGATATCGAGACGATCTCGGCTCGACGCTGAGGTTTGTGCTGTTCACCGCGGAAGAGATGGGCGTCGTCGGATCTAGGGTCTATGTAGATCAGCACGAGGCGGAGCTCGACAGCATCCGGTTCATGCTCAATGTGGACGGCGTCGGGCTCTCGCCCGACGGCGATGAGTACTTCCACCTGCCGCTGGGCGGACCCGTCGTCGATCGTCTGCGCGAGGAGTTGTCCGCTCTGCAGAGACCGATCGTGGTCGAGCAGGGAACGATGCCTCTGTCTTGGGATCACGAAGGCTTCGCGCTGCAGGGAGTCCCGTGCGGCTCCCTCACCGACCCGGTCGGCGGGGGCAACCGGAAGAGCTGGGCGCACACATCCGCCGACTCCCTCGACAAGCTGTCTGTCGACGGCGTACGCAGGGCGGCCGGCCACGTGGCTCTCATTCTGGCTCTGGTGGCGAACGACTCGGCGTGGCCGGGCACGCGCCTCTCCTCCACTCGGGTGACGGAGACTCTCGCAAACCTCGGAATCGCCGAGGACATTCGGCGCGCTCGAGACAGCTCGTGGAGAAAGCTTGTCATAGGGAGGTGACCCGACCCGTCGAGACCGTCCTGTGGGTGACATCAGATGCCAACCGACGTCCGTGGAAAGGAGGTAGTGCTGTGAGAGTAGTGCGTTTGACTCTAGGGGTGCTTTTCGCAGTGTCGACTGCCGTTCTTCTCTGTGCCGTGCCGTCCTTCGGTGCGGAACCTGGTGAGATCACCGTCGCGCAGTCGGGGTTCGGCGCCCATTTGGACCCGCACCGAGGATACGGCGACAACGCGCATGTCCTGCAGAGCATCTACGATGGCCTCACGCGGCTGGATGCTGAAGGGAACCTGCTTCCGGGCCTCGCTGAGTCGTGGGAGCAGCTCACGCCAGGAACCATGAGGTTTCATCTACGGCAGGGCGTAACGTTCCACAACGGGGACGAATTGACGGCTGAGGTCGTCAAGCTGAACGTCGACAGAATGATGAGTCCCAGCGAGCCCCGGCAGGCCTACAGCTTCAAGTTCACTGGCTGTACGGTCGTGGACAAGTACACCGTCGATATCACGGCGAGTCCCGCGGATCCGCTCTTCGCTAACAAGATCTCCTACATGGGGATCGCGGCGGCAACTCTGTGCGGATACCCGAAGAGCGACCAGTTCGCGAAGACTCCCATCGGAACCGGGCCCTTCAAGTTTGTCGAATGGGTCGCGGATCAGCGTATCGTGCTGGTGGCGAACGACGCGTACTGGCGCGGAGCCCCCGAAGTCAGGAAGATCACCTACCGGGTCATCCCCGAACTCTCGACGCAGATTTCGGAGCTGGCGACAGGCGGAGTTGACATCGTCATGGGGATCCCGTCGGAATTCGTGCCGCAGGTGCAGGCATCCGGCATCGTTCGCGTCGTCCCGATGATGAGCACGGTCAACCGGGTCGTCGTATTCCGCTGCGATCAGCCGGACTCACCGCTCGCCAAGAGGGAAGTCCGACAGGCGATCAACCACGCCGTGAACGTGGACCTCATCATCGAGCAGATCCTCGGCGGCTACGCTCACCGGGAAGCGACCGTCTGCCATCCGACGGACTTCGGCTTCAATCCCAACGTGGCGCCGTACTCGTATGATCCCAACAAGGCGAAGGAGCTCCTTGCCGCGGCGGGATACCCGAACGGCTTCACGGTGGACTTCGACTACAACCCGACGTCAGGCACGAGCGGCCCGAAACTGACGGACGTAGCTCAGACGATCGTTGCTGACCTGGCCCAGGTGGGCATCAAGGCAAACCTCGTCGCCTACGATCAAGCGGCGATGTCCAGCCGAGTCTACAAGGCGCGCAACGTGTCGCCGGTCTTCGACTTCGGTTGGAAGACCTGGTACAACGATCCGGGGGACACCTTCTACGGCCTGTTCCACTCGCAGTCGATCTATGCGTACACGAACAACGCCGAGATTGATTCCCTCATCATCGCCGGACGTGCCGAGATGGATCGAGACAAGGCGCGGGAGATCTATGGGAAGATCCAGGAGCTCCTGTTTGTCGAGGCGCCGGCGCTCTTCCTCTGGTATGTTGACGATCTTTACGCCATATCGAACCGGATCAACTGGACACCTCGAGTGGACGGTCGGATCTACTTGTACGACGCAACGTTCTACTAGAGCCGATCTATAGGCGGGCTACGCATGGAAAAGACTCTCCGGCCGGACCGTGATGTGCGGCCCGCCGGAGAGTCCTCCGGAGGGACGGCGTGCTCAGATATGTCGTGAAACGTCTGCTGCTCTATATCCCGACTCTGCTTGGGGTCTTGGCGGTGGTCTTCATCCTCACGCACGTGGTCGGAGACCCCTCGGTCTTGCTGATCCAGCCTGGGGCAAGCCGGGAGGACCTTGAGCACATGCGCGAGATCCTGGGACTTGATAGACCCATCTGGGAGCAGTTCTGGGTGTTCTTGCGACAGGCGCTTCAGGGAGACTTCGGGACGTCGTTCTGGTCGGACCGCGCGGCGATGTCGATCGTTATGGAGCGTCTGCCCGCGACGGCGGAACTCGCCTTCGCTTCGTTGCTGGTCGCCTTGGTTCTGGGGATCCCTGCCGCGATCCTGGCCGCACTGAAGCGCAATTCCTTCCTAGATCTCAGTATCAGCACGCTGTCGCTGTTCGGGATCTCCATGCCCAGCTTCTGGCTCGGACTGATGATGATGCTCGTCTTCGGCGTGTGGCTTCAATGGCTGCCGATCTCCGGGAGAGGCGGTTTCGATCATCTCATTCTCCCTGCCGTGACCCTCGGCGTTTCGATGATGGCGATTGTCGAGCGGCTCCTTCGAACGGATCTTCTCGACGTCCTCAGCGAGGACTACGTAAGGACGGCGGCGGCGAAAGGGCTCACGACGAGGCGGGTGGTGCTCAAGCATGCGCTGAAGAACGCGCTCATCCCAACGGTGACGATGATCGGGATGCAGTTGGGCGGTTTGCTGGGCGGTGCGGTGGTTACCGAGACGGTCTTCGGATGGCCGGGGCTCGGCAGACTGGTTGTGAAGTCGATTGCCGATCGGGACTACCCCGTCGTTCACTGCGCTGTCTGGATCCTGGCGGTGGTCTTCATCTCCATCAATCTTGTGGTGGATCTGCTGTACGGGATTCTGGACCCAAGGATACGGTATGACTAACCGGCGGACGCGAATGCCCAGTGTCTTCAAGAGCAAGATGGTCATCCTGGGTTTGGTGTGTCTCATTGTGCCCGTTGTATTTGCGGCGACCGCTCAGTTCATTGCGCCGCACGATCCGAACGCCATCCACCTCAAAGACCGCCTCACACCGCCCGCTTGGAGTAGGGCGGGTACCTCCACGTATCTCCTGGGGACAGATTCCCTCGGTAGGGACGTGCTGAGTCGGATGATGTACGGAGCACAGATCTCGCTCCTGGTCGGAGTCACGGTCGTCCTCTGCGGAGGCGCTCTCGGGATTCTGGTTGGCGTGCTGTCCGGGTACTTCGGTGGAGCGGTGGACTCCCTGTTCATGCGTCTGGCCGACGTGTTCCTCGCCTTCCCGTTCCTGCTCTTGGCGCTCGCCATCATGGCCATCCTCGGCCCTGGCCTATGGAAGCTGATCATCGCGCTGGCTATCACGAGTTGGGTTCCGTATGCGCGGGTCGCCCGAGCGAAGATCCTGGCCATCAAGCAGAGGGAGTTCGTTCAGGCAGCACGTGCCATCGGCGGCTCTTCGTGGCACATCATGGTCCGGCACATGCTTCCGAACACGCTGTCTTCGCTGATCGTGCTGGCAAGTTTCCGAGTCGCATCCGCGATCGCTGGGGAAGCCGCACTGAGCTTCCTCGGTCTCGGAGTAGGGCCGAACACACCTTCGTGGGGATCCATGCTGAGCGAAGGCCGCGTGTACCTGACCATGTGCTGGTGGCTCGCGACTCTGCCGGGCCTGCTCATTGTACTCAGCGTTCTCGGGAGCAACCTGATCGGCGATGGAACGCGCGACGTCCTCGACCCCAAGTTCAGGCACGTCCGGGGAGGGGGCTAGGGCGGCGGCTGGGCCGTTGCCGCGCCAGCCCCTGTAGCCTGCTTTCCTGAGACAGCGATCGGGCCCGGAGTACGAGCCCGCGTGCCCTGGCGGTCTGCGACGGGGAAGTCGTATGGATGCAACCTGGACTCGCGTGGAGGAGATCCCATGGGAGAAAGAGACCTACCTGCCAAGCTCAGCATCTATGTGCCGCAGAAGCAGGCGGCCCAGCACGCAGTCGAGCGACTGATCAGACTGGGAAGACAGCGGAGCCGATCGGTCAACTGCCTGGTTGTTGAGGCGATCCTCGAGTACCTGGACCGCGAAGAGAAGAGGCAGTAAGCCAAAGCACGAGCACAGCGCGTGGTCACGTCCGTCAAGGTGGCGTATCGCCTCGCTTCGGTGATCGGTCACGCGACGAGCTGCGCGACCACTGCTTGCTCCTCCTTCGCTCTCCCGCTTGAGATCCGCGACGCCGTTGCCTGGGCGAGGGATTCCTGCGTCATGCACTTCCGACTGACCACCCCCTCGGGAGCCAGGCTCTCGGCACCAAGACGAAACGCCGAAAGCCAAGCTCACGACGCTACCATGCGAGAGCGTCAATGCGCTCGGTTCTGCCATGAGAGCGCACCACCATCTGCGTGCGGGGTTCGGAGTACGGCCCGCAGCGGCTAGAATGTCGCCATGACCTCTAAGACCAGCAAGGGCGCGCCCACGACGGAGCAGGCGAAGCGGAAGCTCGAGGAGCGGCTCGTTCGCTACGCCGGGATCGACACGCAGAGCGACGAAGCGTCGAGCACTGTCCCCACGACGACCAAGCAACTCGACCTTCAGAGGCTGCTCGTCGAGGAGCTTCGGAGCCTCGGTGTCGTTGACGTCCGGCTGAACGATGCGGGGTTTGTGCTCGCGACGCTGCCCGCGACCGAGCAGGGCCCGATCCCCACGGTCGCGTTCCTCGCCCACGTCGACACGGCCGCCGACTACTCCGGGACGGGCGTTCGGCCGATCGTCCACAGAGATTACGACGGAGAGCCGTTCGCACTTCCGGGCGACCCGACGAAGCGGCTCGACGCGCGTTCGGCTCCGGAGCTGTTGAGCAAGACGGGGGAGACGATCGTGACCGCGGACGGCACCACACTCCTCGGCGCGGACGACAAGGCGGGGGTCGCCGTGATCGTGACCCTGGCCGAGACGCTCCTCTCGCACCCCGCGCGTCGCCACGGCGCGGTGCGCGTCTGCTTCACGCCGGACGAGGAGACGGGGACCGGGATCGGTCACCTGTCCCTCGCGGAATTGGCGGCGGACGTGGCGTACACGCTGGATGGCGAGGGCCTCGGCGAGGTCACCTACGAAAGCTTCTCGGCGGACAAGGCCGTGGTTCGCATCGCCGGCGTGGCGATCCATCCCGGCAAGGCCAAGGGGAAGATGGTCAACGCCCTGACGCTTGCGGCAAAGCTCGTCACCCTCCTTCCGGAGTACGCGCGATCGCCGGAAACGACGGACGGGCGTGACGGGTTCATCCACCTGGTCGGCATGTCGGGGAACGCTTCCGAGGCCGAGCTTCACTTCATCCTGCGCGACTTCGAGCGAGACGGCTTGGAGGCGCACGGCGAGGCGCTCCGCCGCGTGGTCTCAGCGCTCGGGCTGCTCGAGCCGCGGGCGAAGCTTGAGTGCACCGTCGAGCGTCAGTACCGGAACATGCGGTACTGGCTTGAGAACGACATGCGGCCGGCCGACCTGGCGGTCGAGGCCGTTCGTCGCGCCGGTGTCACGCCGAAGATCGTTCCCATTCGCGGCGGGACCGACGGCTCGCAGCTCACCGAGCGAGGGCTTCCGACGCCGAACCTGTTTGCCGGCGTGCACAATCCTCACGGGCCGCTCGAGTGGGTCAGTGTCGAAGACATGGAGAAGTGCCTCGACGTCTGCCTCCACCTGGTCGATCTCTGGGCGAGTGAGAAGAAGCAGACATAGGCAGGGGCGGGGGCGACTCACGAAGGCCGGTCGCCCGGTGCGATCGTCGAGACGACTTTGCGGTACTTGCCCGACGGGCCGAGGTCGAGGTGGGCGACCACATCCACCGTGCAGCGAAGAGCAGGGTGAAGCTTCTCGAGCGCGGGGGCGATGATCGCGGTGAAGTCGGACCCCGGCCGAAGGCCGGACCCCGGCTCAGGCTCGGGAACGATCTCGATACGGACGTGGTCAACCCGGTCTTGAGTGATCCGGAACCTCCGGAAGTGGCGGTCAAACCCTCCGAGCGGCGAGAGGCCTGAGAAGGCGCGGTTCACGGTCGTCGCGAGAAGGCGCGGAGAGATGCGGCGTCCGTCCGGCAGCACGACGTAGTCGTCGGTGCGTCCGGAGACCACGCGAAGCCGGGGCGCAGTGGTTCCGCAGCCACAGGCGTCGCTGCATCCCGGCAGGAACGAGCCGCGGTCGTTGAGGTCGTAGCGGATGAACGGCATCGTCTCGTTGTAGAGATTCGTGACGACGATGCGGCCCTCCAACCCGTCGGAAACCCGCTCTCCAGCGTTGTCGACGATCTCCACCACACACCCGTCGGTGTTGATGTGGAGAACGGTCGGGTCAAGGGGGCACTCCCAGGCGATGCTCCCGATCTCCTCGGCGTTGTAGAAGTCGGCCACGCGCGCTCCGAAGGCGTTCTCGAGGGTCGCGCGGGTCTGGGGATCGAGGACCTCGCCCCGGCAGGCGACAAGGCTTGGCCGCCAGGCGGGAGCTCCCCCTTCCGTGGCCAGAATGTCGAGCGCCGTGGGGTACCCCGAGATCACCTGAGGCCGGAAGCGCTGGATGATGGTGGCTTGCTCCGGCGGAGGGAGGGCGATGGACACGCGTACGACGCGCACGGGACCGCGGTGATCGGTCTGAACCGCTCTGTCGCCTTCGATCCACGAGCCGACGTCGGCGACCGTCAGCGGAAGGCGTAGAGGCGTGAGGCGGTGCCAGGCCCGCCAGAGCAGCACACGCCGGTAGACGGCCTCTGCGCGGCTCATGTAGACGTTCAGGGGCAGTCCGGTCGACCCGCTCGTGCCGGCGCGCACACAGCGCTTCGGATCAGTCCCGCGCCGAAGCACGTCAGCGGGGGAGGTGGGCCGAGCCACCGCTTCCTTCGCGAGGATCGGGAGCTTCGGGAGATCGGTCATGCCGCGGATCTCGTCGGCGGCGACTCCAGCTTCGTCGAACGCGTGCCTGTACGCGGCGACGTCGCGGTAGGCCGTCTCGATGAGACGACGCAGGGTCCGATCGATGTCGGGTCTTGCCTTGTTCAGCGCGAATCGCGACAGGTGGCTCATCGGTATCTCGGGGCTTGACAGATGAATCGATTCTCGTTCGATGTCGCGGCCCCGGCAACCCCGCGCAATCCCGCGATTCCGCGGAGGAGTCGCCCCCCGTGCACGGACCTCGAGGGCATGGGCACGGCGAAGCAAGCCTTCGATACGGCAAACATCGCGTGGCACACCGTGCGCGAGAGGTGCATCCCTGCCCGCCTTTGGAAAGGCCCACTCGACTGCAGAACGATCGCGTTCGCGTGATCGTCCGGCATGCCTGCGGGACGGCGCCGTTCTACCGGGAGGCGATGGACGGGCGCCGGCTCCGTCCGGAGGACTCCCGGTCCGCGACCGGCCTGGCCCAGCCGCCGATCGTGGATCGGAGCGCCGTCCAGGAGCACCCCGAGCGGTTCGCGTCGTCGGAGCTCGGGGGCCGAGGGACGATCTTGCGATCGAGTCGTCGATCGACTCGAGGTGCCCGAGGGCGGCAAGCTCCTGCGCGTCGTGCGGCCCGCCAGGCCGCCCTCGGCGAAGCTCTGAGCGCCGGTTCTCGCCTAGCCGCCGGCCGATTCCACCTCCGCGACCAGGGCGTCTTCGACGTCCGGCGGGAGCGTGTCCAGCCCCTCGTCGGCGATGCGGACGAAGAGGTCGCCGACCCGGACGATCACGGCCCCGCCGACGGCGAGGTGGGGGCCGATCCACGGCACGACGCGGAGAAGGGCGAAGTACGCGTCGCTGTAGGAGGCCACGTCGATCGTCTCGTCACCCGCAACCATGCTGTCGGTCCACACGCCGTCGCGGAAGAAGTACGCGCGGTCGTCGACGATCCGCACGCTCTCCGCGGGCGCCTGGACGGTCTCGCTCCCTGCGAGCGACTTGAGCGCCGAGCTGGCCTGGACTGCGCTCGCGCCGGAGGCCGGCGCTGCGGCCCGGTAGACGGCGTCCGCCGCCTCTTCGGCAGAGAGGTTCGCGTCGTCGACCAGGAACGATGTGTACGGAGTGATGATCCCGTACTGCTTGGACAGCGCAATCACCTCGTTCACGAGCTCATCGCTCTCACCGTAGAGGCGGATCTGGTCCAGCACGTGAGCGATCTTCCGTCCGGCCCACAACCGAGGCAGGAAGGGCGCGTCGACCGACGCGGCTGGGAACCCCGCGTCGAGAACGTACTCCACGGGGCCCGCCGTGCTCTGCCCGGAGAGAACGAGGCGCCCGCTCCCTTCGCCGCGGAAGCGGCCGAGGACGAGGAGTTGGGTTCCGCGGAAGACGTCGGGAAGCGTTCGGGGGTAGATGTCGTAGACCTCCACGCCCTCGACGGTCAAGGCCGGCGCAGCGAGGACCGGAGCGGCAATCTTGCGGTAGAAGCTGGACAGGGCGATCTCAAGGTTCTCGCCTGGCAGCACGTACGTCGTCGTGCCGCGGTTCTCCTGCGCCAGCTGATCGAGGAGGACGGTGTTGACGTTGTACCCGACGCCGAACGCGAACAGACGCGCCGACGTCGTGTTCGCGGCCAGGGCGCGCTCGGCGATCGTTGCGGGATCCTGCTCGCCCACCGTCGGCTCGCCGTCGGTGAGGAAGACGAGGAAGCGCGGCCGATCGTTCGCCTCGAACAGGGCGAACGACCGGCGAAGCACCTGATCGATGTTCGTCCCGCCGGTGGCGTCGGCGAGCGACACGGAGGCGACGGCCCTCTCGATCGCCTCCGGTGTGGCGGCCGTGAGGCCGGTCTGGAAGCCCTCAACGAAGTCGTTGAACCAGACGACGGCGAACCGGTCGTCCGGGTTCAGGTTGCGCAGGATGAACGCGAGGGCGCTCTTCGCCTGATCGATCTTCTCGCCGCTCATGCTCCCCGACCGGTCGAGCACGAGGACCAAGTCCTTGGGGAGCGGCTTCGCCGCGGAGGCCGGGTCGGGGGGCGTCGCGACGAGGAGGAAGAACCCGGCCTCGTCCGGGGCACGGTGGGTGAAGAGGGTCATCCCCATCGCTGCCGTCGATTCGGCGTAGTAGAGGAGGAAGTCGTTTGCTGGCAGGACGTTCGTCGCCTCGTAGAGGCCGCCGGCGGTCTGGGCGTCGGGGCGAACGACGCTCAGGTCGTGCGATGGAGAGTAGACGGTGGTGAGCGGCGCGGTCGTCGAGACCGTGACGGCGATCGTCACGCGTTCGAGCGGCCGAGCCGAGAGCCGTTCCGGATCGAGCGGATAGCGGTAGCGGTAGACGCCGTCCTCCGCGGAGAGGAGCTCGGAGTACGCGATCTGGATCCTTCGCTCCTCCCCGGGCCGGATGGGGAAGATGCGCGCCGAGAGCGCCGAGCGGCCCACGTACTCAAGGAGGGCGGGGTCGACGGCTCGTCGCACGTAGTCCTCGTAGATCGAGCGGGCCTCGTCGGCGCCGAGGATCTTCGCCTCGAGCGCCTCGCCGTCGACCCAGAGCAGGAAGCTCGACACGACCGCACCCGGCGGAACCGGGAACACGTATCGGCCCTCCAGCGTGCGGCCGGTCCCATTCCGAAAGACCTGGTCCACACGCGTGGTGACGACGCCGTCACGGGCGTCGATCTCGACGTCGTGGTAGACGACGTCGACGCGGCCGATGTCGGGGAGATCCGGAAGAATGAAGCCGTCGCCGTGCGCCGGCGTCGAGGCCACGGCGAGTGCCGCCAGAACGACAAGGGATGCGACGAAGGTTCTCTCTACGGCCATCGGGATCGCCTCCAGGACGTTTCACGGTATGTACACCGCAATGCCTGGGCCGTTTCCGGGTCGCCGTGTTGCCTCACGAAGGGGTGCGCTCCAGCGTGGCGCATGGTTCGGCCTCCGTCCTGCGCTCCGCCACGGGGGTATAACGGGGACGGCGCCAGCCGCTTGCCGCAGATCCCGTCGCAGACCGGCTACGGCTGCTGTCGTGGGAGGAGGACCTCCTTCTTGTACACCCGTGGGTGCCTGCGTTTCTTCTTGGGCGGCGATCGCCAATCCGAGCCCTGCGTGGCCTTGGTCCGGCCGCCCCGCCGTGGGCCAAGGACGCTGCCGCAGGTCCTGTCGGCGCACCCCCCCGCGCGACGTCCGAGCAGGTGCACTCGGTCAGTCCGGCCAACGCGTCCCGGCTTGCTTCGATCCCATCGACGGAGCCATAGCCACCTCCTACGCTTCCGGCCCGCCAGGATACCGTGGCGCCACCTGCCGTTTCGAGAACCTCTTTCATGGAGCGATGCCGCAGCTTGATTTCTCTGTGCACATGTCCTACACCTGTTGAGACAAGACCTGCTGTGGAGTACGGACAGAATGGGAAGGGATCGATGAGGGCCTGCCTGCGCACGCTTGCTGGCTTCGCTGCTGTGGTCGTGTTTCTTCTCTTCGCGAGCGAGGATGGGAATCGTTCGCCTGGCGACGCGTTCGCTGTCAATGCTCCGGCACAGGAGTCTCTTCTGTACGAAGAGGACTTCGACGCGGGACGAGCCGACAGTTGGGAACTGCCGAACGGATGGAAAGTGGAGTCGGCCACGGATCGTGGGGGTGTTCTTCACGGCCGAGGGCACTCCTATGCTCGGTACGTGGGCGATGCGTGGGGCGACTACTCCTTGATCCTTCAGCTGAAGATCATCAAGGGAAGAATGCACCTCAACTTCCGTGTCAGCAACTGCACTCGGTACTTCGTCGGCTTCGAGCAGGGTGGTCTGGATCTTTCGAAGACCTCTCCGTGCGGAACGCACAAGAAGCTCAAGTCCGTGAGCCAGAACCGGAGCCGGAACCGCTGGTGCGAAGTGAAGATCTCCGGATCGGGCGGCAGGATCGAGGTCTATGTTGACGGCGCGATGGCGCTGGCCTACAGCGATCCGGATCCGCTCCTCTACGGCTCCATCGGGCTCGAGACTCTCGAAGACTCGGAGTTCCTGGTTGACGATCTCCGGGTCACCGGCCCGCAGACGACCCAGGCAGCGGGGCTGCAGTGGACGAGAACGGGAGGCCCATTGGGCGGGATTGGCTACGATGTTCGGATGAGGCCGGACAATCCCGACTGGTTGTATGTCACCGATGCGTGGAGCGGCGTCAGCGTCAGTAGCGACGGTGGCGCGACTTGGCATGCCTCGAACCACGGGATCGTGACGCGCATCGGCCCATCCGGGGATGCGATTCCGATCTTCTGCCTGAGCCTCGACCCGCACAACCCGGACACGATCTGGGTCGGGACCGACGGACTGCGAGGCATCTTTAAGTCCTTGGATGGGGGCGCGACGTGGGTCGAGGCGGACCGCGGCGTTGTGGAAGACAACGGCATCACCTTCCGTGGGTTCACTGTAGACCCCTACAACTCTGACGTTGTGTACGCCGCTGCCGAGATCTTCAGTTGGGTGTGGGCGGGAGAGGAGCGTAGGGGACGAGGGTTCGACATGACCCAAGGGGTCGTGTACAGGACCACGGACGGTGGACGTCACTGGCAAGCCCTCTGGCGAGGTGACAATCTGGCAAGGTACGTCTGGATCGATCCTCGCGACCCGAACGTGCTCTACGTCTCCACCGGGATCTTCGATCGAGAGGCGGCGAACTCCAGTCCGAAGTCGGGCGCAGCCGGTGGGGTGGGCATCCTGAAGAGCACGGATGGGGGCGAGACCTGGCGAGCCTTGGGCAAAGCGAGCGGGTTGAGAAACCTCTACATCGGCTCTCTGTTCATGCACCCCGAAACTCCCGACACTCTCCTAGCAGGGGCCGGCAACCTCACATACGGCGCGGCGAGCGGCGTGTACTTGTCCGAGGACGGCGGGGAGACATGGACGTGGGTGCTCGTGACGGACAGCGAGGAGCCCGTGACCGCGGTGGAGTTCTCGACGCTGAATCCCAAGATCGCGTACGCAGGCAGCAATCAGGCCATCTACCGGAGCGAGGATGGCGGGCATACCTGGGAGCGAAGGACCGCCAAGGCGAAAGGAGGGGGAGGAAGATGGGGCCCGCCAGGCATTCGGGCCGGCTTCCCCATCGACCTCCAGGTTGATCCGCGAAACGCAGATCGTCTCTTCGCGAACAACTACAGCGGCGGCAACTTCCTCAGTGAGGACGGGGGGTGCACCTGGACAGTGGCGAGCCAAGGCTACACGGGCGCGCAAGTCCATACGGTAGTGGTGGACGGGAATGACCCTGCTGTCGTCTATGCGAGCGCTCGTTCGGGCATCTTCCGTAGCGCAGACGGCGGCGCGACGTGGCAGGGTCAGAACCACCCTCCCGCAACCTGGGCAGAATGGTACTCCGTTGCCGCCGATCCCCGAGATGGCCGGAGGGTGCTCATCTCCGACGAGCACTTCGGGCAGCTTCTGCGGAGCATGGATGGAGGAAGCTCATGGGACGTCGTCTTCCAGTGCCCCGGGGTTGACGGCACGCGTGAAGACGGTCGTCATGGCTTCAAGGCGATTGCGTTTGCTCCCTCGGCGCCGGATACCGTCTACGCGGGGGCATGCCGCGAGCGCAACTCCGTCGAAGAGGGGCGCGCCGGCACGGGCTTCGGCATCTTCCGCTCTGACGATGGGGGGATGTCGTGGCAAGAAGCCAATGACAGCCGCACGGCGAGCCTCAACATCAATGTCCTGGCCGTCGATCCGCTCAATGCCCAAGTTGCCTACGCCGGGACTGTCGGCCAAGGCGTGGTCGCGACAGGTGATGGAGGAGCATCCTGGCGACCCTTGAACAGGGGGTTGCGAGTGCTGGATATTCGAGCCCTTGCCATCGACCCCCGGAACCCGAAGGTGGTCTATGCAGGAGCAGAGCGAGGAGGCGTCTACAGGTCCGAGGATGCAGGTTCCAACTGGGTTCCAAGCAGCGCAGGTATGGACCCCCAGGCTTCGGTCCGGGCGCTTGTGATCGATTCCGCGAACAGCCGAGTTGTGTACGCGGCAGACTATCGCACCGGCACGTATCGCTCTGTCGATGGAGGTAGATCCTGGAGCAAGGTGAATCAGGGCCTCTCCACCCGGGCCGTGACGACCCTCTCTCTCTCAGCGGATGGAAGGGTCCTGTACGCAGGAACCAATGGGGAAGGCGTTTTTCGGCTTGACTTGGCGGCTCCGGGCGGGGGATGAGTCTATGACGAGACGGCGCTGGGCATGGGCGGCGGGCGCGATGGCCCTCCTTGGGCTTCTTGGCGCCGCTCTCTTCTCTCAAGCGGAGAGCGGTGTGGCGGTTCTGGGAACCGTTCTCTGTGGCGGCCGGCCGGTCTCAGGCGTCACGGTCCGCATCCAGGGGCGGCCGATCGACGCCACGACGGATGAACAAGGACGCTACACCCTCTCCGGTCTGTCGGAGGGAGTACCCGTCACCGTGAGTGCCTGGAAGGACGGCTACTACTGCGCCAAAGCTGACGACATCATTCCCCCGGCAATCGGCGTGACGCTCACCCTGCGCACGGTGCAGACAAACGACAACCCGAACTACGAGTGGATCGCCCCTGTGGGCCTGAACTCCTGCTACTCGTGCAAGCCGGGGATCACGCAGATCTGGCTCGACAACGACGCGCACGCCGGCTCGGCGCTCAATCCGCGGTTCCTCTCGATGTACAACGGGACCGACGTTCGTGGAAACAAGAGCCCGAAAACTCGACATGCCTACAGCCGAGACTACGGCGCCTTCCCCTTGCGCCCCGATCCAGACGAACCGTACTACGGTCCGGGGTACGTGCTCGACTTCCCGGATACGGCGGGCAATTGCTCCGCATGCCACGTGCCGGGAGCGGCCGTGGATGCGCCCTACGATACGGATCCGAACGCCGCTACGGGAGCCGATCTGTTTGGAGTCCACTGCGACTTCTGCCACAAGGTGGCCGATGTGCACGTCGATCCTGCGACGGGAGTGCCGTACCCAAACCGACCTGGCGTTCTCTCCATGGACATCCGTAGGCCGTTCGCCGCCGACCCCGATCGCTACCAGCTCTTCTTCGGGACGTTCGATGACGACAATGTGCCCGAGGAAGACACGAACCTTCCTCTGTTGAGAGAGAGTCGGTTCTGTGGGGCGTGCCACTACGGGGTCTTCTGGGACACCGTCGTCTACAACTCGTTCGGTGAGTGGCTTGAGAGCCCCTACAGCAACCCCACCTACGACGGCGCCGCGACGTGCCAGCAGTGTCACATGCCTGCGCCTTCCATGCTCGGGGGCAAGGCACTGACGAACGTCGCACCGAGCAAGGGCGGCATCGACCGTGATCCGATGTCCATCCACGCCCACACCTCGCCGGGCGCGATGAGTATCGAGCTGCTGCAAAACGCGCTGACCATGAGCGCCGTGGCGCAGCGGAGCAGCGATGCCGTGCACGTGGACGTGAGCATCACCAACGACAGGACGGGCCACGATGTTCCAACGGACTCGCCTCTGCGGCACCTGATTCTTCTCGTCAGGGCACGCGACGAGTCGGGCAATCCGCTTGCCCAGGTCTCCGGCCCCACCGTTCCGGAGTGGGGCGGTGTTGGAGACCCTGAGAGAGGCTACTACGCGGGTCTTCCCGGGAAGGTCTACGCCAAGATTCTGGAGGAGCTGTGGACGGAGGTCTCTCCGACCGCCGCCTACTGGAACATGACCCGCATCTTGAGCGACAACCGCATCAGCGCGTTCGAGACGGATGCGAGCAGCTACGTCTTCGACGCGCCCATGCAGGGTGCCGTGGAGGTCGAAGTCCGGCTGATCTTTCGGCGAGCATTCAAGTCGCTCATGGACGAGAAAGGCTGGGGAACTCCCGACATCCTGATGGAGACCTGCGTGCTCGTCATCGAGTCAGGGCACGGGGGCTGACATGGTCGGCCGCGCGCTGCTCCGGCGGCTGGTTGGGCATGCCTCGTCAACGCGGACGGCGGTCGTACTCATCCTTCTCATTGCCGTTTCCTGTACGATCGGTGCTCTCGTACCCCAGTCTCCGACGACGCCGAACGCTGACGCGTTGTACCGCTCGTACGGCCCAGTCTGGGGTGCTCTCATCCGCGCGTTGCGGCTCAACGATGTGTTCGGCTCGTCGTGGTTCGTCGCTCTGGTCTCCCTGCTTGCCGTCAGCCTGGGGCTGTGCACGGCGCGGACGCTGGTACGCCACATTCGTGCTCTCTTTACGTTGCCCGTCTCGCCCCTGCCTTCCGGGTCGTCCTCAGGTTGTACGCCCGTTCCCGCCGCGACCGGCGAGCAAGCCTGGATGAAGCAGAAGGCGCGTCGCTGCCTGGAGGCGAGAGGCTATCGCGTTCGCGCGGCGGGAGAGCAGCTCGTCGCCGAGCGTCGGCGATGGAGCCGGCTTGCCCCCGACCTTGTGCACGTAAGTCTGCTTCTCATTCTCGTGGGCGCGCTTCTCAGCATCTACCGTGAAGAGGGGTCGATCACGGTGCGCGAAGCACAGCGAGGCCTAGTTCTCTCGATTGGGACTTCCGCTGCAGGTGGAGTCCACCCTGAGACTGCCCACTTCGCGGTGCGGGCCGACGACTTCGGAGCGCAGGGTTACCCTGAGACGGGGTTGTATCGGGACTACTGGACCAACCTGACCGTGTTCGACTCGAACGGGCAGGAGAAGAGCGCGCGGATTCGCGTGAATCACCCCCTTGTGTTCCGCGGGTACAGCTTCCACCTGACGGGGTACGGAGACGATCTCGGAGCCGCGGAGGTCTCAATCGCTGTGGTCGAGCGTCCGACGAACACCGTGGTCGGGGCGGTCGCGCTTCGCTCAGGGGAGACCAGGCCTGTCGGCCACGGGGGCCCCAAGATCGGCCTGACGCGCTTCTTCACCAACTTCCGCATCGCGCAGGATGGCACTCCGGTCGACCTCCCTGGATCCGAAGCCCTGAACCCAGCGGCGATTCTCGACGTCTTCACTTCAACGGGCGGTGAGGGGAGTACGTACCGCACGGTCGCGTTCATCGACCCTCCCGACCCGCACTGGAGCGGCGATGAGCCGTTCGCCTTCTATATCGAGCGCTTCTCGGTGCCGAAGTTCGTGCAGCTCGGCTACACGCGAGATCCCGGGTACCCTCTTGTGTGGGTAGGGTTCGTCCTGATGATGACCGGCCTTGCGGGGTCGTTCTACCTCAGGCCGCGCCGCGTCTGGGTTATCCCCGAGCCGGAGAACAGGCGAGTTCTGATCTGCCAGGAGGTTGGGCGAGGGGGCGTGGAGCATGGGGCCGGCAGCTGGCGGGTCACCCGCGCTTTGGCGCGAGAGCTGGGAGGGGGTGCAAGCGTTGATCCTGAGTCAGGCCGTCCTGTTTGACGCCGCCGTCGTCGCGTACTTCCTTGGTTTCCTAGCCTACCTCCTTCGACTCGTGCTCCGCCGTGCGTCGTTTGGAGCGCTGGCTACGGCGAGTACTGCCCTTGGGTTCGGCGTTCAATCCGTCGGCCTTCTCTTGCGCGGACTGGCGCTCGGCGCGTTCCCCGTGACCGACACGTACGAGTCCCTCGTCTTCTACGCCTGGGTCTTCGCGCTCGGGTACCTGACGGTGGAGCTTGTGACCAGGCGAGAAGGGCGACTCCCTCACGCCGTCGGGATGCTCGTCACCTTCTTCGCGTGCGTTGCTCTCGGCCTCGCTTCGTCTCCGCTGTACTCGCCAGCGGCGCAGCCCCTCGTCCCTGCGCTTCGAAGCCACTGGCTGGCTCTTCACGTCAGCTTCACCTTCCTGGGCGAGGGGTTCCTCGCCGTCGCGTTCGCAAGCAGCGTTCTCTACCTCCTCCGGGAGAAACGCTTGCGGCGACAGGGAAGGACGGATGACGCGGCACTCGAGCGACTCGACGAGGCAAGCTACAGGGCGGTTGCCATCGGGTTCCCGCTCTTCACTCTTGGAGGGCTCGTCTTCGGCGCGATCTGGGCGAAGCATGTGTGGGGCCGCTACTGGGGATGGGACCCGAAGGAGACGTTCATGCTGGTGACGTGGCTTGTGTACGTCCTGTACTTGCATGTTCGGCTGCGACGCGGGTGGCGCAACCGACGAACCGCTTGGATCGCCGTGGTCGGCTTTCTCCTGGCCTTGTTCACCTTCGCTGGAGTGAACTACCTTCTTCGCGGACTGCACAGCTATCGTTGAGCCTGGCGCGATGGGTGCCCTAGGGCCGGAAGGGAGGTTTGAGTGAGAGCAGCCAGGGTCGTCCTGCTTCTCGGGGTGTTGATGTCTCCTGCCGTGTTGGAGCTATCCATCGCTTCTGACAGGGCGACATCAGGCGGGACCGCATCTTCCGGAAGCCCTCCGACGCTCCAATGGGTTAGGACGGGCGGACCGCTTGGCGGATTGGGCTATGACGTACGCATGCGGCCGGACAACCCCGACGTCATGTATGTGACGGATGCCTGGAGCGGGGTGCATGTCAGCACAGACGGAGGCAAGACGTGGGCGCCCGCCAATACGGGCATCACGACTCGAACAGGTCCGTCCGGGGACGCAATCCCCGTCTTCAGCTTGACCATCGATCCCAGCGATCCTGATGTCATCTGGTGCGGTACGCAGAACAAACGGGGAATCTGGAAATCCATGGATGCCGGGAGCACGTGGGCAGAGAAGGACAAGGGAGTCGTAGAGGATGAGGGGATCAGTTTCCGTGGGTTCTGCGTCGATCCCACGGACTCCCGAATCGTCTACGCTGCGGCGGAGATCTCCAGCTACGCCTGGAGATCGGACCGTGAGGCCAGGCTCGGTCGCCAGTTCGACCTTGTGAAAGGAGCAGTCTACAAGACAACGGATGGAGGCGAACACTGGACAGCCATCTGGCGTGGCGACAACCTAGCACGATACGTCCTCCTAGACCCACGCAACTCGAACGTGCTCTACGTGTCGACAGGAATCTTCGATCGCGAAGCCGCCAATGCGGATCCAGTGAAGAAGCGACCTGGAGGTGTCGGCATTCTCAAGAGCGAAGATGGCGGCAGGACTTGGCGTGTACTAGGCGAAGCACGTGGTCTGCGGAATCTCTACATTGGGAGCTTGTTCATGCATCCTCAGAACCCCGACATACTGCTTGCCGGAGTAGGGAACAACGGCTACGACGAGGCCAGATCAGGCAAGTTTGGTGTGTACCTAAGCTCTGACGGAGGTGAGTCCTGGACTCAGACTCTGAGCACTCGTGATGGTCCGATCACGTCCGTCGAGTTCTCGTCGGCCGATCCGAGCATCGCCTATGCGGGAAGCGACAGCAGAGTGTTTCGAAGCCGTGATGGCGGACGCAGTTGGGAGCGCATGTGCGGGGGCGAGCCGAGCTTCCGCTGGGGCCCGGACGGCGTGCGTGCGTGGCACCCGATAGACTTTCAGGTAGACCCCCGCGACCCCAAGCGGCTGTTCGCCAACAACTACACGGGAGGTCTCTTCCTTACCGTCGACGGGGGGGCTACTTGGAGCTCAGCCAGCTACGGCTATACGGGCGCACAGCTGCAGGACATCACGTTGGATGCATCTGCACCTCAGCTTCCCTATGTCATCGGACGTTCAGGACCGTACAAGGGCCTGAGCAGAGGGGATGATTGGGAGGGCCTGTTCACGACAACGCTGGACTTGGCGGAATGGTACTCTATCGCACTCGATCCAGCAGATCCGCTCGTCGTGCTTGCGTCCGATCAGTTCCAGGGTGTAGTCCTGCGCAGCTCGGACGCCGGAAGGAGCTGGAGTCTTGTGTTTCGCCACCCTCAGGTGGACGAGAACGAGTTCCTCAAGCGGCACGGGTTCAAGACCTTCTGCTTCGCGGCTCCAGGATCCGGCATTGTGTACGGCGGGATGTGCCGAGAGATGCGGAACCTTGATGAAGGACGAGCGGACCCGAGTTTCGGCGTGTGGAAGTCAGCCGACAGCGGGCGCACGTGGCAGGAAGCGAATGACGCCCACACGTCGGGCCAGAACGTCAACGCGCTGGCCGTTGCTCCTACGGATCCCCAGATCGTCTACGCAGCCACGGCAAGGGGCGGCGTCTTCAGGAGCGAAGACGGAGGGCAGACCTGGATTGCGGTCAACAAGGGGCTACGTGTTCTGGACGTCCGCGCCGTGGCCATCGACCCGGCCAGCCCCGCCACCGCCTACGTGGGAACGGAGGGCGGGGGCGTGTGCAAATCGACGAACGCTGGCGCGAGCTGGCAGGCAAGCTCGACCGGAATGGATTCGCAAGCCTGTGTTCGGGACATTGCGGTTGATCCTAAGAGCCCGCAGACTCTCTACGCAGCCGATATCCGTGCAGGCGTCTATCGCTCCACGGACGGGGCGAAGACTTGGGTCAAGATCAATGGTGGGCTAGAGTCCGCGGGTGTGGTGTACGGGGTGGTTGACCGCGAAGGGAGTTGACGGAAACGACCATCGCCTCGATCTTCGGTTGAAAGAGAGAAAGGCCGACGCACGTCGGCGCCGAGGAGGAAGC
>JAQTNX010000026.1 GCA_028713635.1 Candidatus Bipolaricaulis sp.
GTTCGGATCAGGGCGCGCCGAAGCCCCATGAACGTGTGGAATCCGAAGAAAACGAGAAACGGGATGTACAGGTTGTTGTGCAGCGTGAACGCAGAGCGCCGGTCGAGCAGTCCGCCGGTCAAGCTCGCAACGTGCTCCGCCCGCGTCAGCCCGAATCCGCTCACCACGTAGAGCACGAGAACCACCGCCGAACCCCACGCGGCGAAGCGATCAAACAAAAACAGAACGCGCTCGAGCCGGAACCGACCCGACGCGCACTTGGTTGGCGCATCCATATGCGTCACCCCTTGTCTCACCACGTCCAACCGTGAGGCGAAGCGCCTCAGGTTCGATCACGGTAGAGAAAGCGCGTGAGCAACCCGCGCCCGGACCGAGGAGAAGGTGTGGGGTTGGAGACTGCATCGAGAATCGGCCCGACAGGTCCGAAGACGCAGAACGCAAGGGCCAAAGATCGGAGTCAGCTCGGGACAGCACTGCCCATGTCATCACGGCAGGACATGTCTACTCCCGAGCGATAGCGCGGCAGACGCTGCACTCTCATGGGTGGTCTCGCTCGGCGTGGTCGTGTGCCCGGGCCACGTGATTGTCACGCTGTAGCCGTCCGTGACGACCTCGATGTTGCCGGCCAGCGGGCCAGTACCATCGGGATCAGCGATGCCAGCGGCGAGGGAGTCATCGGAGCGGGAGTCGTCGGGGTTCCCTCTATTCTGCTGTAGGAACAAAGGCTTCCCGCCTCCGGACGCGGCAACCGATAGAATGCGCTCGACGGCATTCTTGCTAGGGTGCCCATAGCCATTCTCCTGTCCCGACTGGCAGATTGCGTATTCTGGCCTTAGGGCCTGGAGAAAGGCGAGACTCGAGCTTCCGCTTGCGCCATGGTGGTCCACTGCATAGACCTCAACGTCCGGCAGGTACTGAGCCACAGCCTCTTCAACGACCCGAACAAGGTCACCGCCGAACCACATCTTGACCTCGTGGAATGACAGGATGACCGCCACGGACCGGCCGTTCTCATCATTGGACGATAGCGACACGCTCTGGACACTCCCGCCTGCCACGTACTTGCCGTCGGCAGCGAAGCAGGTCAAGGCCACTCCTGCACCAAGGTCAATCACATCGTTCGGAACGATGTCGCTGCGGTGGTCTGGGCCTATGCTTTCGATGTAGCCATAGGAATCGCCTGAAGAGGTGGATGTGCCTACGCTTCCCCGGGTGTACAGCCGATAGTCAGGTGACACGACGGCGGGCGAAGCCATCAGGACGTCATCCAGTTTCCCAATGTGATCGGCGTCGAAGTGTGTCGCGATGATGTGGCGAAGACGAAACCCTTTGATGGTGGCCGCGATGTCCCTGATACACTGAACAGGCTCTGCGTCGGACGGACCGTCACCGCTCTGACCTGTTCCTGCATCAATCAACGCTGCGACGCCCGATGGAGAGACGATAAGAATGCTGCTCCCCTGTTCGACATCCAGGAAGAAGACAGACAGGGTGATCTCCGCGTCAGGAGGCGTCGGAACCAACGCGCACCCGCCCAAGAAACCGACGATCAGAACTAGGATACCCGTCTTGAGATAACCCTCAATCTGTGGGTCCGGTTGAGTCCTCGCTGATCCCTTGAGCACGCAACGAGCATACTCCGCTAGGATACAGAAGGCTACACCTCGTCATACTCAGCTAGTCTATGCTGTCGCGTCCGAAGAGCCGCATCCTGCCCTCACAGTAGCCAAGCGCAGATCCTCTTCACCCACTGTAGGCGTGAAGAACCGTGTGATTCCGGCCCGAGGCTACGCGACTAGCTCTTGTACCCGATCTTGCGCAGGAAGCCCTTGCGCCAAGCGATGCCCTTGTCGTCCTCTATGCCCTTGGGAGCCGAGCCGTCGATGACGCCGAGGATGCCGCGGCCTTGCTTGGTCTCGGCGACGATGACCTCTACCGGGTTCGAGGTGGCGCAGAAGATGCGGCAGACCTCGGGGACGCGCTGGATGGCCTGGAGGACGTTGATCGGGAAAGCGTTGCCGAGGAAGACGATGAACGAGTGGCCGGCGCCGATGACCTGCGCGTTGCAGATGGCGAGCTGCTCAAGCTCGGGCTTGGTGCCGGAGTGGCGGATGAGGCAGTCGCCGGAGGCTTCGCAGAATGCGAGCCCGAACTGGATTCCCGGCACGGCGCCGACGAGGGCCTCGTGGACGTCCTCGACGGTCTTGATGAAGTGACTCTGACCGAGGATCAGGTTGAGGCTGTCTGGATTCTCGATCGCTACGAGCTTCAGGTCCATAGTGCCTACACCCCCTAGGAACTGCACCCGCAGCTGCTGCCGCCCTCGTGGTCGCAGCCGCCGGCACAAGTGCCGCCGCCGTCACAGCCATCGTCGCAGGCTGGGTACACGAGCTCAGCCAAGCTTTCGGGGTCGAGCGAGACTTCGCGCTCCTCGCCGGAATCCATGTCCTTGAGCTTACCCTTCCCAGCACGGGCTTCGTCTTCGCCGAGGACGAGGAGGTTGCGGGCCCGTAGTTGGTTCGCCTGGGTCATCTGCTTGCGCAGACCGCGGGCGCGATGGTCGACGTCGACGGAGACGCCAAACGCGCGAAGGTCGGTCGCGAGCTTCATCCCAGCCTGGCGACCCTCGTCGCCAAGCGTGGCGAGGAAGAGGTCGAGGCGTTCGGCTTCGATGGCGTCGGGTTGGCGCTGCTGGAGCACGAGCACGAGTCGCTCGAGGCCGCCGGCGAAGCCGATCCCCGGGGTCGGCGGGCCGCCGAGCATCTCGATCAGGCCGTCGTAGCGGCCGCCGCCGATCAGGGTGTCTTGCGAGCCGAGGTCGGACGACATGAGTTCGAACACGGTGCGCGTGTAGTAGTCGAGGCCGCGGACGAGGCGCGGGTCGATGTCGTAGGCAAGCTCGAGGCGATCGAGCCAGCCGCGCACGGCGGCGAAGTGCGAGGCGCAGTCGGGGCAGAGGTGGTCGGCGCTCCCCGGCGCCTCCTGGATGAACGGCTGGCAGCGCTCTTCTTTGCAGTCAAGAATCCGAAGCGGGTTCTCGTCGAGCCGACGGCGGCAGTCGTCGCACATCCGATCGATCGACGGGGCGAAGTGCCGGCGCAGGATCTCGCGGTACTGCTCGCGATCAGCAGCGCAGCCGATCGAGTTCAGGCGCAGCCGCAGGCCGCCAAGGCCGAGGATCTCCATGAGCGACCAGGCGAAGGCGATGACCTCGGCGTCGACGCTCGGGTCGAGGGCGCCAAGGACCTCGATCCCGTACTGGTGGAATTGGCGGTTTCGCCCCTTCTGCGGCTTCTCGTAACGGAACATCGGTCCAAGGTAGAAGAGCTTCTGGAAGGGCTCGCTTGTCTGCCACCCGTGCGTGAGGTAGGCGCGGGCGACGGACGCGGTGCCCTCCGGACGAAGCGTAAGGCTGCGCTCGCCGCGGTCCTGGAAGGTATACATCTCCTTCGTGACGATGTCGGTCGCTTCGCCGACGCCGCGGGTGAAGAGCTCGGTGTGCTCGACGAGCGGGACGCGGATCTCGCGGTAGTTGTAGCGCCGCGCCATCTCGCGCACCGCGTCCTCGGCGAGCTGCCACCACGGGATCTCGTCGGGGAGGATGTCGTACATCCCTCGGACCAGGTCGTAGCTCATTTCAGCTCGCGCAGAACGTTGATCATCTCGATCAAGCTTTCGGCGGCCTGGACGCCCTTGTTCCCGGCCTTGGTCCCCGCCCGCTCGATCGCCTGGTCGACGGTGTCGGCGGTGATGACGCCGAACGTGACGGGGATGTCGGCGTCGAGGCTGATGCGGGCGACGCCCTTCGTGATCTCGTTCGCCACGTACTCGAAGTGCGGCGTGGCGCCGCGGATGACGGCGGCGATCGCAACGACGCCGTCGTAGCGGCCGGTGGCCGCCATGTCCTTCACCGCTCGCGGAACCTCGAACGCGCCGGGCACCCAGCAGACGTCGATCGCCGCCTCGGCGACGTTCGAGCGGCGCAGCCGGTCGACGGCGCCTTCGAGGAGCCGCCCGGTGATCAGGTCGTTGAACCGAGAGACGACGATGCCGACGCGAAGCCCCTTTCCATCAAGCTTCCCTGCGAAGGTCTTTCCCACGATGCCCTCCTCGTGCCGGCCGCCGGTCGTGTCCGAACCGCGGCCCTACACCTTGTCCAGCTTGTGCCCCAATTTCTCTTTCTTCGTCCGAAGGTACCTGCGATTGTAGTCGTTCGGCGCCGTCTCGATCGGCACCTGCTCGACGATGTCGAGGCCGTAGCCGGAGAGGCCGATGACCTTCTTCGGGTTGTTCGTCATCAGGCGGATCGACGTGAGCCCGAGGTCGCAGAGGATCTGCGCCCCGATCCCGTAGTCGCGCAGATCGGCGTCGAAGCCGAGCCGCTCGTTGGCCTCGACGGTGTCGAGCCCCTGGTCCTGGAGCTGATACGCGCACACCTTGTTGAGAAGGCCGATCCCCCGGCCTTCCTGGCGCATGTAGACGAGGACGCCGAGGCCCTCTTCGCCGATCCGCTCGAGCGCCCTCTGGAGCTGCGTGCCGCAGTCGCAGCGATACGATCCGAAGACGTCGCCCGTGAGGCACTCAGAGTGGACGCGAACCAGGACGTTCTTCTTCCCGGCGACGTCGCCCATGACGAGGGCCACGTGCTCGTCTTCCTCGATCGGACTCGTGTAGCTGTGGATGACGAAGTTGCCGAAGCGCGTCGGCAGCTCGGCGACCGCGGCGCGCTGGATCAGGCGCTCGGTTCGCTTCCGGTAGGCAATGAGGTCGGCGATGTTGACAAGGCCGAGCTTGTGCTTCTCGACGAAGACTTCGAGCTGCGGCAGGCGGGCCATCGTACCGTCGTCGTTCAGGATCTCGCACAGGACCGCTGCCGGCGTCAACCCGGCGAGCCGCGCCAGATCGACGGTGGCCTCGGTGTGGCCGGCGCGCCGCAAGACACCGCCGCCGCGCGCGACGAGTGGGAAGACGTGGCCGGGGCGCGCAAGGTCCTCGGGCCCCGTTTCCTCGTCGACGAGGAGCCGGATCGTCTCGGCGCGATCGAAGGCGGAGATTCCGGTCGAGATCCCGTGGCGCGCGTCGACGGAGACGGTGAATGACGTTCCGTGCAGGGCCGTGTTGTCCGGGCACATCGGCGCGAGGCCGAGGCCGCGGGCGCGCTCTTCGGTGATCGGGACGCAGATCAGGCCTCGGCCGTAGATCGCCATGAAGTTGACGGCCTCCGGCGTCGCGTGCTCGGCGGCCATCACGAGGTCGCCCTCGTTCTCGCGGTTCTCGTCGTCGACCAGAACGAGGATCTCGCCCGCTCGGTAGCGGCGGATCGCTTCCTCAACGGCTAGGAACATGCCCGACCATCCTCTCCACGTACTTCGCCAAGATGTCGAACTCCAGGTTCACCGGATCCCCCGCGCGCCGCGCGTGGAAGACGGTCGCCTCGTAGGTCTCCCGGATCAGCGCGCACCGGAACGAGTCGCCCGTGACGGCGAACGGGGTCAAGCTGACGCCGTCGACCGCGATCGACCCCTTCTCGGCCACGTACTTCGCGAACTTCGGCGGGAAGGAGACGATGAGACTCCACCCCTCCTTCTCGCGGAAGAGGCCGCCGATCTTCCCCACCGCGTCGACGTGCCCGAGAACCCAGTGGCCGTCGAGGGCGCGCCCCGGCGCGACGGCGAACTCGAGGTTCACGGCAGACCCGGAGCGCAACGCGCCGAGGGTCGTGCGCGCCGCGGTCTCCGATGACACGTCCGCCGCGAACGAATCGGCTCCCACCGACCGCGCGGTCAGGCAGACGCCGTTCACGGCGACGCTTCCGCCGACGGCAAGTGAACCTTCGAGCGCGGCGGGAAGACTCACCTCGAGGGAACCCGGACTCGCTCGGAGAACCTCTCCGATCGCTTGCACAATCCCCGTGAACATGGGCGGGATCGAGTGTAGTGCATCCGAATGCCCTGTTCAACGGAGTTGCGCGGCCCTGGGGACCCGGATACCCTGTCCTCAGGAGGTCACTGTGCGCAATCGCTTCGTCGTCTCGGGACTCATGGTCGCTCTGTTGCTCCTCTCGTCCTCCGCCGCCTTGGCGGCGAAGCTCGAGATCACCTACGAGGTCCTGCACCGTGAGGTGCCCGGCCAGCCGGGCTACCGCGACGTCGAGGTCAAGACGCCGCTCGGCGACTACATCCTGTCGGAGCAGGGCGGCGTGATGAAGTCTGCCCTTCTGACGTTCATCCCCTACGGCTCCACCCCGGCGGAGTTGGTCCCAGGCGCCACGACGAACATCAAGACCCTGAATCGGCAGTACGTCGCCGACGCGGTCTTCCCGTTCACGCTGTCCCCGGCCACGGGGGAGGCGACCGAAGGCCTCTACCAGCTTGTCGGCCCTTCGGTCGAGGCCGAGACCGGTGTCTTCCGCGCCGAGTTCCAGGGCAAGCTCGGCGACCTGAAGGTTCGGAAGATCTACACGATCAGCCCGAAGGCGCTGTACACGATCGACTTCTCGCTCGTCGTCGAAAACGGGACCGGTCGCCCGGTCGACCTCCAGATGACGGTTGCGAACTTCATCCCGAAAGCCAAGGACAAGGATCCGCTCGAGGTCTACTACCTGTTCGACGGCGAGCCGGGCCAGCTCGAGCTGGCCAAGGGGTCGTACGCGTCGTTCGACGGAGTCGGGCTGATGAACAAGAACGTCGTCTTCTTCCTCTCTCCAAAGGAGACGCAAGCGACGGCGCCGTTCCTCGTCCGGACGCCGTCCGGCTCGCAGCGGTTCGGCGTGACCTTGTCGGCGGGGAGCGGGACGACGACGTTCGACGGCTCGCTCTACGGCGGGCGCCGTCGGTTCTTGTTGATGAAGGAGGCCGGACTCGAGACGCTCGACCAGCCCGGCGTCGGCGCGCGGATGATGATCCCCGTGATCCAGTTCGTCGACATCCTGTACCGCGCGACGGGCAACTATGGCTGGGCCATCATCCTCTTCACAGTCCTGGTCCGCATCCTGCTGTACCCGCTCATGCAGAAGCAGATCCGCTCCATGGCCAAGATGCAGGAGCTCGGCCCGAAGATGAAGCAGATCCAGGAGCGGTACAAGGACGACAAGCAGGCGCAGCAGGAGCGGCTGATGGAGCTCTACCGCAAAGAGAAGATCAACCCGCTCTCGGGATGCCTGCCGATGCTGATCCAACTCCCGATCATCTGGCTGATCTGGCGCGCGATCCTCCTTGCCGGCGAGCAGATTCACCTGTCTCCGGGATTCCTCTGGGTGCCCGACCTGTCGCTCCACGACCCGTACTTCATCCTCGTGATCCTCACGACGGCCGTCATGCTCTTGCAGCAGTGGATGATGACGCCGAAGGGGGCGGTGGAGAGCTCGCCGGGCGCGAAGTGGATGGGCTACATCTTCCCGATCGTCATGGCGTTCATGCTCTGGAAGTTCCCGGCGGGGCTGTGGCTCTACTACATGCTGACCACGGCGGTTCAGGTGGTCCAGCAGGAGATCGTCAATCGCCAGATGAAGCGAACCGCGCGTCTCGCTCCGGCGAGCGACACGTCGGGCGAGATTCCGAGTGAGACGAAGGGAGACGGGGACGGGGGGACGTGGACGAACTGAAGCGGGAGGCCGAGGCGTTCGTCCGCCGGCTGCTCGAGCTTCTCGAAGAGGAAGCGACCCTCGAGATCGAGGAGGACGGCGACGACGGACTGTACGTCAACCTCGTCGGCAACCTGTTCTCGCTCCCCGAGGAGCGCCCGGTCCTGACCTCCTTGGAGCACCTTCTCCGCGGCGCGCTACGCCGCAAGTCGGGGAAGGAGATCGAGGTTATCGTCGACGCCAACGGCGCCGTCAAGCGCCGTCGCGCCGAGCTGATCCGCTTCGCCCTCGCGAAAGCCGAAGAGGTCGTGCGTGAGAAGAAGACCGTTCGCCTGAACGCGATGCCCGCCCACGAGCGCCGAACCGTCCACGTGGCCCTCGCGAGTTTCCCGGGAGTCAAGACGTACAGCGTCGGCTCCGGCGAGGGGCGACGCGTCGTGATGGAGCCGGAGTCGGCTCCGGCGAGGGGCGATGCGTCGTGATGGAGCCGGAAGACAAGACGTAGCCATGCACGAGGACACGATCGCCGCCATCTCGACGCCGATCGGCGAGGGCGGCGTGGGCATCGTCCGACTGAGCGGTCCCCAGGCGATCGGCATCGCCGACGGCGTCTTTGTCTCTCCCAAGGGCACCCGCCTCGCCGGCGCGCCGACCCACACGATCCACTACGGGCACGTCGTCGTCGACGGACGGAGGATCGACGAGGTTCTCGCCTCCGTCATGCGGGCGCCTCGGACGTACACGCGCGAGGATGTTGTCGAGATCGGCTGCCACGGCGGCATTGTCGCTGTGCGGGCGGTGCTCAACGCCGTCCTTGACCGCGGCGCCCGCCTTGCCGAGCGCGGTGAGTTCACGAAGCGCGCCTACCTCAACGGCCGGATCTCGCTCGATCAAGCCCAGGCCGTCGCCGACATCGTGCGCGCGCAAACGCGCCTCGGGCTCGAGGCCGCCGTCGACCGACTCGGAGGACGCTTCTCGGGCGCCATCGCCGGGCTGCGCGCCGACCTCGCGGCCGTCCTTGCCGACCTCGAGGTCGACATCGACTTCCCGGACCTCGACGTCGCGATCGACGAACTCCTGCCTCGCGTCGAAGCAATCGAGGCGCGCGCCGCCGATCTCCTCGCGAGGGCCGAGCGCGGCGCCGTTGTCCGCGAGGGGCTCACCGTCGCCATCATCGGGCGGCCGAACGTCGGGAAGTCGACGCTCCTGAACGCGTTGCTCGCCGAAGAACGATCGATCGTGACGCCCATCCCGGGAACGACGCGCGACACGGTCGAGGAAGTGATGTCCATCGCCGGCGTTCCCGTTCGCCTGATCGACACGGCGGGCCTGCGGGCGCCCGGCGACCTCGTCGAAGCCGAAGGCGTGCGTCGATCGAGGGAAGCAACGAAGCGAAGCGATCTCGTTCTTCTTCTAGTGGACCGAAGCGAACCCTTGGCCGACGAGGACCGCGACCTCCTCTCGACCGATTGGGGAGTGCCGACCCTCCTCGTCCTCAACAAGAGCGACCTCGCAGCCCGCGCCGGCGACGTCCCGCGCGGCGCGTCGATCGGCCGGATCGAGATCTCGGCGAAAGACGGGGCGAACCTCGCCGCGCTCAGCGGCCGCCTTGTCGAGCTCTTGCTCGGCGGCGAGGTCCCGTCCCGGAACACGATCCTCCTCCTCGATACGTGGGAGCGCGACCTGCTCCGGCGATTGCGGGACGGCGCGGCACGCGCAGTCACAGCAATGCGAGAAGGGCTGACGCCCGACATGGTCGCCGAGGAGCTTCGCTCGGCGTACGTTGCGTCGGGCGACCTTCAGGGAATCGACGTCAATGAGTCGATCCTCGACGCCGTTTTCTCGCGGTTCTGCGTGGGAAAATAGCGGGCCTCACTCGGCTGCTCGAACGAGGTCGATGCCCTGGATCTGGATGTCGTTCCGCCAGTCGTCGAACCCGATCTGGCAGACGAGGTCGGCCACGGGCACGCTCTCGAACGCGTCGAGGTGCTTGCCGAGACGAAAGCCGATGAACGGAAGCGCGTGCCCATCCTGCGAGACGCGCCCCTTCAGGTGTTGCTTGCGGTTTCCGACGAGGCCAAGCCCGTCGAACGCGCACCCGCGCAGAAGGAATCGCGGCGAAGGGTTTCCGGGGCCGTACGGCGCGAGCGACGAGAGGTTCGTGTAGAACCGAAGGTCGACGTCGCGCAGCTCGACTTCCACGTCGATCTGCTCGGGGTTGAACGCCGCGATCGACGTCCGGTGGTCGACGATGTACTCGAACAGCTTCTCCTCAAGATCCGCGAGGGCGTCGTTCGACACGGAAAACCCAGCCGCCATCTTGTGTCCCCCGAACTGCAGCAGGAGCTCCCGGTGGGCCTCGAGGCACGCGCTGATGTCGAAGTCGCCGACGCTGCGGCACGAGCCGCGCGAGATCCGATCCCCGCGCGATAGGATCATCGTCGGGACGCGGTAGCGCTCTGCGAGGTTGGAGGCGACGAGCCCGAGGATTCCCTCGTTCCAGTACTTGCCGACGAGGAAGAGTAGGCCGTCCTCTTGGGGATCGAGCCCCTCCGTGCGGATGAGGGACTCGGCCTGGGCGATGAGGTCGTTCTGTGCAATCTCCCGGTCGCGGTTGTAGTCGAGGAGGATTTCCGCCAGGTACTCCGCTTGGTCGGCCGCCTCGGTGATGAGCAGCAGGAACGCGACCTTCGGGTCCCCCGCGCGATTCGCGGCGTTCAGCTTCGGAGCGATGAGGTAGCCGAAGTCCGATGTGCCGAGCTTCTTCGGGTTGATGGAGAGCTTCGCCATCAACGTGCGCAGCCCGAGCGACGAGCCCCGGCCGTCGGCCAGCATGCGAAAGGCCTCGCGGACCAACCGCTGGTTCTCGTTGTCCCCGTCGGAGCACAGCGGGACGAGGTCGGCGATCGTCCCGAGCGCGACGAGGTCGAGGAGCGCGAGGGGCGTTGCCTGCCCGAGGCGCTCGTACAGCGCGACGACGAGCTTGTAGGCGACGCCGACGCCGGCCAGGTTGACGTTCGGATACGCGTTTTCGGGCCGGTGCGGGTCGACGACGGCCACCGCGCGAGGCAGGTCGCCGACGGGAAGGTGGTGGTCGGTGACGATCGTGTCGATCCCCGCATCGGCAAGCTCGGCGATCTCGGCGTGGTTCATCACGCCACAGTCGGTGGTGAGAACGAGGGTGAATCCCTCGTCGATGGCCCGCAGGACGAACGCGCGAGAGAGCCCGTGTCCGGCCGCCCGGTCTCCCACTTCGACCTTGACGGAGTTGGGCGGCAGCAACGGCCGCAGTCCGCGGTAGAGGACGGCGGCTCCCGTCAGGCCGTCGACGTCGAAGTCGCCGTGGACGAAGACCCGCTCCTTGACCTCGATCGCGCGGACGAGGCGACTCGTCGCTCGATCCATGTCGGTGAGCGCCCAGGGCGAGTGAAAACGCTGACCCGTCGGGTCGAGGAGCGAGTCCCACGAAGCGCCTCCCCGCTGCGCAAGGAGAATCGCGATGGCTCGCGAGCAGCCAAGCGAGGTTCGTATGGTCTGAACGAGCTCTTCGTCCGGCGTGGGGGCGACCCGCCACTCCCTCCTCTCACGGAGGAGCGAGTGCATCTAGGCCTTCTGTTTGGCCCGCTCGGACCGGTCGGCGCGCTTCGCCCAGGCGAGGAGGATGGGATTCGCGACGTACATGGTCGAGTACGTTCCGACCACCATTCCCGTGAACAGGGCGACCGAGAACCCACGCAGGACGCTGCCGCCGAAGATCATGAGGATCAGCACCGGCATGACGGCCGTGAAGTTCGTGTTCAGCGTCCGCGACAGCGACTGGTTGACGCTGAGGTTGATCACGTCGAAGAGCGGCATCTTTCGCTCGAGCTTCAGGTTCTCGCGGATGCGGTCGAAGATGACGATCGTGTCGTTGAGCGAGTAGCCGATGATCGTCAGGAACGCGGCGACGGTCTCGAGGTCGATCTCGAGACCGAACAGGGCGAAGATGCCGAGCGCAATCGTGACGTCGTGCACGAGGCAGGTGACCGCGGCCACCGCGTACCGCAACCGGAATCGCCACGAGACGTAGATGAGGAGGGCGACGAACGCGAGGAGGATCGCCTGCCACCCCTTCTGCGCCAGCTCCTGGCTCACCTGCCGGCCGATCAGCCGCCGGCTGATGTCCTCAACCATAAACGTCGAGCGGAGGGTCTCGTCGATCTTGGTGATCGTGTCGTTGTCCTCTTCGACGTTCAGGAGCTTGGTCGTGATGATGGCCTTGTTGCCCTCGGTCTGCTGGATCCGGCTGTCCCGAAGATCGATGCCTTCGACGCTGATCGTGCCGAGGGCCTGGCGGATGTCCGCTGCGCTGATGCGATCCTGGAACTTCACGGTGAACTCGAGGCCTCCCGTGAAGTCGATGCCGAGGTTGACGCCCTTGACGAGCAAGAGCGCGACGCTCGCCAGGATGGCAATCACGGAAATACTGACCCAGTACTTCGATTTGCCGAGGAAGTCGAAGCGGTACGGACGCATGCGGGTGCCTCCTACAGAGCCTGGACCTTCTTCATCCAGCGGGACTTGATCCGAGCGGCTCTGTTCTTGTGGATCGTGTTGCGCTTCGCGGCCTTGTCGGCCGCCTTCGACAACTGCGGAAGCAGCGCAATGGCGTCGCTCTTCTCACCAGCATCAACGTGCAAACGGATCTGCTTGACGACGCGCTTCAGGGCCGCTTTGCGCGACCGATTGAGCCCGCGTCGTTTCTCGCTCTGTCGCAGCCGCTTCGCTGCGGAAGCAATGTTCGGAATCTTAATCACCTCTTGGTTGCGATCGTACCCGATCAGCAGGACAAGTGCCGGTAGATGGTATCGACGGCCGTATCGGGAATCAAGAACGTGGACCCAGGTCGCGACGGCGCGCTGTCGTGCCTCGGACTCGGGATCGATCTCGCCTCCGGAATTGGGACCATTGTCCCCTGCGCGCCGCCGGATGGCAAGGAGAGCGCGTGATCGAGCGAGCTACGCGGAGGTTCTCCCACACATTCTAGGATTGTCCGCTCCGGGGTCCGTGGCTAGGATGGTCCGGGGTTCGGCCGGTGGGCCGAGAATGAGGGGGGGTCATGGATCGCATCGTCAAGCGCGATGGCCGCGTCGTTTCCTTCAACCAAACGAAGATCACAACCGCGGTTTGGAAAGCCATGCGGGAAGTGGGAGAGGGAGACGAATACCTCGCCCAGGGTGTGGCCGAGCGCGTTACGCGCACCCTCGAACAGCGTTTCATCGGCGAGCCACCGACCGTCGAGGAGATCCAGGATGCGGTCGAGGAGACCCTGATCGACCGCGGCCTCGCGCGCACCGCCAAGGCGTACATCCTCTACCGCAAGCAGCACGAGGATCTTCGCGCGATGCGCGGCCTGCTCGACGAGATGCCCCTCGTGGAGGACTACCTGAACGACCGGGACTGGCGGGTCCGCGAGAACAGTAACATGACGTTCTCCCTCCAGGGCCTGAACACCCACATCACGGACAAGATCATCTCGCAGTACTGGCTGCAGAAGATCTACCCGATCCAGATCCGCACGGCCCACGAGTGCGGCGACGTGCACGTCCATGACCTCGGAACCCTCGGCGCCTACTGCGTGGGGTGGGATCTCCGCGACCTCCTGTTGCGCGGGTTTCGCGGCGTGCGCGGCAAGATCGAGTCCCGCCCGGCGAAGCACTTCCGCGTCGCCCTGCTCCAGATCGTCAACTTCATGTACACGCTGCAGGGCGAATCGGCGGGGGCCCAGGCGTTTTCGAGCGTCGACACATACCTCGCCCCGTTCATCCGCGCCGATGGCCTGTCCTACGAAGAAGTTCGTCAGAACGTCCAGGAGTTCGTGTACAACATGAACGTCCCGACGCGCGTCGGTTTCCAGACCCCGTTCACGAACATCACCCTCGACCTCAAGGTGCCGCGGTTCATGGCGGGGGAACCGGTCGTCCTCAACGGCGCTCTCGGGAAGACGTGCTACGGCGACTACCAGCCGGAGATGGACCTGTTCAACCGCGCGTTTGCGGAGGTCATGATGGAAGGGGACTCGCAGGGCCGTCCCTTCACGTTCCCGATCCCGACCTACAACATCACGGAGGATTTCGACTGGGAGAACCCTGTCCTCGAGCCGGTGTGGGAGATGACGGCGAAGTACGGGATCCCGTACTTCTCGAACTTCATCGGGAGCGACATGCGCCCCGAGGACGCGCGCAGCATGTGCTGCCGGCTGCGGATCGACAACCGCGAACTCAGGAGCCGCGGGGGCGGTCTCTTCGGCGCCCACCCGCTCACCGGCTCGATCGGCGTCGTCACCTTGAACCTGCCGCGCATCGGATACCTCGCCACCGATGAAGACGACTTCTTCCGCCGGCTCGGCGACCTGATGGACCTCTCCCGAAAGGCTCTCGAGATCAAGCGCAAGACGCTCGAGCAGCTGACCGATCAGGGGCTCTACCCGTACTCGCGCTTCTACCTACGACGGATCAAGGAGGCGGAGGGCGGGTATTGGCGGAACCACTTCTCGACGATCGGCATCCTCGGCATGAACGAGGCGCTACTCAACCTCATGGACTGCTCGCTCGCCGAGCCCGCCGGGCAAGCGTTCGCGCTCCGCGTTCTCGACTGGATGCGGGACAGGCTCGGCTCGTACCAGGAAGAGACCGGCGAGATCTATAACCTCGAAGCCACGCCGGCGGAGGGTGCGAGCTATCGCCTGGCCAAGAAGGACCTCGACCGGTTCCCGGATCTACGGATCTACAACCTCGAGGTGCACGGCGGGAAGACTCCGTACTACACCAACTCGACGCAGTTGCCCGTCGGCTTCACCGACGACCTGTACGAGGCCCTGCGGGTTCAGGACCCGCTACAGGCGAAATACACGGGGGGTACGGTGTTCCACGGATTCCTCGGCGAGCGCCTCCCCAACTCCGAAGCGACGCGGCGCTTGGTCCGCAAGATCGCCGAGTCGTTCCGTCTGCCGTACTACACGTTGACGCCGACCTTCTCGATCTGTCCTGAACATGGATACATCGCCGGGGAGCATCGGGCGTGCCCGACGTGCGGATCGCCGGCCGAGGTCTACTCCCGGATTGTTGGGTACCTCCGCCCGGTCGAGCAGTGGAATGACGGGAAGCGGGCCGAGTTCGCCGACCGTAAGACGTTCGTGACGACGGGAATCCGGTCCGCGTAGCGCGGGGTTCGCCGTGCGCGTGGGAGCATTCAGTCCGCTGTCGTTGTCCGACGATCCCGGAAGGGTGTCGGCGTTGGTGTTCGTCGTCGGCTGCAACTTTCGCTGCCCGTTCTGTCACAACCACGAGCTCGTCCTGCCGGAGCTGGCGCCGCAGGGCCCGACGCTCGCGGCCGATGCGGTTCTCGCCAAGCTTCGGGAACGCAATGGGTTTCTCGACGGGATCGTCGTCTCCGGCGGCGAGCCAACGCTGCAGCCGGACCTCGGCTCGTTCCTCGCCGCCGTTCGCGAGGCCGGACTGCGAACGAAGCTTGACACGAACGGGTCGCGCCCGGAGGTGCTGGCGGCCCTCCTCGCGAGAGGTCTCCTCGACTACGTTGCCATGGACGTCAAGGCGCCTCCGGCCCGCTACGCTGAGTACGTCGGAGTCGCCGTCGATGTCGGGGCGATCGAGGCGTCGATGCGGACGATTCGAGAGAGCGGCATCGACTACGAATTCCGAACGACGGTCGCCCCCGGGCTCGGCGAGGCGGACCTCATCGAGATCGCGGAGTGGATCCGCGGCGCTCGGCGATACATGCTCCAGCCGTTTCGCGTCCCGCCGGAGAAGCATCTCGTCGACCCCGCATGGGAACGCCGCGCGGCCCTGTCGGTCGACGAGATGCGCCAAGCCTGGAGGGCGATCGGCTCTCGAGTGGCGACGGGCGGCGTCCGCGCGTAGGGTGGTTGCGGCGTCCGCGCGTAGGCGCGGCGTTAGGCTGGACTACGCCGAGGTCCCTAGCCCGACAAGGCGCCGAACGTCGACCATCGTGGCGGACGCGATCTTCGTCGCCTTTCGGGCGCCGGACTGGAGAATCTCCGCCACGTTGCCGGAGGCGGCAAGCTTCGCTCGCCGTTCCTGGATCGGTCGGAGGACGTCCATCAGCCGCTCGAACGTCGTGTCCTTCAGCCGTGAGTACAGGAGCTTCCCGTCCGCGAACTCGGCCTTGAGGTCCGCCACGGTCGCCGTGTCGCCGACGGACTCGCACGCGAGCTCGAGGATCTCGAAGAGGTTCGCGACGCCCGGGGACATCGCCGCCCCAACCTCGAGGCCGACGTCGGTCACCGCCGAGCGCACCTTCTTCCGAATCGACTTCTCGGGCTCCATCACCCCGACGTAGTGAGCTTCTCCTGCGCTCTTCGACATCTTCGACGTCGGGTCGGCGAGCGACATGATCCGCGCACCCTTGCGCACAATCGGCTCCGGTTCGGGGAAGTACTCGCCGAAGCGCGAGTTGAACCGGCGCGCGATGCGGCGCGACAGCTCGAGGTGCTGGACCTGGTCCTCTCCCACCGGCACGCCGTCGGCGCGGTAGACCAGGATGTCGGCGGCCTGAAGGATCGGGTACGTGAACAGGCCTGCGGACACGAACTCCTGCTGGTCGGACTTGTCCTTGAACTGCGTCATCCGGGACAGGTCGCCGTACGACGTGACGCACCCGAAGATCCACCCAAGCTCGGTGTGCGCGGGAACGTCGGACTGCACGAACAGGATCGACCGCTCCGGGTCGACGCCGCAGGCGAGAAGATCGAGGGCCATCGATTGAGACGCTCGGCGAAGCTCCTTCGGGTCGACGTCGATCGTGATCGCGTGGTAGTCGACGATGCAGTAGATGCAGTCGGCCTCGTCCTGGAGCGAGACCCAATTGCGGATCGCTCCAAGGTAGTTGCCGATGTGCATCGTCCCCGTCGGCTGAATGCCCGAGAAGACCCGCTTGACCACGTCGACCACCTCCCGCGCTACGAATATTCGCGAAGTATAGGGTGCGTTCGGACCCGTCTGCAAGCGGCGTTCCAGTTGATGGGAACTTCCCCGCTGGCGTATGATCGAGACGGGAGCGAGATGAACGTAGAGCGAACCGTAGCCGTCGCGCTGGCGGCACGAAGCGGGGATGCGTCGTGGGACGAGGTGCGATACTCTGCCTCCGTTTGTGGGGTCTCTGCGATGGGACGCGTCGAGGCCGCGGCGCGCGGGGCCGGCGTCGCCGACGTTGTCCTGCTCGTCGATTCGGAAGCCACGCCAAGAGACACGCGCGTGTTCCACGAAGCGTCGACCTACATCGCCGGAGCCTCTTCCCGTCGCGCTCTTGCGGCACGCCTCGCCGGCCACCGTGTGCTTGCGATGTGCGCCGATCTCCCCCTCATCACCGCAGAGACGATCGGCAAGCTCCTGCAGGCCGCCGAAGCCCATCCCACGGCGACGCTCGTCGCCGCGGGAGGCGCTCTCGCGGTCTTCGCCGACAACGTAGACCCCGTCAAGGCTCTATCTCAGGCGATCTCCCGCTTCGGCGGCCGCCCGCTCGGAGATCCAGGCGCCGGAGCGTGGTCGGCGGCCGATCCCGACGACCTTCGCCGCCTCGCGACGCCCGCCGACGTGTCCGCTCTCGAGAGGATCGCGCGCCGACGGAAGCTTGCGTCGCTCGCCGCGCTCGGCGTCATCGTCGTCGACGACGAGCGTACCTACGTCGACGAACGGGTGCGGGTCGGCGCCGGAACGCGGATCCTGCCCGGGACGCACCTCGTCGGAACCACGGAGGTCGGACGAACCTGCACCCTCGGTCCGGACTCCTGGATCGAGGACTCGGCGGTCGAGGACGGCGCCGTCGTCCGCTACTCGGTGCTCGAGTCGGCGCGCGTCCGCGAGCGCTCGACCGTCGGGCCGTTCGCCCACCTTCGCCGGCAGGCCGACGTCGGGCCGGAGGCCCGCGTGGGCAACTTCGTTGAGGTCAAGGCGGCCCGGCTGGGACGCGGCGTGAAGGCGGGCCACCTCTCGTACCTCGGCGACGCGGAGATCGGCGAAGGGACGAACGTCGGCGCGGGGGCGATCACCTGCAACTACGACGGCGCGGCGAAGCACCGCACGGTGATTGAGGACGGGGTCTTCATCGGCAGCAACGTGTCGCTGGTCGCCCCCGTGACGATCGGCCGCGGGGCGTTCGTGGCCGCCGGGTCGACGATCACGGAGAATGTCCCGCCGCAGACGCTGGCACTTGGCAGAGCACGCCAAGTGCTGAAAGAGAGAAGCGCGGCGCCGTCCGGCGAGGAGGGAGCATGATCGGGCAGGAGCTGAAGCTCGTGACGGGGAATGCGAACCCCGTCCTGGCTCGGGAAGTGTCGTCGTCGCTTGGAATCGACCTTTGTGACGCGGCCGTCGATCGGTTCAGCGATGGAGAGGTCCGGGTCCGCATCCGTCAGACGGTGCGCGGAGCCGACGTGTTCGTCATCCAGCCGACGTGCCCGCCGGTCAACGACCATCTCATGGAGCTTCTCCTGATCATCGACGCGGCTCGGCGCGCGTCTGCACGAAAAGTGATTGCCGTCATCCCGTACTACGGCTACGCCCGCCAAGATCGCAAGCAGACCGGCCGGGTCCCCATCTCCGCGCGCCTTGTCGCGAACCTCATCGAGACGGCGGGCGCGGACCGCGTCCTCACGATGGACCTCCACGCCGGTCAGATCCAAGGGTTCTTCAACATCCCGGTCGACAACCTGCGGGCCGACTGGATTTTCGCCGAACACATCCGGACCCACCTGGTGGGAATCGAGAACGCGGTCATCGTCTCGCCGGACGCCGGGGGAGCGGTTCGGGCCCGAATGGTCGCCGAACAGCTCGACCTTCCGCTCGCCATCCTCGAAAAACGCCGCAGCCACGACGGATCGGTCGTCGACGTGATGAACGTCATCGGAGACGTCAGGAGCAAGATGGCGATCCTCGTCGACGACATCCTCGCCTCCGGGGGCACGCTCGTGAAGGCCGCTCGCCGCCTGCTCGACGACGGCGCGGCGGAGGTCCGCGCCTACTGCACGCACGGGCTGTTCTCCGGAGACGCCTTGGGGGCCCTGGCGAACTCTCCCTTGAAACAAGTCGTCGTTACCAATACCATCTTTCGAGAGCAAGCTGAGAAGAGCGGGATTGTGGAGTACATCTCGGTCGGCGAGCACCTCGCCAAGACCATTCACCGGATCTTCGAGGACAAGTCGGTGAGTCACCTCTTCCCGCACTACTAGTCGAACCGTAGGAGTTGCGATGCATACGCTAGAGGCCGTCAAGAGGACGTCGGGCAAGGCGAACGCCCTTCGCCGCCAGGGAATCGTTCCGGGAGTCGTCTACGGACCGGCAATGGACAGCCAGCCGATCTCGATGACGCGCAAGGACCTGCAGGTCCTGTTCGCGAAGATCACGAGAAGCTCGCGAATCAACCTCCGCATCACCGGCGACGGGAAGCCGAAGGAGATGGACGTCTTTCTGAAGGTCGTCGACTACGACTCGGTTACCGACGTCCCCATGCACGTCGACTTCTACCACCCGGACACGACGCACCCGCTGAAGCTCAGCGTTCCGGTAAAGATCGTCGGCGAGGCGCCGGGAACGAAGCTCGGCGGCATCTTGAACGTCCAGTTCAACACGATCCCCGTGCACGGCATGCCGACAGACATCCCACCCCTTCTGACCATCGACGTCTCCAACCTCAACATCGGCGACTCGATCCACGTGAACGAGATCGACTTTGGAAAGGTTGAGCCGATGCTCCCGGCCGAACGGGTCCTCGTAACGGTGATCCAGCCGCGCGCTCTGGTTGCGGAGGCGACGGCGGAAGAGGGCGCCGAGGCCGCCGAGGGCGAGGAAGGCGAGGCCGCGGAAGCCACGGAAGAGTCGGCGGCCGAGGAGTCGTAGGGGGTTCGTTGAAGGCCGTTTTCGGGCTGGGAAACCCCGGGCTCGAGTACGCGCTCACACGGCACAACGTCGGCTTCGAGGCCATCGACCTCTACCGGAAGGTTCACCACATCCGGGCGAAAGGGCGGATCGCGGAATCCGCCCTTGTCTATTCCTGGGACGACCTGCTTCTCGTGAAGCCGATGACGTTCATGAACGAGAGCGGCACCGCCGTGAAGGGGCTTCTGGCGCGGCACCACCTGTCTCCGAAGGACGCGCTCGTGATCTACGACGACCTCGACCTCCCCGCCGGTCGAGTCCGCCTCTTGGCCGCGGGAGGTCCCGGCAGCCACAAGGGAATGACGTCGGTCATCGAACGCCTAGGGACGGAGGAGATCCCTCGCCTGCGGATCGGAATCGAGATCGAAGGCCGGACCGCCGCCGGACGGGACTACGTGCTCGACCGCTTCTCTCCGAGAGAGTGGCTCGAGGTGGCTCCGGCGATCGAGCGCGCCGTCGAGGCCATCGATCTCTTTCGCAACGCGGGGATCGAGGCCGCGATGACCTCGGTCAACCGAAAGCCGGATCTGTTGTAGCGCAATCCCTCGCGGGTATACTTCTCCCGCGTCGTAGACGCGACCACGTCAAAGACGGGACTGCGTGGGGCGCGACCGCGTCGTAGACACAACGTCGTAGACGCGACCGCGTCGTAGGCGCGACCGCGTCGAAGACGGGACCGCGTCGCGGCTGTCGACGGAAGGAGGACGGATGTACGATCGCTTCTCGCGCGAATCGATGGAGATCATCGCCGTGTCGCAGGAAGAGGCCGAGGAGTGGCGGCACAGCTACGTCGGCACGGAGCACCTCCTTCTGGCATTCCTTAAGATGGCCGGCAGCGACGTCCAGCGCTTCCTCTCGTCGCACGACGTAACGTACGAGAAGGTCGCCCAACTGCTCGAAGAGGAGAAGGGCCGAGGAGAGGTCCGCCTGTCGGCCGACGACCTCGAGCCCACGCCGCGGCTCAAGCGCGTCATGAAGGTCAGCTTCGAGGAGGCGCGCCGCGCCGGACTCAACACGATCCGTCCCGAGCACCTGCTGATGGGGATGCTGCGCGAGGGCGAGGGGACGGGGGCGACGATCCTCCAGCAGCTCGGCATCGACCTCACGAAGACGCGCGCCTACTTCCTGCCGCCATCGGGGATCGGGATGACCATCCGCGCGGCTCGCCGGCAGCCCCAACGGAAGGGGGACCTCGCGGAGTTCGGTCGGAACCTCGTCGAGGAAGCGATGGCCGGCAACCTCGACCCGGTCATCGGCCGCGACGAGGAGATGGAACGCATCATCCAGACCCTAACCCGACGGAAGAAGAACAACCCGGCTCTGATCGGGGAGTCGGGCGTCGGCAAGACGGCCATCGTGGAAGGATTGGCGCAGCGCATTGCCGTCGGCGACGTGCCTGCGATCCTCCGCTCGAAGGAGATTCTGGAACTCGACATGGCCTCGGTCGTCGCGGGGACGAAATACCGCGGCGAGTTCGAGCAGCGCCTCAAAGCGCTGATCAACCAGGTGTCCGAGAGCGACAACGTCATCCTGTTCATCGACGAACTCCAGACGGTCGTCGGCGCCGGCGGCGCCGAGGGCGCTATTGACGCGTCGTCGATCCTGAAGCCGCCGCTCGCCTCCGGCGCGATCCAGTGCATCGGCACAGCGACCCCCGACGAGTACCGGAAGTCGGTGGAGAAGGACCCGGCGCTCAAGCGGCGCTTCAAGACGATCTACGTCGAGGAGCCATCGCTCGAGGAGACCGTCAAGATCCTGAAGGGGCTGCGCCAGCGGTACGAGAAGCACCACGGCGTTCGGATCGCGGACGACGCGCTCTACGAGGCGGCGCGCCTCTCCGACCGGTACGTCACCGACCAGTTCCTCCCGGACAAGGCCATCGACTTGATCGACGAGACGGCGGCTCGAATCAAGCTTCAGAGCTCCCACATGCCCGACGAGGTTCGCGCTCTGATGGAGAAGACGGAGACCCTCGACCAGGAGGAGCAGGAGGCCGTTGCGAAGCAGGACTACGAGACCGCCGCGCGCCTGCGCGACCGGAAGGCCGAGCTGTCCTCGGAGGCCGAGAAGCTGAGCAAGTCGGAGATCCTTGGCGGAGAGCTCCAGGCCACCGGTCGGGACATTGCGCGGATGGTGTCGATGTGGACGGGCGTTCCGATCGGCCATGTCCAAGAGGAAGAGACGGTCCGGCTCGTCAACATGGAGGAGAAGATCCACGACCGCCTGATCGCCCAGGAAGAGGCGGTGCGCGCCGTGTCGCGATCGATTCGCCGCGCCTACGCGGGGGTCAAGAACCCGAAGCGACCGGTCGGCGTCTTCATGTTCCTTGGACCAACGGGCGTCGGAAAGACCGAGCTGTCAAATACCCTCG